>JANYLP010000013.1 GCA_025361445.1 Coriobacteriia bacterium
CCGCGACGCTCGCAGGCACCGGAGTCGACTTCGCGTCGATGCGATTCTCCAACGTGTACGGTCCTCGGCAGGACTGGCGGGGCGAAGGCGGGGTCGTTGCTATCTTCGCCTCCCGTCTCGCGGCCGGCGAGAAGCCGGTCATCTATGGCGACGGGCGTCAGACGCGGGACTTCATCTACGTCGGCGACGTCGTCGCATTCATCGCGGAGGCGCTGGAAGCTGAAGGTCCCCTGGCGGCCGCGATGCCCGACGGTCCCGCCTACAACGTGTCGACGGGGAAGCCCACGTCGATCGTTCAGGTAGCCGCCTACCTGAGCGCGGCCTCACGTGTGCTCAAGCAGCCCGAGTTGCGCGAAGCGCGCACGGGCGACATCCCGGACAGCGTGCTCGACCCCGCGAAGGCTGCCGCAGCACTCGGATGGGCAGCGACTCAGCCGATCGAGAACGGACTGGCCTTCACGTGGCGGTGGATGTGCGCAAACCTGAGCTGAGCGTCGCCGACACGCTGCGCGTCGCCTACGAGGCGAAGGCGCTGGCCGAGCTGGCGGACGCGGACGCGGTGACGGGCGCTGGGCCGGGAACCTGGGACGGCCCCGTCGTCGGTGCGCATATCGCCTTTCTGACGGCACATCCGGACACCGCCGGCTCGATACTCGGGGCGCGCACGACTGAGGCTGTCGCCAAGGCCGCTGGCGCGATGGGAGCGGCCGACGCGGTGTTCGTGCTCGTCACGCGCCCGACCGCGGACTACGCGCCCGAGGCCGCCGCACGGCGCGTGCGGATGGCCCTGGAGGCGGTCGACGCACCGGCGGTCATCGCGCTGGACTCCGAAGGTGCGGAAGATCTGGCCCGGGCATTCGGGCTCGATGGGCTGCCGACCGGGGCCGACCTGCGCGTCTTCGGCCGCTCCCTCGGCTCCGTGGGCGACTTCGCGGCTTCACTCGACGACGCGGCCGCCAAGTCCCGCGCATGGTCGACCATGAAGAAGGTAGCCGCCGGAGCCGGTATCAAGGCGAAGACACGAGAGCCGTAGATGCGCATCCTGGTCACCGGCGGAGCCGGCTACATCGGATCCATCACCGTACGCTCGCTGCTGGACGCGGGTCACGAGGTCACGGTCCTCGACACGCTCGAGAAGGGCCGGCGCGCGGCGATCGACGACCGTGCTTCGCTCGAAGTCGGCAGCGTCGGCGACCGGGCGGCGCTCGACCGCGTGTTGCCGGGCTGCGACGCTGTCATGCACCTCGCCGGGTACATCGAGGTCGCGGAGTCGCAGGCGGACCCCGACCGCTACTTCGCGAACAACGTTGCCGCACCCACGGTGATGCTCGCGGCGATGGCCGATCACTGCGTCGACGCGCTGGTGTTCTCGTCGACGGCGGCCGTATACGGGCAGCCGGCGGTCTCGCCGATCACGGAGGACGCCGAGACGATGCCGATCAACGCCTACGGGGAGAGCAAGCTCGCGTTCGAGAAGCTGCTCGATTCAGTCGCCGGCGTCGCGGGCCTGCGCTCGATCCGCTTTCGCTACTTCAACGCAGCCGGCGCATCCCCAGATGGCTTGCTCGGAGAGGCGCACCGTCCCGAGACGCATCTCATCCCGCGCATCCTGGCGGCGATGGCGGCGGGCCGGTCGCGGTTCGAGGTCTACGGCGGCGACTACGACACCCCTGACGGGACCTGCGTGCGCGACTACGTCCACGTGTCTGATCTCGCCGCAGCGCATGTGCTCGCCCTGGAACGCCTCGGCACCGGCGGCCCGGGCGCAGTGCTCAACCTTGGCAACGGCCGCGGCTACTCGAACCGTGAGGTCGTCGCGATGTGCGCCGAAGTGACGGGCCGCGCGGTGACGATCGACATCGGACCGCGCCGCCCCGGCGACCCGGACCGGCTCGTCGCATCTCACGATCGTGCGACCGCGGAGCTTGGCTGGATCGCACGCCGGAGTGACCTTCACACCATCGTCGAGGATGCCTGCCGCTGGCACAGCACGCATCCTTCGGGCTACGAGAAGGGGCGCCCGCAGGCGCCCCTGTAAGACCGAACCGGACTCTGAAGGCCGCGGACCGGGACTAGTCCTCTTCGATCTCGGTGATCGCGCCCATCGGGCACTCCTCGAGGCAATCTCCGCACGCCGTGCAGTCGTCCTCGTTGATCGCTTCCGCCACGTCGCCGACAAGCTCGATCACCTTGTTGGGGCAGGCGTCCACGCACACGCCGCAGCCGGAGCACTCTTCTTCATTGATGATCGGTCGGGGCATGTGCGTTCCTCTTCCGCGCGGGACTGACGAAGCGTCGCGCGTACCTTACCCACTGCCGCGCCGGGTGTAAAGACGCTTCTGCCGACCGATTTCGGCGAACTTCTCCGGGCACCCGCGTCCCGCCCGTGCGGCAGACCCTCGAGTTGGTTTCCGCGCACACCGTCGCGGGTACCATGAATGCGCATCGCGAACATAACTTGACAACGCATCACTCAGATTTGTACCATACGCAGCGGCACACGGTGCCGGCATCAGGTCATTTTCGGAAGGAGCCTTAAGAAATGGGCAAGGTCATAGGAATCGACCTCGGTACCACGAACTCGGCGATGGCCGTGCTCGAGGGCGGGGAACCCAGCATCATCATCAACTCCGAGGGCGATCGCACCACGCCGTCGGTCGTCGCGTTCCGCAAGGACGGGGAGCGCATCGTGGGCAAGGCCGCCAAGAACCAGGCGATCACCAACCCCGAGAACACGGTCAAGTCGATCAAGCGCTTCGTCGGCCGCAAGTTCGAAGAGACGGTGTCCGAGCGCAAGACGGTCGCGTTCAAGGTCGTCAAGGGCAAGGACGGCCGCGCATCCGTCGAGATCGAGGGCAAGGACTTCACGCCCGAAGAGATCTCGGCCATGGTGCTCGGCAAGCTCAAGGCCGACGCCGAGAAGTACCTCGGTGAGCCGGTCACGCAGGCGGTAATCACCGTACCGGCGTACTTCAACGATATGCAGCGTCAGGCCACCAAAGACGCCGGCAAGATCGCCGGCCTCGAGGTCCTGCGCATCATCAACGAGCCGACCGCGGCGGCGCTGGCCTACGGACTGGACAAGGGCGCGGGCGAGCAGACAGTGCTCGTCTTCGACCTCGGCGGCGGCACCTTCGACGTGTCGATCCTGGAGCTCGGCGACGGCGTGTATGAGGTCAAGTCCACCAACGGTGACAACCACCTCGGCGGCGACGACTGGGACCAGAAGGTCATCGACTGGCTCGCCGACAAGTTCAAGGCGGACCACGGGATCGACCTGCGCAACGACAAGATGGCTCTTCAGCGCCTGAAGGAGAAGGCCGAGCAGGCCAAGATGGAGCTCTCCGGAGCCCAGACCGCTAAGATCGAGCTTCCCTTCATCACCGCCGACGCCTCGGGCCCGAAGCACATGGACTACGAGCTCACGCGCGCCGAATTCCTGAAGATCACCGCGGACCTTCTCGACCGCTGCAAGAAGCCGGTCGAGTCCGCGATGAAGGACGCCGGCATGAAGATGGGCGACCTCGACGAGGTCATCCTCGTCGGTGGTTCCACCCGCATGCCCGCCGTGCAGGAGCTCGTCAAGAAGCTCACCGGCAAAGACCCGCACATGGGCGTGAACCCGGACGAGGTCGTGGCGCTCGGCGCGGCGGTCCAGGCCGGCGTGCTCGCGGGCGATGTGAAGGGCATCCTGTTGCTCGACGTGACCCCGCTGTCGCTGGGCGTCGAGACCATGGGTGGTGTGATGACGCGCATGATCGAGCGCAACACCACAATCCCGACCCGCAAGACCGAGACGTACACCACCGCCGCGGACGGCCAGACCTCTGTGGAGATCCACGTGCTGCAGGGCGAGCGCGAGATGGCCGGCGACAACAAGACCCTCGGCAAGTTCCATCTGGTGGGCCTGCCCGCAGCGCCGCGTGGCGTGCCGCAGATCGAGGTCACGTTCGACATCGATGCCAACGGCATCGTCAACGTGTCCGCGAAGGACCGCGGCACGGGCCAGGAGCAGAGGATCACGATCTCCGGCACGACGGCGCTTTCCGACGACGAGGTCGAGAAGATGGTGAAGGACGCCGAGTCCAACGCCGACGACGACCGTAAGCGCAAGGAAGCGGCCGAGGCGCGCAACATCGCCGACACTCTCGTCTATCAGACGGAGAAGGCCCTGAAGGACCTCGGCGACAAGGTTCCCGAGGACACGAAGACGACCGTCGAGGAAGCCATCGCCGGTGCGAAGGCCGCCCTCGAAGGCGACGACACCGACGCACTGACCACGGCGAGCGACAAGCTCCGCGAGGTCGGTCTCAAGCTCGGCGAGATCGCGTACCAGACCGCCGAGGCCGAGACCCCCGAGGGCGAGCCCGCCGAAGGCGACGCCGCTTCGGCTCCCGCTGAGGACGAGGAAGTCGCCGACTTCGAGGTCGTCGATGAGGACAAGAAGTAACCCATGACCCCCAAGCGGAGTCCGTTCGATAAGGCCCGCGACGACGAGCGCGCGCCGAAGGTCGGCCCCGGGATCGATCCGGAGATCGAAGCCGACCTCGGCGCGATGCTCGACGCGATGGGAGATCCCGCGGCTGCGCTCGATGCCGCCCGTGACGAGGCCGCACGCAACCTCGCCACAGCGCAGAAGTGGCAGGCGGAGTCCGAGAACTATCGCAAGCGCCAGGAGCGCGACCTCGCGGACATGCGCGGTAGAGCCGGCGAGCGTGTCATCACGGAGCTGATCCCGGTCCTCGACGATCTGGATCGCGCGATCGAGCACACCGTGGCGAGCGCGGCCTCCGGTGGCGAGCTCGACCACCTCCTGGCCGG
Organism: Coriobacteriia bacterium; assembly: GCA_025361445.1. Taxonomy (GTDB): domain Bacteria; phylum Actinomycetota; class Coriobacteriia; order Anaerosomatales; family PALSA-660; genus PALSA-660. The sequence continues at coordinate 4,822 of JANYLP010000013.1, forward strand.
AGTCGAGATGGTGCGCTCACGGATCATCGCCGTGTTCGCCAAGGAGGGCGTCGAGGTCGTCGATCCCTTCGGCGCCGCTTTCGACCCGAACCTGCACCACGCCGTGGGCCAGCGCGAGGACGCGGAGATCCCCGAGAACACCGTGGTCGAGGTCTTCCAGAAGGGCTACCTCATGGGAGGTCGCGTCGTGCGGCCGGCCATGGTCATAGTGAGTGCCGGCGGCCCCGAGCGCTCGGCGTAAGGCGGCCGCGCGATGGCCGCCAAGGACTACTACGAGACCCTCGGCGTCCCCAAGTCGGCGAACGCCGACGAGATCAAGAAGGCATACCGCCGCCTCGCACGGAAGCATCATCCCGACGCCGGCGGCGCCGAGGAGAAGTTCAAGGAGGTCGGGGAGGCGTACGACGTCCTCTCCGACAAGGAAAAGCGCGCCCAGTACGACCAGTTCGGCGCGTATTTCGGCGGTAACCAACCGCCGGGCGCGGGTGGTCCGGGCGGGCAGGGCGGTTGGCCCGGCGGTGGCCCCGGTGGCCCCGGTGGCGGCTTCCAGTACACCAACGTCGACATGGGTGACTTCGGTGACCTGTTCGGCAACCTGTTCGGTGGCGGGGTCCAGGGAAGTGCCCCTGGCGGCCCACCTCAGGGGCGGTCGACCGCCCAGCGCGGACGCGACCTGACGTATGAGGTCTCGCTCTCCTTCGACGAGGCGCTCACCGGCGTCTCCACGAAGGTGGACGTCCAGCGCACGGAGAAGTGCGGCACTTGCCACGGCTCGGGCGCGGCACCCGGTACCTCCGCGGTCACATGTTCGATGTGTCAGGGCAGTGGCCACGTGGCGCAGGGACAGGGCGTGTTCTCGTTCTCGAGGCCGTGCCCCGTGTGCGGCGGATCCGGGAAGACCATCGAGACGCCCTGCGGCACCTGCCGCGGCAAGGGCAGCGTCGTCCGTGCGAAGCCGGTGACCGTGCAGATCCCGCCGGGCGTGACCGACGGTGGGAAGATCCGCTTCAAGGGCAAGGGCGAGTCGGGCGTGGGTGGCGGTCCCGCGGGCGATCTGTACGTGGTCACCCGCATCAAGCCGCACCCGTACTTCACGCGCGAGGGCGCCGATGTGGCGCTGGAACTCCCCGTGACGATGTCGGAAGCCGCGCTCGGCGCACAGCTCGAGATCCCGACCCCGAGCGGGCGCATCAAGCTCAAGATCGCCCCGGGTACGCAGGACGGCAAGGTCTACAAGCTGCCGGGCAAGGGTGCCCCGCGCTTGAAGGGCAGCGGCTCCGGCGACATGAAGGTCCGGGTGACCGTCGTGGTCCCGCAGGACCTCAGCGCCGAGCAGAAGGAACTCCTGAAGCGATTCGCTTCCTCGCGCGGTGACGCGGACACGCTCCGCGCGCACCTCGCGAAGGACTGACGAAAGGAAGACGGCGATGCCACGGAGACGCCGCGGGGTCCAGCCCGACAGCGACCGGCCCCTCTACATGATCAGTGTCGCAGCCGAGCTCGCTGGCGTGCACCCGCAGACTCTGCGCATCTACGAGCGCCGTCAGCTCGTCAGCCCGAACCGCAGTTCCGGCAACACACGCCTGTACTCCGACGCGGACATCGACCGCCTGCGCCTGATCCAGCACCTGACCCAGGACGAGGGGATCAACCTCGCCGGCGTTATCAGGATCATCGAGCTCGAGGACGAGCGTGCGCGACTCGACGACGAGACGCAGCAGCTGCGGCTGATCATCGACGCGATGCGCCGGCGGCTCGCGGAATACGACGTCACCCGGGCGCGCGTCACGCGTACCGAGATGGTGCTCGTCCCCCGCGGCGGACTCCAGCGCAGATACCCGGCGTAGGCGCATTCCGCCGCGCAACAAGAAGGACGTGACCCACCATGGCTATCAGACTCGACCGACTGACCGTCAAGGCTCAGGAGGCGTTTCAGGCCGCGTACGGCATCGCCGCTGACGCCGGGCAGCAGGTCATCGAGCCGGAGCACCTCCTCAAGGCGCTCATCGACCAGGCGGACGGCATCGTGCGCCCCATCCTTGTGAAGGTGGGAGCGGATCCCGGCGCCATCGACGCCGAGGTCGTGGAAGCGATCGCGAAGCTGCCGAAGGTCGCCGGCGCGGGACTCCAAGTGGCTGTCGGGCCGCGGATGAACACCGTGCTCGAGCAGGCGTTCAAGGCCGCTGAGAAGCGCAAGGACGTCTACGTTTCGACCGAGCACATGCTGGCCGGGATGGCAGAGGACTCGGGCGACGCCGGGAAGGCGCTCGCACGCGCGGGTGTGACGGGCGCGCGCGTGAACGCCGCGCTCGACGAGCTGCGCGCGGGCACGCGCGTGACGGATGACAACCCCGAGGCGCAGTTCCAGTCGCTCGAACGGTTCAGCCGAAACCTTACGCAGGCCGCTCGCGACGGCAAGCTCGATCCCGTCATCGGGCGCGATGCCGAGATCCGGCGCGTCATCCAGGTCCTGTCGCGCCGCACGAAGAACAACCCGGTGCTGATCGGTGAGCCCGGCGTGGGCAAGACCGCCATCGTCGAGGGCCTCGCCTTGCGCATCGTCGCCGGGGACATCCCGTCGACGCTCGTGGACAAGGAGGTCATCGCGCTCGACCTAGCCTCGATGGTCGCCGGCACGAAGTACCGCGGCGAGTTCGAGGACCGCCTCAAGGCCGTCATCCGCGAGATCCAGCAGGCGGAAGGCCGCCTCATCCTGTTCATCGACGAACTGCACACGATCGTGGGCGCGGGCGCGGCGGAGGGAGCTATGGACGCGAGCAACATGCTCAAGCCGGCGCTCGCGCGCGGAGAGCTGCGAGCCGTGGGCGCCACGACACTTGACGAGTACCGCGAGCACATCGAGAAGGATGCGGCGCTCGAGCGGCGGTTCCAGCCCGTCTACGTGGGCGAGCCGACCGTGGAGGACACGATCGCGATCCTACGCGGCGTGAAGGATAAGTACGAGGTCCATCACGGCGTGCGGATCATGGACGGCGCGCTCGTGGCCGCCGCGATGCTCTCTAACCGCTACATCACCGATCGCTTCCTCCCGGACAAGGCGATCGATCTCATCGACGAAGCCGCGAGCCGGTTGCGTATCGAGATCGACTCGATGCCGACGGAAGTCGACGTCGCGGACCGTCAGCTGCGCCAGCTTCAGATCGAGGAGGCCGCGCTCGCGAAGGAGACCGACGCCGCCTCTGCCGAGCGACTCGACGCGCTCCGCGGCGAGATGGCGTCGCTGTCCGAGCAGCTTTCGGGTCTGAAGGCCCGCTGGAGCAGCGAGAAGGAGGTCATCGACGGCGTGCGTGTCGCGAAGGCCGAGCTCGACGAGGCGAAGGCCGACGAGGAGCGCGCCGAGCGCAGCGGCGACTTGGCGCGCGCGGCCGAGATCCGCTACGCGCGCATCCCGGAGCTCGAGAGGCGCATCGAGGAGGCCGACGCGCGGCTGAAGGAGCTGCAGGCTGGAACTCCGATGTTGAAAGAGGAGGTCGACGACCAGGACGTGGCCGAGGTCGTGTCCGCTTGGACAGGCATCCCGCTGTCCCGCCTGATGGAGGGCGAGATGGCGAAGTTGGCGCACCTCGAGGAACTGCTGCACAAGCGCGTGGTGGGTCAGGACGAGGCGGTCGCGGTGGTGGCGGGCGCGATCCGGCGCAGCCGCGCCGGACTCTCCGACCCGGACCGTCCGCTCGGGTCGTTCATCTTCATGGGCCCCACCGGCGTGGGAAAGACCGAGCTCGCCAAGGCTCTCGCCGAGTACCTGTTCGACGACGAACGCAGCCTCGTGCGAATCGACATGTCCGAGTACATGGAGAAGTTCAGCGTGCAGCGCCTCATCGGGGCGCCACCTGGCTACGTCGGCTACGAGGAGGGCGGCCAGCTCACGGAGGCGGTGCGGCGGCGCCCTTACGCGGTGGTCCTGCTCGACGAGATCGAGAAGGCGCACCCGGACGTGTTCAACATCCTTCTGCAGGTGCTCGACGACGGTCGGCTCACCGATGGCCAAGGCCGCGTCGTGAGCTTCCGCAACACGATCGTGATCATGACGAGCAACGTGGGATCGCAGTTCCAGCCGCTCCTCGAGCAGGGCAACGAGGCGGATGCGGCGAAGCTTGGCGAGGAGGCGCTTCGCGGCACGTTCCGGCCGGAGTTCCTCAACCGGGTGGACGACATCGTCACCTTCCACCAGCTCACGATGGAGCAGATCGAGCGGATCGTGGACCTGCAGCTCGAGGTCGTGCGCGCGCGTCTTGCCGAGCGCAAGATCGCGCTCGTGCTCACGCCGGCGGCGGTCGAGCGGATCGGGCTCGACGGGTTCGACCCGGTCTTCGGCGCGCGGCCGCTGAAGCGCGCGATCCAGCGCGAGGTCGTCGACCGCGTCGCGAAGGCGATGATCGACGGCAGCGTGCACGAGGGTTCGACCGTGACCGTGGACATCGCGGAGGACGGAGAGCTCGAGGTCGGGCTGTGAGCTCTCCGGGACGTGCGGAACTGGTTGTGGCGCTTCTAGAGCCCGCTGCCGATCAGCGCCGCCGGGATCGTCTTCAGGCACAGGCGCAGGTCCACCCACAGGCCGGTATTCATCCCGTACATGAGGTCCTGGAACGTCATCTCGTCGAAGCTGACGCGGTTGCGCCCGACGACCTGCCACACGCCCGTGATCCCCGACTGCACCTCGAGACGCTGACGCTGCCATGCGTCGTAGGCGTCCGCTTCGTACGGCAGGGGGGGCCGAGGGCCGACGAGGCTCATGTCGCCCTTGAAGACGTTCACGAGCTGCGGGATCTCGTCGAGCGAGTACTTGCGGATGAAGCGTCCTATCGGCGTGATCCGTGGGTCGTTGACGATGTGGAACACCCCGTTGCCGTTGGCGTCTCTCGCGAGCGGCTCCGTCTCGCCGTTGATGAGGGCACGGACGTACTTCTCGTGAGCCGACGAATCGCTGTCGACGTACATCGAGCGGAACTTCAGGAACCCGAAGGTCGAACCGGAGCGCCCGACGCGAGTCTGAGTCAGGAACACGGGACCGGGGGAGGTCAGCTTGATGCCCAGGCCGATGACGGCGATCACCGGAGAGAGCAGCAGGAGCGCCGCGGAGGATCCGATGAGGTCGAGTGTGCGCTTGAAGCCATAGCCAGGGGGCGCCGCGAGGGTCCTTCGAACGCGCGTCACGGGTGTCTGGAAGAGCGTCTTGAGCAGCTTGCTGCCCTCGAGCGGACCCAGCAGGCCAGAGGCGACGTAGACGTCGACGTCGCGGTCCTGTGCCGCTTCGATGACGCGCATCGCTTCGCGCGGCGTCAGGCTGCCGCTGTCGATGAACACGGAGTCCGCCGCCAGCTCGGTCGGGTGGCGGTGACCGAGGTCCCAGACGAGCGCGTCCGCCCACGACTTGGTCGGTCCCTCTTCGTCGATGCTGCGGACGCGGGCGAACCCTCGGAGCGATGTGAGCCGCTTCGCGATACGCCGCGATTCCGGCGAGTCCCCTACGACGTAGGCGACAGGTCGGCGCTTCTCCACCCATGAGGCGTACATCAGGTGTAGGCCACTCAGGCGCAGCGGCAGGTCGAGCAGAGGGAAGATCGCGAACGTGAGTATGAGCGTCAGGCGTGGCATGCTGAACCAGCCGGATCCGATCAGGAACGCGGCGGCGGACGATACGATCAACGCGACCGTCGTGGCGCGAAGGATCGTCCACGCATGCAGCGGGCGCGACGAGTACGCGTCACGTTCGTAGAGCCCTGTAGCGGAGAACGCGCCGAAGATCACCACGAAGGGCACCAGCAGCGACCAGTCGGTTGTGAAAGGAACGGGCGCCAGTCCGAGCCACGGCGCGACGGCGCCGCGAAGCGCGAGCGCCGCGATCGTCGCTACGACGAGCGCTATGAGGTCCGCCAGCATACTGGCCCGTCTCATCACGACTCGCGCGTTCCTCCCCTGCGAGACATGTCCCTTACTCCACCCCGTAGTGACTTGTTCCATCTCGCTCACCCCTGCCGATACGGATACACAGACCGCGTATCGGCATTCGGGCGAGTTTCTTGAGCATACCCAGATTCCGCGGTCGTCATTCGCGGACCCGAATCGAATCTGGGAGCGAAGGGCACTGGGCCGAAGCGGATCGTCGGCGGGTGCACCAACACCCTCGACTAACGGTCCGCCGACCGGGATGTTTTCGCGCAATGCTATCGTGGAGTCTGACTCATCGTCCACTTCGCAAACTGATGGAGCATCACATGAAGGTTCGCGAGGTCACGGTCTTCGGCGCCGGCTACGTCGGACTGGTGACCGGTGCGTGTCTGGCGGCGACGGGCCACCACGTCCGCGTGCTGGACGTCGATCGCGCGAAGCTCGAGACGCTCAGTGCCGGTGCGGTCCCGTTCCACGAGCCGGGTCTGGCCCAGATAGTGTCTTCCGCTATCGCCTCGGGCAACTTGCGGTTCGGGCATGCGGACGACGTCGACTCGTGCGGGGAATTTGTGTTCGTGGCTGTAGGGACTCCCCCTACTACCGATGGAGCGGCGGATCTCCGGTTCGTGCGATCGGTCATCGATCTCGTCGTCCTCCGTGCCGCAGCCGGCACCGTGGTCGTCATGAAGAGCACCGTCCCTCCCGGCACGGGCGCGCGCCTCTCCGAGACGCTGGCACCGGTTGGCATCGAGTACGCCTCCAACCCGGAGTTCCTCCGTGAGGGGAGCGCCGTGGACGACTGGTTCCATGCGGACCGCATCGTCCTTGGCGGCGCCGACTCGACCGCAGAGCGCGTGGCCGCTCTCTACGAGGGCATACACGCTCCTGTCGTCAAGTGCGATATCGCAAGCGCGGAGCTGATCAAGTACGCATCGAATGCCTTCCTGGCGACCAAGATCTCGTTCGCTAACGAGATCGCCCGGCTGTGCGATCGTCTCGAGGCCGATGTGGATCTGGTGATGCACGGTGTCGGGCTCGATCCGCGCATAGGCCCCGCGTTCCTGCATGCCGGCATCGGGTACGGCGGGTCCTGCTTCCCGAAGGATACGAAAGCGCTCGACCACCTCTCCAGCCTCAACGGCTACGATTTCCACCTTCTCAAGGCGGTCATCGAAGTGAACAAGCGGATGCGCCTTCTCCCGGTCACGACGCTCAAGGGCGTTCTCGGCGACCTCGCCGGAAAGCGCATCGCTGTCGCCGGGCTCACGTTCAAGCCGAACACCGACGACATCCGCGAGGCGCCGGCGCTCGAGATCATCGACATGCTCACTGCGAACGGCGCTGAGGTTCGCGGCTACGATCCCGTGGGCGTCGTGCCGAACGGGCCACGCACCTTCGAGCAGGTCGACACGCTCGCCGAGGCGTTGCGGGATGCGCAGGCCGTCGTGGTCGCGACCGAGTGGCCCGAGATCGCCGACGCCGACTGGCGCGCCCTGACCGCGCTTATGCGGGAGCCGCGTCTGGTCTTCGACGGTCGCAACTGCCTGGATGGCGACGCGGTTCGCGCCGGCGGCGGTGTCTACCTGGGGGTAGGCAGGCGGTAGCCCCGAGTCTGCGCGTCAGCGCGAGGCTTCTGATGAAGGAACTGCGCGAACGCGATCTCGAGTTCCTCTGCGTCGAATCCCGTGAATCGCCCCGCCGGTCGGATGTCGGTCAGCGCATCGGGGGGTCGGTGATACGTCGCTCCGACCAGGTCGAAGCCTGCCGCGCTGAACATGGCGGCGAACTCGCACGCTTGAAGGCGGTTGACGTACTGCAGTCGGTTCTCGAACAGGACACGCCATGTTCCTTCCGAGAAGCCGACGTACGCTTTGGAGGGCATGCCCGGGGCGTATGCGGCGAGGTGGTCGTTGATTCCGATCTGGTGCGCGGAGATGCCCCCGGGTGCGAGCACCCGCGCTATGCCCGAGATCGTCGCGTCCACACTGTCTCGCGCGACATGCTCAAGCACGTCGACGCTGAGGACCATCGAGAACTCGCCGTCCTCGAACTGCGCCAGGCTGCCGGAATCGGCGATGACGTACTCGCATCCGAGGCGGCTGTAGAGGTCGGAGAAATTCGTGGCAGCGGCAATCTCGCGTGCGGCGTCGCGCACCTGGTCGCGCCGGTCGAGGTACTCCTCAGGAAGCAGATCGACGGAGTCTGCGACCCGCGCGAAGCGGGTACGAAGCGCCTCCAGCTGACGGCAGTCCTGCACGTCGAACATCACGAGCTTGACCGGATAGAGAAGGCGCATGAAGAGGCCATAGAAGTGCGTCCAGCCGGTGCCCAACTCCAGGACCCTTGCAGTCGCATCGAGCGGCGGATCAGCTAGTTCCGCCGCCTTCCAGAGCCAGGCGCCCTGGCTCATGATTATCCGGTTCACTTCGCTGTGGCCCTCTTGGCTGAATCGATCGCCAAGGGCCCGGTAGAG
>JANYLP010000007.1 GCA_025361445.1 Coriobacteriia bacterium
GGCGTCGCCTTCCACCAGCGCGCGCACTGCCAGCTCGGTCTGCTCCGAGCACCGACGACCGATCGCGACGACCTCGGCCTTGAGGTCCTTCAGTTCCTGCCGGAAGCCTTCGCGCATGACACCCACACCCTTCGTTTGAAACCGCATTCGCGGATCGTTCACGACCGCGTCGGCCGCCGTTTCAGCGGCTCGTCGACCGTTCGGAATCCCGATATACTACCCTACCCACCGCCAGCCGAGGTTGCACGAAAGTGAACGTTGGCGAACGGTCTCCCGCGCCCGCCTACCCGAATCGTCCCGTGATGTAGTCCTCAGTGCGCTTGTCCTTCGGGCTCGTGAACAGCGCGGCCGTCCGCTCGAACTCGATCAGGTGCGCGGGCTCCCCAGCCATCTCCTGCAGGAAGAACGCGGTGAAGTCGGAAACGCGCGCGGCTTGCTGCATGTTGTGAGTGACGATGACGATCGTGATGCGGTCCTTGAGCTCGGCCATCAGGTCCTCGACCTTCTGGACCGAGGTGGGGTCGATCGCCGAGCACGGCTCATCCATCAGAAGCACATCGGGCTCGACAGCCAGCACGCGTGCGATGCACAGGCGCTGCTGCTGACCACCGGAGAGCGTGAGCCCGCCTCGGCCGAGGATGTCCTTGACCTCTTTCCAGAGGTTCGCCCGCTTCAGCGACTCCTCGACGATCCCGTCGAGCTCCGACTTCTTGCGCATGCCGTGGAGCCTGGGACCGTAGGCGACGTTGTCGTAGATCGACATCGGGAACGGGTTGGGCTGCTGGAAGATCATGCCGACGCGGCGGCGAAGGTCGACCGGATCGACGCCGGGACCATGGATCTCCTGCCCGTCGAGCAGGATCTGGCCCTCGACGCGGGTGCCCGGGATCAGGTCGTTCATCCGATTGAGGCACCGCAGGAAGGTCGACTTCCCGCAGCCCGACGGACCGATGAACGCGGTGACCGCGTGCTCAGCGATGCCCACGGTGATGTCGGTGAGCGCGTTGAACTTGTCGTAGAAGAAGTCGAGCTTCTTCACCTCGAACTTGTCGCGTCCCGAGCCCACCGAGGCCTGGTCCTGCAGCAGCGATGCGAGCCGTTCGCTCATCCCTGCATCCTCCTGTTCCTGCGCCCGATCCAGCGGGCGACGAGATTGAACGCAAGCACCATGAGAACGAGCAGCATCGCCGTTCCGTACGCGGAGGGCACGTTGATGCCTTCCTGCGCCTTGAGCATGAGGTCGACGGGCATCGTGCGCCCGGGATCCATGGGAGACACGGGAGCGTTGATCATCGTGCCCATCGTGTAGATGACCACGGCGGTCTCGCCGGCCGCGCGTCCGGCGGCCAGGATCACTCCGGTCGTGATGCGCGGCAGGGCGCTGGGGAGCACGATCCGGGACACGGTCTGCCATTTCGAAGCACCGAGGCCGTACGAACCCCACCGGATGTACTTCGGCACGGCGCGGATCGACTCCTCCGTGGTGCGCACGATGATCGGGAGAAGCAGGAACGCCAGTGAAAGCGCCGCCGCGATCGCGGAGAGCCTCATGCCGAGGCCTTCAACGAAGAGCGAAAGGCCGAAGAGACCCATGACGATCGAGGGAACGCTGGCGAGAGAGTCCGCCGCGAACCGGATCGTCTGCACCAGTCGTCCCTGTACGGCGTACTCGGCCAGATAGACCGCAGCGAGCACCGCGATCGGAGTCGTGATCAACATGGCCAGAGCTGTCACGTAGAGCGTGGCTTGGATGGTCGGCCAGATACCACCCTCCATCAGCACGCCATGCGGATTGGTGAAGATGAAGGTCGGGGTGAGCTGTCCGATCCCGTTGACGAAGACGTAGACCAGGATCGTGCCCAACGCCCCCACAGTGGCGATCGCGGCCAGCCAGATGACGGCGAGTGCGATGCCGTTGGTGACGTTCTTGTTGACGCGCTCTTGTGACTGCATGGCTGCTACCCCACCCGCTTGCCGAAGCGCGAGATCACGCGGATCGCAGCGACGAAGATCATCGATATGACGAAAAGGATGATGGCGACGCCGAACAGAGCGGTCCGGTGATCACCGGACGCGTACGGCATATCCATGACGATGACCGTCGTCAGCGTCAGGAACGGCTTCAGGACATCGGCCGGGATGACGCTCGCATTCCCTGCGACCATCACTACCGCCATGGTCTCGCCGATAGCACGACCCATCCCGAGGATTATCGCGTCGATGATGCCGATCTTCGCTGCAGGCAGAAGCACGCGCCAGATCGTCTGCCACTTCGTGGCGCCCATCGAGTAACTCGCCTCGCGAATGCCCTCCGGCACCGAGTTAAGCGCGTCCTCGGTGAGAGTGGCGATGGTGGGAACGATCATGACCGCCAGGATCAGCCACACCGTCAGCAGCCCGAATCCGAGGCCTCCGAACAGGTCGGCGATGATCGGCCGCAGCAACACGAGGCCGAAGAAGCCGTAGACCACGGACGGGATGCCCGCCAGCAACTCGACGGCCGGGCGGACCAAGGCCCTGGCCCTCGGAGAGGCCACCTCCGAGAGGAACACGGCGGTGCCCACGGCGAGCGGCCCCCCGAGCACGAGCGCTCCGGTCATCGCCAGAAGCGAGTTGATGATGAGCGGCAGGATGCCGAAGTGCCCCTTGGTGGGGAACCACGTCGCTCCGCCGAGGAAGTCGAAGATCCCGACCTTGCCGAAGATCGGCCACCCCTTGATGCCGACGAAGATGAAGATGAGCGCGACTCCCGCGACGGCCACGAACGCGCACAACAGGAAGAGGTTCTTGAGGGCCGCTTCCTTCAGGTACGTGCCGCGGGTGATCTTGGTCAGAGCACGCCGTGCCGAGTGCTTCGGCGGCTGGGGAGCGGCCGCCGCGGAAGAGGGGTCGGCACACATCTCAGGGGCCGCGTCGTGCCCGGTCAGGTCTGCGTCATTCGCCATGTCACTTCCCTCCCACACCAATGGGGAGGAATCCGCCGTCGATCACGACGTTGTCCTGTATCTGCGGCGAGAGCATGAACTCGATGAACTGCTTGGCCAGGCCCTGCGGCGCGCCCTTGGAGATGAAGTGCAGGTTCCGCTTGATGGGATACGTCCCGTTGGCGACGTTGTCCTCAGTCGCTGTGACGCCATCGATGATGAGCGCCTTGACGGGGCTGCCCTTCACGAAGCCGAGTGAGATGTAGCCGATCGCGATCCGGGACTGAGCGACGACGGATCGGACCTGGCCGGTCCCCGGAAGGACAGCCGCGGTCGGGTCGAACTCGATGCCCTTCATGACCAGCTTCGAGAACGCCTCGCGGGTACCGGATGCCTCGTCGCGATTCACGAGCCCGATCGCGAGGTCCGGTCCACGCACGCCATCGGCGTCCACGACCTGGCTCCAGTTCTTGATCCTGCCGGCGAAGATGTCGGCGACCTGGGAAGTGGTCAGTGATGAGATCGGATTGCTCGGGTTCACGATCACGGCGATGGCGTCTCGGGCGACCTTCGTGTCCACCAGCGAGAACGTCACGCCCTCAACGGTCTGTGTCGCCTCCGCGGGCTTCAGGTCGCGAGAGGAAGTCCCTATCTCGCACGTACCCTTCGAGACCGCCTCGATCCCGGCAGAGGACCCGACGCCCGAGACCATCACTCGAGTCCCCGGATTCGCAGCCATGAACTCCTCGGCAGCCACCTGCGTGATGGGATCGAGGGTCGTCGAGCCCATCACGGTCAGTTGGGTGGTCGACGCGATCTTGGAGGACGCGCAGCCCGCAAGCGACACCGCCCCGATCACAGCGACCGCGATCATCAGGACGCGGAGTCTGCGCGACGTCATCGGGGGTCTCCGAGAATGCAAGCAAGCGCCCCGTGTCGGCCGGTGGGGCCTTCGGCGCGGTGAGAGAAGAACACGTCGGTCCGTTCTGCGGTGCACACATTGGCACTGCACTGGGACGAGATGGGCACGCCGACCCCATTCAGGCTCTCGGACACAACAGCGCCCAGGTCCAAACGGCCCTGGGCCGCGGCAATGGTACCAAACGTGTGAACGAATTGCGACAAGAGCTCGGGAGCGACTTCGTAGTGGCACGCGCCGATGTGCGGGCCGACGTAGGCGACGAGATCGGCGGTCTCGCAACCGGCGCGAGCGGCGAGCGCTCGGGCGGCAGCACCGGCGATCCCGGCGAGCGCGCCGCGCCATCCGGCGTGCGCGACTACGACTGCGACAACCGGCTTCGTCGCCACGAGAATGATCGGAACGCAGTCCGCGAAGCAGAGCATGAGCGGGACGTCGGACGCGACGGTCATCAGCCCGTCGGCGTCACGTACGGACGGCCTGGAGCCCTCTTCAGCGAAGGCGCCCGCGCCGATCTCATCTTCACCGACCTGGCCGATCGCGGTCCCGTGGACCTGATGCGCAGTCGTGAGACGTTCGCGATCGTGAGCGATTCCCAGCGAGGCGAGGAGAGCGGTGCGGTTCGCGTCGACGAGTTCGGCATCGTCGCCGACGTGGGCCGCAAGGTTGAGCCCCGCGTAGTCACCGGTGCTGAAGCCGCCCGCGCGCTTGCTGAAAGCGACGAGCACTCCATGCTCGGCGCGCAAACGTTCGTCAGTGAGGACCGTGATCCCGGCGCTCGTGCGCTCTGTGAGCAGAAGCATCGTTGCCGTCTTCTCCATCGCGGAGGTCGCGTGGTGTCGGGCGCCCTATTCCGCGCCGTTCACGATGATAGCCGTCGTCGCACCCGCACGGTGAGCCTCTGCGCGATTCACCCCCGAATGCTCGTGGCGGGGTGACGAGGAACAGGGTCCTC
>JANYLP010000057.1 GCA_025361445.1 Coriobacteriia bacterium
GCAGCAGGCCGGCGCCGAAGAGTCCGTACAAGGTGCGTGCAGCATCGAATTCGGTGACACCCGCCGCCACGGCGACCTCGGCCACAGTGCGTGTCCCGTCGGCGAGCGTCACGATGCGCCATTCGGACGGCTTGAGAGAGATGTCGACGACGTCCTCACCGGCGACCGATCCGACGCGGAAGACCACGCTTCCCGACGAGGCGGACGTGCGCAGATCGGTCCACTGCGCGAGGCGCCGTGCGCCCTCCATGACGATGTTCTCGATCGAGACCGCGAGCCCGATATCCTGCTCCGCCGGAGGCTCGCTCAGTATCTCGAACTCGAAAGCGCCCTCGTCCCACAGGAACAGGTCGAAGACCGTGTCCTGGATCTGCTCCTGGACGAATGACTGCAGCACCGAGACGGTGATGAGGCCCTCATCGACGAGGATCTCGCCGATCCGGCGACCACCTTCCGGCTCCTCGCCGCGCATCTCGACGGCGCGAGCCAGCGCGAGTGCCGAGATGCGGCCCGCCGAGACGAGGCGCTCACCGAGCAGCCCCTTGCGGCGGTCCGACTGCGCGAAGAAGACCTGTCCGTCGCGGAACCAGACGTCTCCCTCGGAGTCGCCCCGCTCCAGATGCAGCACACCGGTCTTACCGCTCAGTGACACGAGTCGGAAGACGTCCGGTATGGAGAAGTCGCTCAGGTTGCCGGAAAGGGACATGTCTCTCTTCCTAGACGATAACTCGGAGGATCTCTTCCACGGACGTCTGTCCGAGGGCGCACTTGAGGAAGCCGTCCTGCCGCAGCGGGATCATGCCGTCGGCGATCGCCTGGCGCTCGAGTGCGTCAGCACCCGCGTGCTCGACCGTCATCCGCTCGAGTATCTCGGTCATGACAAGGACCTCGTGGATGCCCATGCGGCCACGGTAGCCGATGTTGTTGCACTTCTTGCAGCCGACCGCCTTGTACAGAGTCGGCATCTTGCCCTTCTCGTACGGGAAGTTGATGCGGTCGAGCGCGGCCTCATCCGGCGTGTACGCTTCCTTGCAGTCGCCGCACAACCTTCGCGCGAGCCTCTGGGCCACGACGCAGTTGACGGCCGAGGCCGTCAGGAACGGTTCCACGCCCATCTCGGTGAGCCGGGTCATCGCGGACGGCGCCGAGTTCGTATGCAGCGTCGAGAGGACCAGGTGGCCCGTGAGCGCCGCCTCGATGGCGATCGTGGCCGTCTCGACGTCTCTGATCTCACCGATCATGACCGTGTCGGGGTCCTGTCGCAGGATGGAGCGGAGCGCCGACGCGAAGGTCAGGCCCGCGCGCTCGTGTACCTGCACCTGCGAAAGCCCTTCCAGACGGTACTCGACCGGGTCTTCGACCGTGATGAGGTTCGTCCCCGGATCGTTGGTCTCGTTGATGGCCGCGTACAGCGTGGTCGACTTGCCGGAGCCGGTGGGGCCGGTGACGAGGATGCAGCCGTACGGTTTGTTGAGCGCAGCCGTCAGTGATGCGAGCGAGTTCTCGAGGAAGCCCAGATCCTGCAGCGACATCATGATCGAGTCATGCCGCAGCAGTCGCATGACCGACATCTCGCCGCGGACGGTGGGCAGGACGGCGACACGGAAGTCGACGGCCTTGCCGTCGAGTACGACCCCGAAACGGCCGTCCTGCGGGATACGGCGTTCCGCGATATCCATGCCCGAGGAGATCTTCACGCGAGAGAGCAGGCGCGTCTGCAGCTTCTTGGGGACGCGCATGACCTCCTGGCAGACACCGTCGATGCGGAAACGCACCCGCAGGTCGTTGTCCTGCGGCTCGAGGTAGATGTCGCCGGCGCCCTTGGTGATGGCCTCGGTGATGATGAGGTTCAGGAGCTTGGAGACGACCGATTCCTCACCCGGCTCCGCGTCGAGCTCCTCGCCGTGTTTGTCGACGACGAGTGAATCCTCTACGTCGCCCACCATCTGGTCGACGTTCTCCTGCATGGCGCCGTGCCTGTCGATCGCCGTGCGCAGGTCCACCTCGACCGCGACCACCGGGGTGATCTCGTAGCCGGTGACGATCCGAAGATCGTCGATCGCGAAGATGTTGGCCGGATCGGCCATCGCCACGACGAGCCGACCGTTCTCGAACGCGATCGGCAACACGTTGTAGCGCCGCGCCGCGTCGCTGGAGAGCAGCGTCGAGGCGTTCGCATCGATGTCGTAGCCGGCGATGTCGACGAACTCGAGGCCGGTCTGCTCGGCGATGGCCTTGGCGATCGCGATATCGGTGGCGAAACCCGACTCGGTGATGGCCTGCGTGAGCGTCTTGTCCGCTCCCGCCTTGGCGATCGCCATCTCGAGTTGGCGCTCGGAGACGACCCCCGCCTGAACGAGGATCTTCCCCAGCCGTGTGGAGCGGGCGGCCACCTAGAACTCTCCCGCCGGTGACAGATCGCCGGACTTGCCCTTGATGGCGGCCTCGCACGCGGCGCGCATCACGTCGCGCGGAGCAGGGACCGAAGAGTCGGCTTTCCATATCTCCATGGCTATAGCGCCTTGAGCCACGAGCATGCCGATCCCGGCGATGGGCACCGCGCCGGCCCGCTTGGCGGCGAGGAGCAGTGGCGTCGTGAGCGGGCGGTAGACCATGTCCGACACGATCTGCCCTGCGCGCAGCCAGTCGGAGCGCACGGGTAGCGGATCGTCGGCGTTGCGCCCGAGCGGCGTAGCGTTGACGACGACGTCCGCGGCTTCGATGTAGGCGGCGTTGTCCGGGCCCATCGGGAGTGCGACGAGCTCGGTCTCCCGCGCGTGTACCTCGATCCGTGCGACGAGATCCTCGGCGTGCGCGGGGTCGCGCGAGATGACGGTGATGTGAGCGGCGCGCTCGAGCACGAGCGCGGCCAGTACCGCGGCGGCGGCGCCACCGGATCCCACGATGGCTATCCGCTTACCCTCAGGGGTGAAGCCCGCCTCGTCGCGAAGTGACTCCAGCAGACCACGCCCGTCGGTGTTGTAGCCCATGAGGTGGCCATCACGGACGTGGACGGTGTTGACCGCTCCGGCGAGCCGGGCCTGAGCGGCGACTTCGTCGCACAGCTCGAGCATCATCCGCTTGTGCGGCATTGTCACGTTGAAGCCCACGAACGGCAGCGCGCGGATCGCCGCAACGACACGGGCCAGATCCATCTGCTCTGCGACGGGAAGCGGCAGGTAGACCCAGTCGAGTCCGAGCGCCTCATAGGCGGCGTTGTGCATAGCGGGAGACAGCGAGTGGTCTATCGGCCAGCCGATGACTCCGGCGAGCCGGGTCGTGCCGCTGATCGGTCTCTTCATCGACTTCAGCTCCAGGCCACCTCGAGGTCGGCACCTACGACAGCGGCGAGCGTCTCTCCAGCACTATCGCCTCGAGGCGCCGCAGCAACAGGGTATGCGGGAGGTCGGTGATCGAGAGTGGCTCCACGAGTACCGTCCGCATTCCGAGCAGCTTGCCGCCAAGTATATCCGTGAACAGCTGGTCGCCGATGATCGCCGTTTCGCGCGCACGCGTGCCCGTGCGCCCGAGCGCGCGCAGAAAGGCGAACGGGAGAGGCTTGACGGCGTGATCAACCAGGTCAAGACCGAGTTCGACGGCAGCGATCGGCGCCCGTTCGTGCCAGTTGTTCGACAGGAGACAGACCTTGAAGTTGCGCGCCTTCAGGGCCGCCACCCACGACATGGACGCCTCGGGGATCACGTTCGTGTCTCGTGGGAGCAGCGTGTTGTCCAGGTCGATGAGAAGACCGCGGACGCCACCCGCCCACAGGGCCTCGAGATCGATGGCGTACACCGACGAGTAATAGAGGTCGGGAGCGAGGATGCTAGTCACCGTCGGGCGCATTCCGCGTCGCGTTCGGATCGGCCGAGATGGCATCCATGACCGCCTGGATGCGAGCGGCGCCGACGGCGTCCCCGCTCTTTCGCAGCACATCCCGGATGATCGCGTAGGCGTTCCACCTATCCTCATCGGTCCGCCACACGATATCGGCGGCCAGCGCCGCCCTGGAGTAGATGGCGGCCGCCGGAACATCCTTCACCTCCGTGTAGAGCAACTGCGCGTAGGAGGCGAGCAGCGTTCCGGATTTCGGGTTGTTGTCGACGCCCTCTTTGGCGAGATCCATTCCACTCTTGAGACGAGCGGCGGCTTCCTCCGGCGAGACGCCCGGCTGCCGACCGCTCTCGATGATGATCACCGGAGCGACGAAATACCCTTCCACGAACTGCGGATCGAGCGTGACGATAGCCTTGATGCTCGGCAGCATGAAGCCCATCTTCCCGAGACCCACCCCTCCGTAGTACTCGTGCATCTGGGGCTCCAGGCGGTTCCACAGCAGTGCCGCGGCGAACTGCCGCAGCCCGGTGAGATAGGCGAAGCCCGCCCGGCCCATCGCCTGACCGGTGAGCGCACCGTTGGGCACCTCGGGGGCAGCGGTGTCGGCCAGCGCCTGCCCCGCTAACACCAGCGTGAGCGCGAGGACGACCGCGAGTGTCGCGGTCACGATGCGGGGGCCGCGACTCACAGGTCGCGCCTAGCGAACCCGAGCGAACCGAGAACCATCAGGGCGACGACCCACCCGGCGAACACCGCGGACATCAGGAGTCCGTAGACGAGGCCATACCCGCTCCCATGCGCGACGGGGTTGATCACGTTGAAGCTGTCGAGCGACGGGAACAGCCACGCGGGGAAGCCCGGCACCTGCTTGAGGAAGGGCTGGCGCGAGTGCCCGATGAACGCGAATGCGAGCGTGGCGACCGCGACAACGACAGCTCCGGACAGAGCCGAGACCGCGACGGCGAACGCCGTAAGCACCCCGACCTCCATCCAGATCGCGAGCGCACCCTGCCACAGCTGCCACATCGGCTCGTGATAGCGGACCAGACCCACGAGCTGGTCGATGACGGTGAATGCGGCGATGACCGCGCCCATGACCGCCGTGATGCCGGTCCACGTCCCGACGATGTACTCCCACCGGCTCACCGGCTTGGCGACGACGTTATAGACCGTCCGCCGCTCCACCTCGGACGGCACGCGGTTGGATGCCAGCGCGAGCGCGAGCACCAAGGATGCTGCGAAAGTCAGCGCCAGCGCGACCTCACGGTACACGCCGACGTCTACACCGACGCCGTACGACGGGAGCGACGGGGCCGAGAAGGCCAAGACCACCGCGAAGAACCCGACGGCGTAGATGACCTTGCGCTTGATGGCGTCAAGAAAGACTGCGCCGGCGATGGCGGAGAGGCGTCGCATCATGCTCACGCCACCTCCCCGGCCTCGTTGGCGAGCATTCGCGTGAAGTAGTCCTCGAGCGATTCGCGTTTCGGTTGCACCGACACGACCCGACCGCCGGCATCGTCGACGGCATCGACCGCGCGCCGGACGTCTGAGTCGGCCACTGAGAAGACGCGAAGGCCGTCGGCCGCATCCGCGATATCGGCCGCAAGCACGCCAAGCCGCGACCGCACCCCCGCGGGGAGCCCGGCCACCGTGATGGACGTGCGGCCGGCGACGCCGAGCAGTTCCTGGATGGGGCCTTCGGCCGCCACCCGCCCGCGGCTCATGATGGAGACCCGATCACACACGGCCTCGACTTCGGAGAGCTGGTGGCTCGACAGCAGGACGGTGGCGCCCTCGTCGCGCAGGGTGATCATCAGGTTGCGAACGTCACGCTGGCCGAGCGGATCGAGCCCACTCGCCGGCTCGTCGAGCACCACGACTTTCGGGCGGCCCACGATGGCCTGAGCGATGCCGAGCCGCTGCAGCATGCCGCGCGAGAACGCCGAGAGCAGCGTGCGCTGATTGCCTTCCAGCCCGACGCGCGCAAGCAATTCGTCGGTGCGAGGCTTGATCTCGCGCTCCGGCACGCCGGAGAGTCGGGCGTACAGTCGCATCGCCTGCGCGGCCGTCAGCTGTGGCGGGAAGTACGGCTGCTCGGGCAGAAAGCCGAGCGATCCGCGACCAGCGCGGCTCCGCGAGTCCACGCCGAGCACGCGGAACGTGCCGGCGTCCGGCCGCACGAGCCCGAGCAGCATCTTGAGCGTGGTGGTCTTACCGGCGCCGTTGGGCCCGAGCAGGCCGTGGATGGCGCCGGCAGGGACGTTGATCGACACGTCGTCGACCGCCACGCGCTGCCTCTGCGGGAAGACGGTGTAGACCTTGCGCGCCCCGGCGATCGCGACGGCTGCCGGTCCGGTGTTCTGCGTCACTGCAGCCCCCTCTTGAACTGTGCTTTGAGTTTCAGGAAGTCGGCGTAGTTGGTGGCGAACGACTGCCGGCCGTCCTTGTGCGTAAGGATGTAGTAGA
>JANYLP010000067.1 GCA_025361445.1 Coriobacteriia bacterium
ATAAGTACCGCGGGTACCCGGTACCCCGTCTTCATGATGGACGAGATCGACAAGGTGGGCGTGGACTTCCGCGGCGACCCGACGGCCGCACTGCTCGAGGCGCTCGATCCGGAGCAGAACGACAGCTTCCAAGATCACTACCTCGAGGCGCCGTTCGACCTGTCCGACGTCATGTTCATCACGACGGCGAACCTGCTCGACACGATCCCGCCCGCGCTGCAGGACCGCATGGAGGTCATCCACTTCCCCGGCTACACCGAGGACGAGAAGCTCCACATCGCGAAGCAGTACCTCGTGCCGAAACAGCTTCGGGAGCACGGGCTCAAGACCACGAAGCTCGAGATCACCGAAGAGGCACTCGGCGAGATCGTGCGTCGCTACACGCGTGAGGCCGGCGTACGCGGGCTGGAGCGCCAGGTGGCGTCGATCTGCAGGCAGGTGGCGCGACGCGTCGTTGAAGGTCACGCGCGCAGGACTCGCGTGACGGCGCGCACCCTGCACAAGTACCTCGGTCCGGCCCGGTTCCGCTACGGACTCGCCGAGGAGACCGACGAGATCGGTACGGCGACAGGGTTGGTGTGGACCGAAGCCGGCGGAGACGTCATCTCCATCGAAGCGACCACGATGACCGGCAAGGGCGAGCTGATACTCACCGGGCAGCTCGGCGACGTCATGCGCGAGTCGGCGCAGGCGGCGGTCTCGTACATCCGCGCGCACGTGTCCGAGTGGCCGATCGACCCCATGTTCAACGAGAAGCTCGACCTTCATATCCACGTGCCTGCGGCAGCGACTCCCAAGGACGGGCCTTCAGCGGGCATCACGATGGCCACGGCGCTGGCATCCGCTCTCATGGGCTGCCCGGCGCGCCGGGAGGTCGCGATGACGGGCGAGATCACGCTCCGCGGCCACGTCCTCCCCATCGGCGGGCTCAAGGAGAAGCTGCTGGCGGCGCATCGAGCCGGCATCAAGACGGTGCTCATCCCGAAGGACAACGTGCGCGACCTCGAGCTCCTGCCGCCGCACGTGCGCGACGAGATGGAGATCGTCCCGGTCGAGCGCATGGACGAGGTGCTGGCACGCGCGCTCGTGGCGCCGTGCCGGCCGAACGGGCGCAAGGGCAAGTAGGGCTACGGCGGTTCACGCGCCACGTTGAGGATTCAGCCGGCGCTACTCCGACTCGCGCCCCGGCACCCGGGCCCTCGTGTCGGCTGCCTTGCGGCGCTTCCGAACCACGCGCATCGCGTGCCGGATCGGACCGTAGCGGAGTCGAAGCGCAGCCAGATACGCGGATCCGCTGACCGGGCGCAGTGCGACGAACGCACGCCGCAGGCTGACGGACGCCGGAGACCAGTGGCGTATCCACGGCGCTTCTCCCAACATGGTCACTGCGTCGACCCCTGCGTTCTCGCAGCACTCCTTGAGGACTATGTGGGTGAGCAGGCGTCCGGGGGACGCATGCGCGAACGACTCGTCGTACCCGATCTTGAGCGGAACGGCCTGGCGCCCGGTGAACACCCAGAGCCCCGACGAGATGCACGTGTCGTTCACGTAGAGCGAGTTGATCTCGCAGCGACCATCGAGCGATATCCGGTGCAGGAGGCCCCCGTAGAACTGCTTCTCGCCGGGCGACTGTCTGATCGCCGAGCCGTGCGCTCCCTTCCAGCCGGAGGCCTCGACTTCGAGAAACCTCTCGTACTCATCGGCTAGTTCATCGGGCGCGACAGCACGCACCGATCGGGTGTCTCCCAAAGCGGCATAGCGCCGCGCGGCTCTGGTCAGCATCTGGCGCGAATTCCGGGATAGCCGCGACTCGAACTCTTCCGCCGACATGTCCGTCGGCACGATGAACTCGTTGACGTCCGCGAACGAATACCATCCACTCGGCGCGATCCGGGCGAGGCCGTCCCAAAGCCCGGATGTCTCTCTGGTGCGTCCGAGTGCGAGTATCGAAGGCCTGTCAGGATGCCGGCGTAGGAATGCGATCGCCTCGGGCAGGAGCGCTCGGCGGGCGTCGTCCTCAGGGCCGATCGCGTCGGTGATCGCCCAGCTCTCCTTGCGCCATGGCATGCCCCATACGCGCATCCTCACCCCGCGGCCGCCCTCGTACAGGGCGCGGTCGAATCGTTCCTCCAAGGGCAAGATCGCGCGAACGCGTTGCTCGTCACACAGAGCGAGGCAGCGGAACCGTTCCGGGTCTGGGCACAGTGACCAGAGGTAGGCCTGATGCGCCTCGTGCGAGTGCCAGATCGCCGGGTCAGGCATCTCGAGGAAGAGTCGGCGCCAATCCAACTCGAGCGCGAGGAGCCCCTTTGGGCCGATATGCTCGACGATGGTCCAACGCGTCGCAGGCATGCGCTCGCCCCTCTCCGGATTCAGGGTGCAGCGTCCGGGGCTCGGTGTAAAGTGAGCGCGGCGGGGGCCCAGACTCACGGGGCCCCGGGGACCCGGTGAAGACGACATGGAGCGACACATGCGTGTGCTCGTAACAGGCGGGGCGGGTTTCATCGGGAGCAACCTGGTCCACGCCCTCATAGGTGGCGGCTACGACGTCGGCATCATCGACGACTTCTCGACCGGCTCGATGGGCAATGTGCACCCCGCGGCCTGGTTGCGAAAGATGGACATTCTCGACCTGGCGCTTGCCGATGCGGTCGCCGAGTTCGGGCCCGAGGCCGTCGTGCACCTCGCGGCGCAGACCGACGTGACACGCTCGTTCGCGGACCCCGCGCGTGACCGTGCCGTCAACGTGGACGGGACCGTCGCCGTCGCGCGCGCCGCCGCCGCGGCCGGAGCGCGCCGCATGCTGTCTGCCTCGTCGGCCGCCGTGTACGGCGTCCCGGAGGCTCTACCGATTCGCGAGGACGCG
>JANYLP010000034.1 GCA_025361445.1 Coriobacteriia bacterium
GTCGAGGTCATGGATCAGCCTGGTGCGAAAGGTTCGATCACCGTGTCGTCGGTCAAGGTCCCCGGTCCCTCCTGGATCGCGGTGCACCTGGACGACAACGGCATGCCGGGCAAGCGGATAGGCCTTCAGGCCATCCCCGCGGGCGAGAGCCGGGACGTCGTGGTGGCGATCGACGACGTGACGCTGACCGACAAGCTCATCGTCGCGGTCCATGGCGATCGAGGCATCGTCGGAAAGTTCGAGTTCTCGAAGGACACCTTCGACTCCAGCCCCGACAAGCCGTACTTCGTCGGTGGCATGGAGCTGGCCATGGAGACCAAGGTAGCGACGCCGCCGTTCGGCGTGCCCGCGGCCGACGGTCAGGCATCGATCAGTGTGGCCGATCAGCCGGGTGTCACGACCGCGCTTGTGGTGGCCAAGGCTGTCGCCCCTACCGGGGCATGGATCGTCGTGCACCTCGACGACAACGGCAAGCCGGGAGCACGCGTCGGTTTCCGGCAGATCCCCGCCGGAACGAGCACGAACGTGAAGGTCATGCTCGATCCGACCGTCTCGCTCTCGGACAAGCTGCTTGTCGCGGTGCATGCCGATCGTGGTGTAGCCAGCACGTTCGAGTTCAACATGATGGACAAGTACAACAGCCCCGACCAGCCGTTCTTCGTGAACGGCAACGAGGTCGCGACGGCGGTGCGCGTCAAGTAGCAACCCAGGGCGGGCGCCCGCATTCGGCGGGGCGCCCGCCCTCTCCCGCTCGTACACATACGGACTCAGGCCGCGGGGTCTGCAGACAACGCAAGGAGAAACAACCATGGCAACGCTCAACATCAACGCCGGCGGCATGCACTGCTCGTCGTGCTCGATGCTCATCGAGATGACACTGGGCGACCTGGACGGCGTCTCGTCCTCTCAGGTCGACTACGTCAAGGGCACGGCGACGGCCGAATACGACCCGGCCGTGGTATCGGTCGAGCAGATCCTGACCGCCGTTCGCGACGCCGGCTACACCGCCGAAGTCGCTGCCTAGGTCCGCGGACCCGAACGGAGAACCCATCGTGCGCTCCATCATGAAGTCGGTGCGGATACTCGTGCTCGCTGCCGCCTTATGGGCGACCGCGACGTTGACACCCGCGATCGCAGCCCTCCCCGCGCCGTCCCTCGGAAGCCTGAGCATGCGCGTTCAGCTTTCTGACTCCGTCGTGCTGGTCAGCGGTCAACTCACCGTGGACGCCAGCGTGCCTGCAACGATCGCCCTTCCGGTGCCCACTGGGGTGACGCCGTACTGGGTCGGCGAGATCCTCGGCGGCGACTCGTCGGCCGATCCCACCGCGCAGTACGTCGTGAAGAAGGCCAAGGGCTACGACCTGATCGTCTTCACCCTCAGGCAGGGGAGGAGCGGGCAGGTCGAGTACCGCATCCCGGCTCTCACGGCAGGCATCCCCGTCGCGGTCGCGTATTCGCTCCCCATCACCACCCGGGTCTCCGGTGCGACGCTGTCGATCTCGGTTCCCGTCGGTTCGACAGTCACGTCGTCCACGGGCGGAACGCTCACCGGGAGCGGCAGCACGGGACAGTCGGTGTCGCGTGCCGTCACAAGCCCGAAGGTCGGGAGCAAGGTGTCCGCGTCGGTGGCGTTCACGCCCGCCGGAGTGACAGCTCCGGGCGCCGCCGGTTCCAGTTCGGCTCCGCTGTCCGCCCCCGCAGGCGCGGCCGACGGCCTGGTGCTCCCGATGTGGATCATGGTCTTCGTCCTCGGAGGACTGTTCGCCCGGGACGTCTACAAGAGGCGTACGGCGGTCGCGCCCGAACCCGAGCCTGCACCCGCACGCAAGCGCGCGCGTACCTCGGAGCCGGCCGATGAGCCGGCGCCCGCTCCCGCGCGTGGACGCGCATCCGCCGCCAAGTCCGCCGGGACCGCCGCTGAGGCCGGCCCTGTCGAAGACGCCGGCGAGCAGTGGTCGGGCTTCGACGACGCGGACGCGCCTCCGGCGCCCACGCCCCATGCGGGCTCATCCGCACCCCGCGCTCGTAGCACCAAGAAGTCCTAGACGCCTTTCGCTCGCGTCGCGAACACAAGAAGGAGGCCCCTGATGGCCAAGAAGAACACGAAGAAGTCGGTACCCGCCAAGGCGGCGCCGCCCGCAAAGAAGAAGGCGGTCGGGTCGCGGACGTGGATCGCCGCCATCGCTGCGGTCGCGCTGGTGATGCTCGTCATCGTGGTCGGCAGTGGCGGTTCGAAGGGCGCCGGAGCCGCGGCCACCGGCCAGGCCGGTGCGGTTCCTGCCGAGGAGGCCAAGTACATCGGCCGCCTGCTCCCTGCGAACTACACCGAGCCGTCTGTGGCCAGCGCCCAGACCTACTCCGCGGGCGTGACCATGACCGACGTCACCGCGAAGCAGGACGCCAAGCAGACAACGCTGTCGGTCGCTGACGTCGTCGCCGGGAAGGTCGTCTACTTCGAGTACCAGAAGGCCGGCGCCGATCCGATCTCGATGCTGGCGTACATCAAGCCCTCCGGAAAGCTGTTCGTGGGTGTGAGCTACTGCATACCGTGCAAGGGCAAGCGTCAGGACATCGCGCCCGACGGCACCCTGCGCTGTCAGAACTGTGGTACCAAGCGCGATCTTGAGACCGGCGTCGGCGTGAGCGGCGCATGCCGCCTGTACCCGCTCGACGAGGTCCCGGCAAGCGTTGCCGGTGGCAAGATCGTCATCGAGAACTCGGTCCTGGACGGCTGGACTGCGCAGCCGCTCGACCGCCCGGTCGGCGCGTAACGACTCAGCGGATATCGAAGTCGGAACAGGGGCGCCCAAGTGGCGCCCCTGTTGTCCCCTCATACCCCTTGGCGTTGCGCACCAACTTCGTGGCCTTCGTGCGGGCGATGCCCGAACTCGCACGAACCGCATGGGCGTAGTGCGTGAAGGTCGTCACTCGCCATGGTCCACTCGGATGGGCGCGTGCGCCCTCGCAGGTACGAGAGTCCGAGTGTGAGGAGATGGTATGACGCTCCACGCGAACATATTGGAGACGATCGGGAGGACGCCGTCCGTGCGCCTCGATCGCTTTGCCGCAGGATCGCCCGCGACGCTGATCGCCAAGATCGAGGCCGCGAATCCGGGTGGCAGTCAGAAGGACCGGATCGCTCTTGCAATGGTCGAGGATGCTGAAGCGCGTGGGCTTCTGCGCCCCGGCGGGACGATCGTGGAAGCGACGGCCGGGAATACGGGCATCGGGTTGGCGATGGTGGCCGCGGTCCGTGGCTACCACTGCGTATTCGCCGTTCCGGACAAGATGAGCACCGAGAAGATCGAGTTGCTGCGCGCGTACGGTGCGGAGGTCGTGGTGACGCTGACGGCGGTGCCGCCGGACTCGCCCGACTCGTATAACGGCGTGGCCGACCTAATCGCGGCCCGGACACCGGGCGCGTGGCGCCCGGGCCAATTCACGAACCATGCCAACCCCGAGGCCCACTACCTCACCACGGGTCCGGAGTTGTGGGCGGATGCCGGCGGCCGCATCGACGCGTTCGTCGCGGGCGTCGGAACCGGGGGCACGCTCTCAGGCGTCGGCAGGTATCTGCGAGAGCAGAACCCGAACGTGAGGATCGTCGGGGCCGACCCGTCGGGCTCGATACTCTCCGGCGACACAGCGGGATCATGGATCGTCGAAGGCATCGGCGAGGACTTCTTCCCTGAGACGTTTCAGCGGTCGCTCGTGGACGAGTGGGTTCGCGTGACAGACGCGGAATCGTTCGCCGCCGCGCGGCGGCTGGCGCGAGAGGAGGGGATCCTGGTCGGGGGTTCGGCCGGCACAGCGCTCCACGCGGCAATGGCGATCGCCCATCGAATGCCCCAGGGCTCGGTCGTGGCGCTCGTCCTGCCCGACACGGGCCGCAACTATCTGTCCAAGTTCCATTCCGACGAATGGATGTCCAGGCAAGGACTCCTGGCCGGCGTTGAGCCCGCCGATGCGCGTGCCACGTCTGCGGACATGGCGGACTCGGGGAGCCTGCTATGAAACTCGCGACACGGGCGATCCATGTGGGCCAGGGCGCGGATCCGGCCACCGGAGCCATCATCGTTCCGATCTACCAGACCTCGACGTTCACGCAGGATGCGGTTGGCGTGCACAAGGGCTTCGAGTATTCCCGATCCGGGAATCCGACGCGCACCGCCCTCGAGGTATGCATCGCCTCGCTCGATGGCGGCTCCGACGCACTGGCGTACGCCTCAGGGCTGGCCGCCGAAACGGGTGTGCTCTCACTGCTCAGGCCGGGCGACCACGTGGTAGCCGGTTCTGACCTCTACGGCGGTACCGTACGGCTGCTACGGAGCGTTTTCGAGCCGCTCGGGATCTCCACCACGTTCGTCGATGGAACCGATCCCGACGCGTACGCCGCCGCGATGACGCAGCGCACGCGGCTGGTCTGGATCGAGACGCCGAGCAACCCGCTGCTGGAGATCACCGACATCCGGAGTCTGGCCGACGTGGCGCACGCGCGGCAGGCGTTGCTAGCCGTCGACAACACCTTCGCCACGCCGGCTCTCCAGCTGCCGATCTCGCTGGGAGCGGACATCGTCGTCTACAGCACGACCAAGTACATGGGCGGCCACTCCGACGTGGTCGGCGGTGCGGTGGTGCTGAACGATCACGAGCTCGCGGAGCAGTTGAGGTTCCACCAGAACGCCACGGGCTCGATCGCCGGGCCGTTCGACGCATGGCTCACGCTCCGAGGGCTCAAGACCCTGGAACTGCGCATGGCCCGCCACTCGACGAACGCGGCGGCGCTGGCATCGTTCGTCGCGTCGGCCCACAGCGTCGATACCGTGTACTATCCCGGGCTGGCCGGGCATCCGGGCGGTGCTGTGGCGGTGACGCAGATGCGATCTCCCGGCGGGATGGTGTCGATCCGGCTCTCGGGCGGGGAGGCCGCCGCCCACCGGTTCATCGGCGCTCTCCAGGTGTTCTCCCTCGCTGAAAGTTTGGGGGGCGTTGAGTCGCTGGTCTGCTATCCCGCGCGGATGACGCACGCATCCCTGTCGGCCGACGAGCGCGAGCGACGCGGGATCTCAGGGGGCCTCGTGCGGTTGTCCGTCGGGATCGAGGACGTTGAGGACCTCATGGAAGACCTTGCGCGGGGAGTCGAGGCGGCGCGCCATGCCTAACCTTCGGCGCGTGAACGTCGAACGGTCGGTGCCGGTGCTCGTTCCCACAAAGTCGCGTCCGATCGAGCGAGACTACGTGCTCGGCACGGGGGTTTCCGAGATCGAACGTCTGGGGATCCAGCACGAGGCGTGGCGCCCCCATGCCGTGGCGTGCTGGCGCCGGGCCGGTTTCGAGGAGGGTCAGCGAGTGCTCGACGTCGGCGCCGGTCCCGGACACGCGGCGATCGATCTCGCGGAGCTGGTAGGGCCGTTCGGATCGGTGACGGCGCTGGAGCGGTCACACCGGTTCGTGGAAGCCGGTCGGGCGACGGCCGCGGCGCATGATCACGACAACGTCCACTTCCACGAAGTCGATCTGATGCGCGACCCGATCCCCGGTGGCCCATATGATGCGGCGTGGTGCCGGTGGGTGGCCTCGTTCGTCGAGTCGCCGGAGGTGCTCGTCCGCAAGATAGCCGATTCGCTCCGCCCCGGGGGGACGGTCGCGTTCCACGAGTACGTCGACTACGCATCGTGGCGCTACGCGCCGCCGCTTCCGAAGATGGGGTCCTACGTCGCGCGCGTGATGGAGAGCTGGAGAGCACTCGGTGGGGAGCCCGACGTGGCGACCTCGGTCGTCGGGCACCTGCGCGCCAACGGCTTCGACATCCGCAGCGTGCACCCGCATGTCTTCGCGGTGCGGCCGGGTCATCCGATGTGGCGGTGGATCGAGACCTTCGTGGCGTCCAACCTCGACCGGTTGACCGAACTCGGCGCGTGGGACCGCGACAGCGCCCAAGCGGCGCACGCCGAGTTCCAGGTCGCCGCTGCGGACCCCGCGACGGTGCTGATCACTCCCATGGTCATGGAGATCGTGGCCGAGCGTCGGTGAGCTCTGTCAGTCCCGGATCCGCAACATGCGCGCGTTCACCGCGACGATGATCGTTGAGAGCGACATGAAAGCGCCGCCGATGGCCGGGCTGAGGAGCACGCCTGCGCCCGCGAGCACGCCTGCCGCCAGCGGGATCGCGATGACGTTGTATCCCGTCGCCCAGGCCAGGTTCTGGACCATCTTGGCGTAGGTGGCTCGGGCGAGTGCGATCACCGTCGGGATGTCGCGCGGGTCGCTCCGCACCAGCACGACATCCGCGGTGGCCACGGCGACATCCGTTCCGGCCCCGATCGCGATGCCGACGTCCGCGGTCGCGAGCGCGGGCGCGTCGTTCACACCGTCGCCGACCATGGCGACGACCTTCCCCTCCGAGCGGATGCGCTGGACGATGGCCGCCTTGTCGCTGGGGAGCACCTCGGCGAAGACGCGCTCGATGCCGAGCTCGGCCGCGACGCGTTGCGCGACGGCGGAGTTGTCTCCGGTGAGCATGATCGGTTCGATGCCCATGTCCTGCAGCCGTCGGATCGCCTCTTTTGACTCCGGTCGCACGGTGTCAGCAAGCGATATCGCTGCGACCAACGCGCCGTCCCGCAAGACGAACACCGTTGTCCGTCCCGCGCCGGATCGCTCAGCCGTGTCCTGGGGCAGCGGGATGCCCTGCTCCGCCAGGTAGCCGGGGCTCACGACCGCGATCAGGCTCCCGTCGACGCGGCCCTCGGCGCCTTTGCCCGGTATCGCGCGGAAGTCATCCACGCGCTTCTTGTCGGTGCTGGCGGCGGCGATCGCGCGGGCGATCGGATGCTCCGACAGGTCCTCGATCGAGGCAGCGAGCGCGAGCACGCTATCGCGGTCTGCGCCTGCGAACGTCCGCACATCCTCGACGCCGAAATGGCCGAGCGTGAGCGTGCCCGTCTTGTCGA
>JANYLP010000075.1 GCA_025361445.1 Coriobacteriia bacterium
TCGAGTCGACGGGAACCCCGATCGCGCAGGAGATGGTCGGTACGCGATTCTCGAGTTCGCCGAAGCCGCCGGGCGCAAACGACCCGGAAGGCGTGAAGTTCAGCTACAAGATCGGCGCCGGTGAGGTATTCACCGGCTACTACGAGATCGACAACGTCCGCAACGACGCGCACTCGTACCGCCTGATGGCCTTCGTGGACTACGAGCAGGTCCCTATCGTCGTCGACGGCAAGAAGGCGCTCTCGCACACGCTGAAGGTGGACGCGGCGCAGAAGGCGTGGTGGCCGATCGAGGTCGGGCCGTTTTCGGAGGGCGCGCACACGTTCACGACCGTGCTCATGTGGGACTCCGAGTATCACTCGCTCGACAAAGCATTCCGCTTCGCCACGGAAGCCGGTTTCATGTCGACGAACCAGTCCACTCTCGTGGTCGGTACGGCGGGTTCCTCCAAGCGGCCCGCGAGCCTGAAGGCGACCAGTACCGCCAGGCTGCTGGCGAACCAGCAATACGACGGCATCCGTATCAACCGCAGCAGCGGGACGATCGCAGAGTGGCTCAGCCACAACGCCGCTCCCGGGGAGACGATCGACTTCTACATACACGTGGGCAACACACAGAAGCGGGCCGCCAGCTACAGCCTGATCGCGCTGCTCGACGGCGAGCAGATCGGCATATCGGGCAGCTCCGGACCCACCGTCATCACCGTGCCTGCGGGGAGCATGTCGGTATACAAGACGAGCGTGCGGGTACCCACTGAGCCGGGCGTGCACGAACTCCAGGTCGTCAAAGGCGTCGCTCCCTTCACGCGGATCACGGGCGACATCGGGCAAATGATGGAGAGCAGCATCCGGGTTCCCATCACCGTGAAGTGATCCCGGTCGCGTTACGGTTCGCCGGTCATGCGGCCCGCCACAGAAGGAGAACGTAGTGGACCTCAGAGAACGCGCGGAAGCTGCCAGCGCGACGTGGCCGGACGAGAGCGCCGCGGCGCGCGCGTTCCTTGTCGAGTGCACCCCTGAGCGCGTCCTGGCCCTGCTGGACGTCGCCGACGCGGCCCAGGCGACGCATGAGGTGAAGGCTACGGGCAAAGGCAAGTGGTGGAACGAGGAGGGGATGGCGGGCGCGGCCATCGCCGACCAGCGGCTCCGCGCGGCCGTCGCCCACTGGCGGGAGGTGTCGCGATGAGCGTCCCGCGATCGACCGCGCTCTCGATAGACGACTACCTGGCGGAGTTCCCCCCGGAGACCCGCGCGGTGTTGGAGGAACTTCGGGCGCTCGTGCGCGAGATCGCGCCGGACGCGACAGAGACGATCAGCTATGCGATCCCGACGTTCGATCTCAACGGTCGCCACCTGGTGCACTTCGCGGGCTACGCGAAGCACGTGGGGCTCTATCCCACACCGACCGGCATGGCCGCATTCGACGAGGAGCTTGCCCCGTACAAGCGCGGGAAAGGTTCCGCGCGGTTCCCTCTCGGTCAGCCGCTCCCGATCGATCTGATCCGCCGCATCGTCGAGTTCAGGGTCGCTGAGACGGTCCGCAAGGGCTCGAAGTAGGGCGCCTCCCCGCTCATCCGCCGGCGCGCAGGAGCGTCTGGCTGTCGCCGCTCGCGGGAATATACCCCTTAAGGTATATATCGTGAGAAGGGCGTGATGGTAGTGGCGATCCGTTCTCGTATTCGCACGCTCACCGTGGTGTTCGCGGTCGCACTTCTGGGCGCCACGGTCTTGGGTACCGGTAGCGCTTCGGCGGCGTTCGTTTGGCCGTCCCTGACGACCGTCGCGTCCCTTGGCGGATTCTCGCAGGTGACCAATATCGTCTCGCCGCAGGACGGCACGGGCCGCCTGTTCGTGACCGAGAAGACGGGGCTGATCAAGGTCGTCGCCACCGGCACCGTGCTACCGGCGCCCGCGCTCGATATCACGGATCTGGTGAGCACGAACTCCGAGCGCGGCCTGCTCGGACTGGCGTTCCCTCCCGACTTCGCAACAAAGCAGTATGCGTACATCTACTACACGGGCCTGACCGGCACGTCGCGGTTCTATCGGATCCGCGTGAGCGCCGGCGATCCGAACGTCTTCGACCGATCCACGATGCAGATGATCCTCTCGGTCGGGCAGCCGTATGCGAACCACAACGGTGGGCAGCTCGCGTTCGGTCCGGACGGCTACCTCTACATCGGGCTGGGCGACGGCGGGGGCGCCGGCGACCCCGGCAACCGGGCGCAGAACCGCGCCAGCCTGCTGGGCAAGATCCTGCGCATCGACGTGGAGTCGACGCCGAACGCGACCGGCTACCGCATCCCACCGACGAATCCCTTCCGCAATCAGGCCGGCCGCCGCGGCGAGATCTTCGCGTACGGCCTGCGCAACCCCTGGCGCTTCTCGTTCGACACGGTGACGGGGAGCATGTGGGTCGGCGACGTGGGACAGAATAAGGTCGAGGAGATCGATCGGATACCTGCCGGAGCAAAGGGATGGAACTTCGGCTGGTCGCGCTACGAGGGCACCCGGCTGTATAGGGCGCGCTCACGGGTCGCCGGGTTCCACTGGCCCATCTGGCAGTACCTGCACCCAACCGGCGAGGCGGTCACGGGTGGGTACGTCTACCGCGGCACCGCCTATCCGTCGATGCAAGGCATCTATTTCTTCGCGGATTTTGCGGTGGGCAAGATATGGGGCCTCCACAAGGAGGGTGGCGTGTGGCTGCACCGGCTGCTGCTCGACACGCAGTATCAGATCAGCACCTTCGGCGTGGACGAGCGCGGAGAGCTCTGGTTCTCGGACTTCGCTGGCGGCAGGATCTACAAGCTCGGAACGCCGTAGCTCTGAGAGGATGGAGAACTGTGACGATGGCACCTGACTTCACCGGTTCGGGTACGCGAG
This sequence comes from Coriobacteriia bacterium, assembly GCA_025361445.1. GTDB lineage: Bacteria > Actinomycetota > Coriobacteriia > Anaerosomatales > PALSA-660 > PALSA-660. The sequence goes on from JANYLP010000075.1 coordinate 2,886, forward strand.
GGGATCCCTGGATCCTTAGGACACCGAGCGGATCATCGGAGTACGAGATGTATCGCGACGAGACCGCCGATCCGCCCGCGCTCGTCTGCACGGTCGGCAAGACGGTGCTCGGATACCGGCTGCGCGCCATCGATGACCTCCACGCGATGCTCGCCGAATACCGAGACTGGATGCCTCTTGGCAGCGCCGATGAGCAGAAGCCCGCAGCCGAGGGCACGGTCGAGGCATGGGGACGCTCTTCGGCGAACCCCGTTGGCGGCTGGTACGGACTCAAGAAGGGCCTGCGCGGGCGCTTCGGGATGTACATGCCGCCGCTGCTTGAGGCGCTCGGACTCGCGGAGGTCGAGCACAATCCGCGCAACAACAGGATGCGGGCTCTGTAGGCGGAGACGGCCGGGGCGGTAGACTACGCAGCGGGATGCGCGGTCTGCGCGTCTAGTTCGGGCGTTACCGTCCTGCGACCGAAGGGCCCCCGTTGCCCGATGTCCACGAGCTTGACCCGATCGGCTACTCGACGCGCTGGCGGGCGCTGTTCGAGGCGTACGCGGCGCAGGGCGTCATTCCCGCTCGCGTCGTGCGTACCGACCGGGGGAGCGTGCTGATCGCGACGCAGGCCGGGGTCATGCGAGCTAAGCCATCTCCGGCGTTCCTCAAGGCATCCAGCGGTCTCGCCGATCTGCCGGCGGTCGGTGACTGGGTGGCAGTTTGCGCCACGGACGATCTCGAGATCCCGCTGATCGAGGCGGTCCTCGACCGCGCGAGCGCGATAACGCGCGGGGATCCCGGGGGCACATCCGGCATACAGGTGCTCGCGGCCAACATCGACACCGTCTTCGTCGTGCATCCGCTGGCGGAAGAGCCGAACCTCCGGCGCATCGAGCGCGAACTTTCGCTCGCGTGGGATTCGGGCGCCATCCCCGTGGTGGTCCTGACCAAGGCGGACCTCTCGCCCGACCTGGAGGCTGCTCTTGCGGCGGTACAGTCCATCGCGCCGGAAACGGACGTTCTGACCACGTGCGCTCTCTCGGAGGAAGGCGCGCAGGCCCTTCTCCCGTACATCTCCGAGCATCGTACGGCGGTCCTCGTCGGGCCGTCCGGGGCGGGGAAGTCCACGCTCATCAACGCGCTGCTCGGCCAGGAGCGGCAGGCGACACGCGAGGTCCGCGTGAGCGACGGCCGCGGGCGGCATACGACCGTGGCGCGCGAACTGATCCAGATGCCCGACGGAGGCGTTCTCATCGACACCCCGGGCATACGGGCGATCGGCCTGACCGGTTCGGAGGTGGGGATCTCCGCTGCCTTCCCAGAAATAGAGCAGGCTTCCTATGACTGTCGATTCCGCGACTGCACGCACACGGGCGAGCCCGGATGTGCGGTGGAGGCCGCGGTCGCGTCGGGAACGCTGCCTGCAGAACGCCTCGCGAACTATCTCAAGCTCGTGCGCGAGGCTCAGGTGTCGGCTGCGAAGACGGATGTCCGCTTGCGCGCCGAAGAGGAGCGCAGAGGCAAGACGATAGCGAAGGCGAGCCGCGAGTTCTTCAAGCGCGCCGGTCGCGGCTGACCTACCCAAAGGAGTGGGCTTTGGAGCTGATCTCATCCCGGCTGACATTCTTCTACAAGTACGTCTTCACGACGCTGTGGTCGGGGATCTTCGCCTCCGCCACGGCGACGATCATCCTCTCACCGACAGCGCCTGTGGCTCCGCGGATCATCATCCCGGCGACGTGGATCGTCGGCAGCGTCCTGGTGTGGTGGGCGTGCGGACGCGTGAAGCGGGTGTCGTTCGACGGCACGACCCTGAACATCTCCAACTACGTGACCGAGATCGCGGTCCCGGTCCGCGAGGTCTCGTCGGTCAAACAGAGCCTGTGGATCAACACGCGGCCGATGACCGTGTCGTTCGTGAACGGAACGCCTTTCGGGCGATCGATCGTCTTCATGCCTCCGCTGTCCTTCCGGCAGTTCGGGGAGGATCCGATCGCGGAGCGCCTGCGCATCGCCGCCGGACTGTCCCCGGGGCCCACTTCCGCGCCCGAACCGGGCAACAAGCCCTCGTGAGCGGCGTGGACGGACACGGACGGCCGTGCGACCCTAGGCGCAGTACGTATGTCGCAGCAGACCCTGGAGGACAGATGAGGAAGCGGATCCGAGCGGCGGCTCTCTCGTTCGCGATCGTCACGCTCATTTCGGCACCCGTCGCGCTCGTCGGATGCACGCAGCCGGGTCCGGCGACGCCCGTCGTGAGCGCACCGACCTCAGCGCGCGCCGCTGCAGACCAGGTCGTTGCTGCCATCAAGGGGCAGGATGGCGCCGCGCTCTCCGCGTTCGTCAGCCCGGAGAAGGGCCTCCGATTCTCACCGTATGCCTTCGTCGACGTGAAGAAGGACGTAGTGCTCACCGGAGACCAGGTGGCGGGCCTCTGGGACAGCACGAAGGTCTACACGTGGGGGGCGGCCGACGGGACAGGCGATCCGATCAAGTTGACTCCGTCGAAGTATGCGGAGAAGTACATCTTCGACCGCGACTTCTCTGCAGCCACGTCAGTGACCGAGAACAGCGACACGGACCGTGGGAACACCGTCAACAACGCTGCCACGGTGTATCCCAACGGCACCCGCATCGAGTACTACATCGAAGCCACCCTGGTCGACGGCAAGCCAGCCGATGATTGGGCGGCGCTCAGGCTCGTCTTCGAGAAGGTCGGGGATTCCTGGTTCCTTGTAGGCATCATCCACGATGCCTGGACTATCTGAAGTCCGAACCGGATTCCCACTCCGCGCTTGGAGGCATGCATGAACCGTCGCCGGAACACGATCGCGGGGCTGGTGCTCATCGCCGCCGTCGGCCTCGCCGCCCTCGCCGGCTGTTCTTCGCCAAAGTCCGCCGGCAACCCACTCAACGGCACCCAGTGGCGGCTCACCGGCTGGACGCTCAGCTCCATCGATCCCGCCGCGGTGAAGATCACGCTGCAGTTCGCCGAGGGGAAGGTGTCGGGGAATAGCGGCGTCAACAGCTATGGCGGGTCGTTCACGACCGGACCGGGAAACGCCTTCGCGGTCGGGGCGATCGCGATGACCGAGATGGCGGGCTCGGACCTGAACATGCGCGCCGAATCCGCCTTCCAGACGCTGCTCGGTCAGGCGAGGTCATACAAGCTCGCCGGGTCCACGCTGACGCTCTACGACCAGGGCGGTAACGAGTCGCTGAGCTTCGAGGCGACCGGCAAATAGAGCTGGGCAGCGAACCGCCCCCGGAGTGCTAGGATTCGGCGTGGGGAATCCGGTGCGCTCAATGACTCGAGGGGACAGCCATGCTGTGCAACACCTGTGGGGTCGACAGTGGCGAGGGCGTGGCGTTCTGCAAGCATTGTGGAGTCCCGCTCGTCGCTGAGCCGGCTGTGCCCGAGGCTCCGATCGAGACCGCCCCGCCGGTCGAACCGGAGGTGCCGGCCGTCGGCGAGGAGCCGATCGTGGCGACTCACGCGGCGACGCGGGTCTTCTGCGCTCGCTGCGGGGCCGAGAACGTCCCCGGTTTCCGGTTCTGCAACAAGTGCGGGTCGCCTGCGGAACAGCCGGGCGGGTTTGCGCCTGTTGCGCCGATCGCCCCGGTTCCCGCCGGAGCGGGCCTGATCGGCTATCTGAAGTCAAAGGCCGCGGCTGCCGCTCTCGTCGGAGCCGTGGCGGGCCTCGCCTTCATCCTCATCGCGGCGGTCATGGTTCGACCGATGTACACCCGGCTCGGTGACACGTCCCAACTCGGCTCAGTCACCGCCGCACAGCTCCAGTCGATCCAGTCCGTCACCGACAAGGTGGTCTCCGTCCCGTTCCTGGCGACGAACCTCCACCTCGGCTCGTCGACCATCAAGATGGGCTTCGAGTACAGCGGCTCGAAGATCGACGCGTCGATGGTCCTCCAATCGCCTCCCACAAAGTGGAGCGGGCTCGGTGCTCTTGCGCTTCTTATCGCCGCGTTCCTCTCCGTCTTCCTTGCGAAGCCGGTGAACGCTCGCGATGCGGTCCTCCAGGGGGTCGTCACCTGCGTGCCGTACGCGCTCGGCATCGCGGTGATAGCGGCTGTGGCTGCGACGCCGGTCACGCTGGACCTTGCTTCACTGGGTCTGCCTGCAACAGCTGGTTTGAGCTCGAAGATCGATCTCGCGTACTCGTTCTCGTATTTGCCGATCGTGGCCTTCATCCTGATCGCGGGCTCCGCCATCGGCGCACTTGTCGGGCTCATCTACATCGCCGTCTCGACCCATCGCCCGTTCGGCGATGTCGTTCGTGGGTCCGCGATCCCCTTCGCCGGCCCCGTGGCCGCGACGTTCGTGGCCCTCGGCGTCGCGATGCTGCTGACGTTCCCGGCGACAGCGGCGATCTGGGCGCATCTCAAGTCGGAGATCCCTCCCGCGGTCGTCCCGGCCGCGCAAACCTCGCAGTACACCGCGGTCCTCGATGACGCTGTCCTGACCGCCTCTCCCACGCTCGCGCTGTACGCGTATTCGTTCGGGCACGGCGTGCCCCTGACCGCGAGCGCCAAGGGCAGCATCACCGGAGCCGGATCGCCGGGCAGCATCGACGGCGTCGCACAGGCGTCGATCTTCGGAGTCAGCGGTCAGGAGAAGAACCTCGGCACGATGCCGAACGCGCCGAAATACGAGTGGTGGGTCTATCTGCTGCCGCTGCTCCCCGTGATACCGCTCCTCGTTGGCGGTTACCTGTCGGCAGCGTGGAGCAGGGGAGCCGGCTCGCCCGTGCTCGAGGGTGCGAAGATGGCGATCCCCTATGCGCTCGCAATGCTCGGCCTGGCGTGGGTCAGTACCCTATCGCTCTCTATGGACGCGTCGCTATCAGGGCTCGGATCGGGCACCTTCAGCCTCGCCTTCGGCCCGGACCTCCTGTTCACCGGCGCGCTCGCCCTCGCCTGGGCTGCGACCCTGGGCGCTCTTGGAGGTTTGATCCGTCAGCGGCGGGCGCGCGCCTGACGTGCGAATGAGCGCACTCGAGTCGAGAATTCCGCCACCGGTCGTGGCAATCGTCATCGGCACCCTCATGTGGGCGCTGGCGCCGATGCTTTCGATGGCGACTGTGCGCGTCCCCGGTCTCATCCCGGCCGCGGGCACGATTGCTGCGGTGGGATTTCTCGCCGAGATAGCGGCCGCGGCCAACTTCCTGCGCGCCGGGACGACGGTCGATCCGCTGCATCCCGCGCGCGCCTCGACGCTGGTCGTCAGCGGACTCAACCGATTCAGCCGCAATCCCATATACGTGGGTGACCTGCTGATCCTGCTCGGATGGGCCTTCTACTTGGCCAATGTCGCGACCCTCGTCGGGCCTGTGCTGTTCATGGTGTACATGGATCGCTTCCAGATACGGCCGGAGGAACGAGCGCTGTCGGAGCTGTTCGGCGAGCGCTACGCGGACTACTGCGGGCGCGTCCGTCGGTGGCTGTAGCGGCCGCTATTCGTTGGCGTTCCGTGCGCGTACACAGTGATATCCGGGGAATATTCCACTTTGTCAGGTGGTGGCTCCGGGAGTGCCCGCGAAACGCGCGTCGGGGGGTCTCATGAAGATAGCGGTGATCGGCGCGGGTATCGGCGGCGTGTCGGCTGCGTGGCTGCTGTCTCCAACCAACGAGGTCGACGTCTACGAGGCCGAGCCCGTCCTCGGCGGCCACACGCGCACGATCGATGTGGACTGTGGCGGTGGACCGTTTCCCGTGGATACCGGCTTCCAGGTGTTCAACCGCCGCACGTACCCCAACCTGACGCGCTTCTTCGAGCGGCTCGGCATCGAGGCGGCCGATGCGACGATGTCTTTCTCCGTGCAGGTGGCCGAAGCCGGCATCGAGTGGAGCGGAACCAGTCTCGATTCCGTCTTCGCGCAGCGTAAGAACGTTGCCAACCCACGGTTCCTGTGCATGCTCGCCGACGTACTTCGCCTGTCCCGGAACGCCGACCGTCTTCTGGCCGACCCGAGTGTGGCGGACCTCACACTGGGGCAACTGATGCGGCGCGAGGGCTACAGCGACGCCTTCACCGACTGGTACCTCATCCCGATGGGCGACGCCATCTGGTCCACGCCCCCCGGCGACATGCTCGACTACCCTGCGCTGACCTTTCTGCGGTTCTGCGACAACCACGGGCTGCTGCACGTGACCGGTAAGCCTCAGTGGCTCTCTGTCCGCGGGGGAGCCCGCAGCTACCTGGAGGCTGCCGCCAAGTCGTTCTCAGGCGAGATCTTTGCGGGTGAGCCGGTGGAGCGCGTTCTGCGAACGGCGACCGGCGTGCGCGTGTGTACGCCTGCGCGCACGCGCGAGTACGACGCGGTGGTGTTCGCGACACACCCGCCCGAGACGCGCGCGATCCTTGGGGACGCAATGACCGCGACCGAGCGGGAAGTCCTCGGAGCGTTCGACTACTGGCCGAACGACGTCGTCGTCCACACTGACGAATCCTTCATGCCGCGAGAGCGTCGCGCCTGGGCGTCGTGGAACTGGTACGCGGCGACGAGCGACATCTCCAAGGCGATGCTGATGCTGACCTATCGGATCAATTCGCTCCAGGACCTGCCCGAGGGAACGCCGACCGTCATGGAAACGCTGAATCGCGACCGTCAGCCGGCGGTCGGCACCGTGCTCGCGGAACTGTCGTTCCAGCACCCGATGTACTCCCGGGAGGCCGTCCGTGCCCAGGGGCGTCTGCAGGAGATCCAGGGTGCGGACAGAATCTGGTTCGCGGGCGCCTGGACGCGCTACGGGTTCCACGAGGACGGGATCCTTTCCGGCGTCCGCGTGGCCGAGGATCTCGGCGCGGAGCTGCCGTGGGGGGACGAACTGGACGCCACGCGCACAAGCGTGAGGCCCGGCGCGCCCGTCCCGATGATGGGCCAGACGCGGGCGCTCAAGCCGTCGGAGCTTCCGCCAGTCGCAGAGTCCACGCCGTGAGAAGCCGCCTGTACACCGGTTGGGTCGCACACGAGCGTACCCGGCCAGCTCGAAACTCGTTCCGGTATCCGGTCTACTACCTGGGCGTCGACCTCGACGAGATCGATGAGCTCGATGCGACCTTGCATCGGTTCTCCCACAATCGCCCCAACCTGGTCTCGCTGTGGGACCGCGACCACGGTCCCCGCGACGGAACGCCGCTGCGACCGTGGATAGAGTCCCTGACCGCGCGCGCCGGTGTCGACCTCACGGGTGGACGCGTACTGCTGCTGACGATCCCGCGTGTGCTGGGGGCTCGGTTCTATCCCGTGTCGTTCTGGTACTGCTTCGGCGCGGACGGGACGCCACTGGCCGTACTCGCGGAGGTCCATAACACCTTCAGAGACCATCACAACTACCTGCTGCACAACTCGGGGAAGGCGTTCGATTGGTCATCCCGGCCCACGGCCGCGAAGGCGTTCTATGTGTCCCCGTTCGTGCAGCGCGAGGACGTGACCCACGAGTTCGCCTTCACCGAACCCGTCCAGGAGCTCTCGGTGACCGTCAGGGACTTCGTATCGGGACCGCTCATGCTCGCGACCACGCTCAACCTTGCGGCGCGGGACCTGACGGATCGCGACCTGATCGCAACCGTCGTGCGGCACGGGCCGATCAGCGTCGTCGCCCTCATCCGGATCAACTGGCAGGCGCTGAAGCTCTTCGCGAAGCGCGTGCCCTTCTACCGTCACACGCCCCCGGACCCGGAGGAGACCTCGTTGTGAGCGCGTCCACGGATACCGGTGCGCATGGGATACCGGATCCCTGGGCGGCGACGCTCGCGGTGTTCCTGCGTGGGCTCAGGTCGGGTGAGCTCACTGTCCGGATGCCCGACGGTCGCTCGCATCGTTTCGGGGGCGCGGCGCCGGGTCCGGTGGCCGAAATGGAAGTGCACGACCGTGCCTTCGCGCGGAAGCTCGTGGCGGGCGGCAGCATGGCGCTCGCCGAAACATACATGGCCGGCGCCTGGGACACCCCCGATCTCCGTGCGGTGCTGGATCTCGGACTCATGAACATCACGCGTGGAAAGATGCCCCGGATGCCGGTCGTCCTGCGCCCGCTGCAGCGTGCGTGGCACGCGATGCGGGACAACGACCCCGAGCGCGGGTCGCGGCGCAATATCGCCTACCACTACGATCTCGGCAACGACTTCTACGCGCTGTGGCTCGACGATCAGATGACGTACTCGGCGTCGTTCGCGGGAGAGGGCCGCGTGCCGTCTTCCGACGACGACCTAGAGCAGGCCCAGCGGCGTAAGTGGGACCGGATACTGGACCTTGTGCAGCCCGGATCCGGGGACAGCATCCTGGAGATCGGCTGCGGCTGGGGCGGGTTCGCGATCCACGCCGCCCGGGAGTCGGGTTGTCGTGTCACCGGCATCACGCTCTCCGAGGCCCAGTTGGAACTCGCGCGTCGGCGCGTCGCTGAAGCCGGCCTCGAAGGCCGGGTCGATATCCGCCTGCAGGACTACCGAGCGGTTCCCGGGACGTTCGACGGGATCGCCTCGATCGAGATGTTCGAGGCGGTGGGGGAACGCTGGTGGCGGCCGTTCTTCGACCGGACCAGGGAACTGCTCGAACCGGGCCGCGCTGCCGCGATCCAGGTGATCACGATCGCCGATGATCGGTTCGAGCGCTACCGTCGGCGCCCCGACTTCATCCAGCGGTACGTCTTTCCGGGAGGGATGTTGCCTAGTCCGGAGCGATTTCGCGCAGTGGCGGAGGCGAGCGGCCTGACGGTGGGAACGCCCTACTTCTTCGGTGCGGACTACGCTCGGACGCTTGCCGCGTGGTCCGAACGCTTCGAGGGGGCCTTGCCCCGAGTGCGGGAACTCGGGTTCGACGAGCGATTCGTGCGCATGTGGCGCTACTACCTTGCATACTGTCGCACGGGCTTCGAGCACGGTACGATCGATGTCATGCAGGTGCGACTGGAATAGCGGATGCGGACGGCGCGGAGCGGCGGAATCGGCGACCCGAAGAAGGCGGAGGCATCTCATGAACCTGGGCAAGCTTGCGGCGCTGTACGGCATCACGACGATCGTGTTCTTCGCCTTCGACTTCGTGTGGCTTTCGACGGCTACGAGCCGCTTGTACAAGCCCATGCTCGGCGACCTGCTGGCCGAGAAGCCGCTGCTTGGTGTCGCGGCCGTGTTCTACCTGGTCTACGTCGTGGGGATCCTCGTGTTCGCGGTGATGCCCGGACTGCAGGAGGGGGCCGTTCTCGGGGCGCTGTGGCGCGGTGCACTCTTCGGGTTCCTGGCATACGCGACCTACGACCTGAGCAACCTCTCGACGCTGCGCGGCTGGTCATGGCAGATATCGGTCATCGATATGGTGTGGGGCACCATCCTCAACAGCGTCGTGGCGGTCGCGGGCTTCTACGCCGGCCGCTGGCTGGGACTGTAGTGGCGGCTCCGCTCCTGACCGAGAAGGTGTTCTGGAGCGACCCTTACCTCACGGGCCTCGATACCGTCGTCGCGACGGTGCACGGCGACGAGGTGACGGTCGCCTCTACGATCTTCTTCTCGTGCTCGGGCGGGCAGGAGAGCGATGAGGGGACGATCGGCGGCTTCCCCGTCCTCGACACGCGCATCGACGAGCGTGAGATCCTCTATACGCTGGCCGAGGGCCACGGCCTGCGCGCCGGTGACCCGGTCCACATCAACATCGACGGCAAGCGCCGCGAGAAGCTCAGGAGACTCCACTTCGCCGCGGAACTCGTCTTGGAGCTCGTCTACCGCGCCGTGCCCGGTATCGAGAAAGTCGGGGCACACATCGCCGCGAACAAGGCGCGCCTCGATTTCGCCACGCCGGAGAACATCTCGGAGCTGTTCCTCCCGGTGCTTCAGGAGGTCTCACGGCTCGTGGACGCCGATCTCGAGATCGTGAGCGCGTTCGAGGACGCGGCGACCGAGCGTCGCTACTGGGAGGTCGCGGGATTTGCCCGCATCGCGTGCGGGGGGACGCATCCTCGTCGAACCGGCGAGGTCGGAGCGATCGTGCTCTCACGCAAGAACCCGGGGCGCGGCGTCGAGCGCATCGAGATCCGGACGGCGTAGAGCGCAGACGCTGGCCCCTCGTCGTATCATCGCGTCATGACACGAACCGCCTCAGACCTGCGCGCGCTCCTTGCAGCGAACAACGTCGTCCTCGGCCCGATGGCCGGGATCACGGAGGCGCCTTTCCGCGCCATCTGCAAGCGGCTGGGCGCGGGTCTCACGTTCACCGAGATGGTCAGCGCGACCGGGCTGCACTACAACCCGGATGCCGAGGCATCGCGCTTCCTGCTGACGCTGCACCCCGACGAGACCCCGTGCGCGGTCCAGTTGTTCGGAGCCGATCCGGAGCAGATGGCGGCCCAGGCGCAGCGCGTCGTCGAACGTCACGGCGACGATGTCGCGGTCATCGACATCAACATGGGCTGTCCCGTCAGCAAGGTCGTCTCGAAGGGACAGGGCTGCGCCCTGATGCGTACTCCGGATCTGGCGGCGTCGATCGTCGAGCGCATGGTAGAGCGGTGCGGCGCACCCGTGAGCGCCAAGTTCCGAACCGGCTGGGACGCGGAGACGGCGGACCCTGTCGGCTTCGCTCGGGCGATGGAAGCCGCGGGCGCATCGATGCTCACCGTCCACGCACGCACGCGCGGCCAGTTCTACAAGGGAGCGGCCGACTGGAGCGTCCTTGCAGCCGTGAAGCGCGCGGTGGGCGTTCCCGTGATCGGCAGCGGGGACGTGTTCAGCGCGCCGGACGCGGTGCGCATGCTCGAGGAGACCGGCGTGGATGCGGTCATGCTCGCGCGCGGTGCCCAAGGGAATCCGTGGCTTTTCCGCGAGTGCCGGGCGCTCATCAACACGGGTGCCGAGATAGCCCCCCCGAGCTCTGCCGAGCGGATCGCGGTCGCGCGCGAGCACGGGGCGGCTCTTCGGGAGTTCGCCGGGACGCGCGCATTCCCTCGCATGCGCAAGCACGTCGCGTGGTACCTGCACGGGCTTCCGGGTGCCGCGGCGGTTCGGGAGCGGTCGTATCGGGCAATCGACTACGACGAGCTTGATGCGATCCTGGTGGAGTACGGAGCGTGGCTCGCTGCTGAGGGCGTCTGAACCGCCTCCATGCGGGTCCATCGCGCGGGGTGGGGTGCCGGGTCATATCGCAACGGGAAGGGGAGGCCGGAGATGCTGAAGGAGTTCAAGGAGTTCATCGCGAAGGGGAACGCCATCGATCTTGCCGTGGGCGTGGTGATCGGTGCTGCGTTCGGTGCCATCGTCAAGTCGCTGGTCGACGGACTTCTCATGCCTCTCGTGGGATTGCTGCTTGGCAAGGTGGACTTCACGAACCTGTTCGTGGTGCTGGGCCAGGGAGCGCCCGCCGGTCCGTACTCGACCCTCAAAGCAGCGCAGGACGCGGGCGCCTCGGTGCTCGCCTACGGACTCCTCGTCAATGCGCTCGTCAGCTTCGTGATCATCGCTTTCGTGATCTTCCTCGTGGTCAAGGGCGTCAACGCGGTCCGCAAGCCGGCCGCACCGCCCGCGATGAAGGATTGCCCGTTCTGCCTGACGTCGGTGCCCGCTGCGGCCACCCGGTGCCCGGCCTGCACGAGCGAGCTCGCTGTCGGCTGAGCGCCGGCACATCTCGGCCCGGTCGCACGCCGTCCGTTGCGCGGCCCTCTCGCGTGTCCGATGATTGCCCGGATAGTCCGTGGGCCGAGGGAGATGTGAACGTGGAAGGGCAGTGGTTCATCGGGCGTGACGGGCAGCCGTACGGCCCGTACACGTGGGATCAGATGCGCGCCTTCGCAGCGCAGGGCGTGCTGAAGAGAAACGACCCCGTCTGGGCAGCGCATCTGCCGGGATACGTGCCGGCGAGCCGGATCCAGGATCTGCTCCCGGCCAAGGGCGCGACGCCACCGCCGGTCGCACCGCCCGCGCCTCCGTGGGGCCAGCAGTGACTACGCCGGAAAGAAGCGGCGGGCCCGTCTGGTGCCGCTACTGCGCTGAGTACCCGCAGCGTGGACGCCAGCCCGGATCCGGGATGTGCGTGCAGGCGGCGTCGGGGCGCTCGATGGACTCGCGCCCATGTCGGCCGCGGCTCACGCTCGTAGGGCGGTTCCGCAGACTGTTCGGGTTCCGGATCGGATGAGGGGGATTGTCGGATGAAGACCGTCGTCGTGTACGAATCGCTCTGGGGAAACACCGCTGCCATGGCGGGAGCCATCGCTGAAGGCGTGGGGGAGGGCGCGCGCGCTGTCCACCCTCTCGGCCGATGCCGCGGCGCTCGAAGGCGTCGATCTCATCGTCGCAGGTGCGCCGATTCTCGGCTTCAGCCTGCCGACCGAGGCGATGCGCGCATCGACCGCCACGACTCCCGGTGCGCCGAAGCCGGATCTGAGCGCACCGGGCATGCGGACCTGGCTGGACACCCTCGCGCCGGGCGGTGCGCGCTATGCCACGTTCGAGACGCGCATCTGGTGGTCGCCCGGCAGCTCAGCCAAGACCATCGCCAGGATGCTCGACGCGAAGGGCTACGCCGCCGCGGCGCCTTCTGAGAAGTTCATGGTCACGGGAAAGTACGGTCCGCTGAAGGAAGGCGAGCTCGAGCGCGCACGCGCGTGGGGCGCGTCGATCGCCAAGGCCGCACGTGGTTAGCGTCCGCGTTCTGATCCGCGAAGCGACGCTGGAGGACGCGGAGGCGTTGCGTGACTACGCCGGCCGCCTGTTCGCGGAGCGCCTGCCGGGCATCTTCCGTCGCGACAAGCCCACGATCGAGCAGGAGATGGACTTCCTGAACGCGTACCTGACGCAGGAGAACTCGACGCTCCTCGTCGCCGAGCGCGACGGTGTGATCGTCGGGAACATCGGCTTCATGGGCGAGAAGCTCGCCGAGGAGGCGCACACGGGGACGTTCGGCATCTCGGTGGCCAAGGACGCGCGCGGTAGCGGCATAGGAACGGCGCTCATCGGCGCGCTCATGGCGTGGGCGCCCCTCCACGGCATCACGCGCATCCAGCTGCTGGCGTGGACGAACAACCCGGGCTCGATCCGGCTATACGAGCGCCTCGGCTTCGAGCGTGAGGGCGTTCTGCGGCGCGCTGTGATCACGGAGGGCGCGACGATCGACGTTCTCCTGCTGGCGAAGCTCCTCGACTGAGCGAACGCTCCGTCCGCGCCACCGTGGCACGCGTACGCCCGCGCGTGCTCTACACTGTTGCGGCGCGCCGCTCAGACCGCGCGCCCTAAAGGACACAGACACTCGAGGAGTACGCACATCATGGCCAAGCACACCGTGACACTCATCCCCGGCGACGGCATCGGTCCCGAGCTCACCGGCGCCATGCAGCGCGTGGTCGAGGCCACAGGCGTCGACGTCGACTGGGAGATCGTCGAGGCCGGTGCGGGCGTCGTCGAGAGGTACGGCACGCCTCTTCCCGAGCACGTGCTCGAGTCGATCCGGCGGAACAAGGTCGCGATCAAGGGCCCGATCACGACGCCGATCGGAACGGGCTTCCGCTCGGTCAACGTCGCCATTCGCAAGGAGCTCGACCTCTACGCGTGCCTGAGGCCGGCCTTCTCGATCAAGGGAAGCGGCGCTCGCTACGATGACATCGACCTCGTCATCGTGCGTGAGAACACCGAGGACCTCTACGCGGGCATCGAG
>JANYLP010000099.1 GCA_025361445.1 Coriobacteriia bacterium
GCCTGCGCGTCGCCGAGGAGCATCTGCGGCGCAGCCTCAAGGTCGCCGAATCTCTCGCGGAGTTCTCGCGGACGCTCGTCGCGGCCAAGCAGTCGATCAAGGAGATCGCCGTCCTCTGCCTCGACTACGCCCTGGCGCTCACGGTGAGCGATTACGGATACGTCTCCCACATCGACCCGGAGACCGGCGCCTACGTCATTCTGGCTGCGACGTCGATGACGCCCGGCGCACCGGCCGCCATCGACCCCGAGCCGATGTCTTCGCCCGAGTCTCTTCCTGACGCGGGCCGGTACCCGCATCTGTGGGGGGTCAGCCTCAACACAGGCCGCACGTTCCTCACGAACTCGCCGGCGACTGAGCCTGACAGCACCGGTGTTCCCGAGGGACACATCCCGCTCACGTCGTTCCTCTCCGTGCCGGTGGCCACCAGCGCCGGGTTGGTGGGACAGATCGCCGTAGCGAACGCGCTTGAGGGCTATTCCGCCGAGAGCGCGGCCATCGTCGAGCGTCTCGCGTCGCTGTACGCGATCGCGAACGTGAACGTCGAGGAGCACGAGGCGCTGATGCGCAGCGAGCAGGACCTCAGCACCGCGCAGGCCACCGCCCGTATCGGTTCGTTCGCCTGGGACATCGACGTGGGGACGTGGACCAGCTCCGAGACCATGGACGACATCTTCGGCATCGATACATCGTTCCGGCGTGACTTCGACGGGTGGCTGACTCTTGTCCATGCGGACGACCGGGATGTGGCCTCACGCTACGTCACGGAGGAGGTCCTGGGGAAGGGCCGGCCGTTCGACCTCGTATACCGACTGACCCGCCACAACGACGGACAGACGGTCTGGGCCCACGGATACGGGAAGCTCGAGAAGGACCCCGACGGTACGCCACGTCGGCTCGTGGGCGTGATCCAGGACATCACGCCCCAGCGCACCGCCGAAAACGAGATCCTCGCCTCCAACGACCGCCTGCAGCACATGATCCGCGACGTCGCGGAGGTCATGGGCAGCATCATCGAGACCCGGGACCCGTACACGCAGGGTCACCAGGTCAGGGTCGCCAAGATCGCGAACGCCCTCGCGGTCGAGATGGGACTCGTGGGCGATGACCTCGACTGTATCCAGATGGCGGCGCTGCTGCACGACATCGGCAAGCTCAGTGTTCCGGCCGAGATCCTCAGCAAGCCCGGAGCGCTGTCAGAAGTGGAGTTCGCACTCATCCGGGAACACCCCGTCCGCGGACACGCCATCCTTTCCCGGATCGCGTTCCAGTGGCCGATCGCGGACATCGTGCTGCAGCATCACGAGCGCTGTGATGGATCGGGGTATCCAGCGGGGCTGAAGGAGAGCGAGACGCTTCTTCCCGCGCGCATACTGGCCGTGGCCGACGTGCTCGAGGCCATGGCGTCGTACCGGCCGTACCGCGCGTCGCTGGGCCCCGAGGCGGCGATCGCCGAGATCACCCACCACCCGACCAAGTACTGCAGCGACGTGGTGCGCGCGGCCGCGAGCCTCTACGAGAGAGACGAACTCGGCATCTAGCGGATCCCGGGGACCGCTGCTTGACGCATGGTGCCGGCGTTCCTACTTCACGCGCAGTCTCGCGCTCGCGGACGTCACCGGGCCCCACGGGCCGTAGCCCATGTACCTCGCGGTGAACTTGTACGTCCCGTGAACCGTCGGCCGGATGGGCATCGACCACGCGCCACTTACCAGCGACCGGTCCGCGAGCACCACCGGTTTCGTCGTCCCGGGCCTGATCACGTAGATGCGAACGCTGCCGAGGGGCATCGGGGCGGTGACCGCACCCCGCAAGGTCACGGAGTGGCCGTGCGAGACCGAAGCGAGCGAGACCGAGAGAGCGCTCGCCACGGGCGACCCGTCGTAGAAGCGGAAGTCGTCCATGACGGCTCGCACGCCGGCGGTGCCGGACGTGTCCACCCCGCCCGCGAGCCGTACGCTCACCGTCGCCGAAGTGGCGAGCGCCGGCGCCGTGGCGCTGACCGACATCTTCGCGAGGCGTGTGGCCTCGATGCTCCAGGCCGCCCCGGTGGTGTAGGTCGTGACCAGCGTCTTCCCCGAGGCGTCGAGGAACTGCAGGCGCAGCTCCAGGCCGGACGGGGCTCCGCTCGTGCGCGCCCAGACGGAAAGCGTGTACGGCGTACCCACGGTCACCGTGGTGACCTGACTCAGCCCGACCACGTCGCGGGCCCGGCTCGACGGGTTCGTAAGCCCGAGGGCGTTGTTCCCCGACTTGGTGACGTCCACGGACCGCGTGCAGATGGTCGACGCCGATCCCCCACTCGCCTGCCACCACACTGGAGCGCCGGATGCCCAGACATCGAACGTGGGGTTCGCTACAGCGTTCCATGCGGGCGGCTCGCTCGTGACGCCCCTGCGGCGATACGGCTGGTACCCGAGGGCGAGGTCCTCCGCGAGCACCTTGACGCTCGATTTCATCGTCGGGCCGGTCTGCTCGTAGGCGACGTAACTGGTGTGCGCCGCGTCCGCCCACCCGTAGAACACACGGGTGTGATAGTTGTACTTGATCATCGCGTCCCCGGGGAGCAGCGCGTCCGGCGTGATCGTCGTCGAGACAGTGTGGAGGGACCGCGTCGACAGCGAGAGCGGATGCCCGTTTGAAGTGAGTTGCCAGACCATGGAGTTGTATCCGGAACAGTCGGTGCGGTAGCCGCCGAACCAGTGGGTCTGGCTGTACGGCACCTGCTCGTCGACCCAGACCTGCGCTCGCGCGAGCATGGCGGAGCGCGTGATGCCGAAAGCGCTGGTGGCGCCGACGAGGAGGAACATCAGCACGAGCACGGGCGCGAGCCGCAACGTTCGGTTCGACCGGCCCCTGCTGACTGTCGCAGACGCGCTTCCCATCAGCGATCCGTCCTTCCTGCCCCATGATCGACGACCGCGGCAGCGCCGGACCCGGCACTAGGGTACTCCCTCTCGTATCGGCATCCGCGAGACCGCGCTCAAGCCGCGACGGATACCAGCGGCGGGTAGTGGGAATACTCCTGTCACGCCCGCGCCGCACGGCGCTGGTGTCCGACCGAAGAGGAGGTGTTGGGGAATGGGCTTCGGATTCTTCACATGGATCTTGATAGGGCTCGTGGCCGGCATCATCGCCAAAGTCGTGATGGGAGACAGGTTCGGGTGGATCATGACGATCCTCCTCGGGATCGCCGGGGCGTTCGTCGGCGATTGGATCTCCTCGTACTTCCGCGGACCCGCTGTCACCGGATTCAACCTGATGTCGGTCCTAGTCGCCGCGGGTGGCGCGATCGTGGTGCTCTTCGTGTATGGGTTGATCGTCCGCCGCCGGTAGCAGGTCGCTCCTGAACCCGTCGAGAGAGAACCCATGACCGGTGTTCACCGGGATCATGAACGCCGACGGCGCGATCGTGGGTAAGGTGACCGGTTCGTCGACAGGAGGGGGCGTCTACGTCGAAGAGAACTGGCCGCTCGAGGGCCCGGCCCCAGCACCGGACACCCAGCCCGTGAAGCCCTTCGTCTGGACGTTCGTCGGGGACTACTAGGGGCCGAGCGCGACGCGTGGCCTCAGGTGCGCCATTGCGCCTCCGCATGCGCCCGCAGCCGCGACCGCTGCGGTCGTCGCTGCGAGGTAGGTCAGGCCGGGGGCAGAGCCGGCGACGAGCAGGCCTACCACCACGAAGAACGCCGCGCCGCCCCACAGGCCGGCGACTGCTCCCCTCATGAGCGCGCGCACCGACCCGCTGCCGGCCGAGCGGTGCGTCGACACCGCTGCGATCGACGAGATGACCGGGATCGCGGTCAGCATTCCGCTCATCTGCGACCCCAGTTGAGTGGAGGCGAGAGTCACTCCCACCACCACTGCGGACGCGATCGCCATTCGGATGAACAGCGTGTGGAGCCGGGCCGAAGGGACGCCCGCGTCGGTCTGCGACCGGCCGAGCACGGCAGCCATCGTCCCGAGGAGCAGGACGGCGAGCAGTACCGCAGCGGCGAAGTCGGGATGCATCTGCAGAAGGACCGCCATGACGGAGACCGCCGCACAGGCAGCGACGGGTAGCGTCTGCCACCAGGGGCGGCTTCTTGCGACGAGCGCGTAGGCGACGCAGAAGACGCCCGCGCCCACCATGCCGAGGATGGTGCCGCGTGCCGCGCTCTCGGCGAACCCGGAACCGTGCTCCACAAGAAGGAAGTACGAGACCGGTCCCGACACGAGCGGCAGACCGAGCAGCCAGCCTCCGACGAGGGCTCCCCAGCGGTGCGCGGCGAACGCGCATGCGGCCAACAGTATCGGCGCGAATAGGGCCTTGGCGACGAGCAGGAGCATCGGGCGCTTCCTCCGGCGGAGAGTGACTTGACGGACCTCGCTGATCCATCGTCCCGCCGCCCGAGGCAAATGTACATTGATGCTATTCTTCTCTTAGCATCTATTCTTATGATTCTCATCGACGCGCGGGAGATCGCCATGACACTGAACACGAACCGGCTTCGTATCCTGCGTGAGGTCGCCGAGCGAGGCACCATCACGGCCGCTGCCGAGGCGCTCTACCTCACCCCGCCGGCGGTGTCGCACCAACTGGCGACGCTCGAGCGCGAGGTGGGGGTCCCGTTGCTCGAGCGGACCGCGCGCTCCATCCGGCTCACGGGCCCGGGGAGGCGCCTGGTCGCCCACGCAGAGACGATCCTCGCGCAGTGCGAGTTCGCGGTCGCCGACGTCGAGTCGCTCGCCGGACAGGTCGGCGGTACGGTTCGGATCTCGGTGTTCCAGACCGCCGCGCAGTCGATCGCGCTCCCCGCTCTCGCTGGCCTGCGCGAGCGCTTCCCCGCACTGGAACTCGACATCCGCGAACTCGAGCCCTTCCGCGCGCTACCTGCATTGCGCGCGGGACAGCTCGACATCGCGCTTTCCCACGAATGGGACTTCGTGCCTGTGGCGCCGGACCCGAGCTTCACCCGCGTTGACCTGCTCACTGAACCGATCGTCGTCCTGTTGCCTCCGGGACATCCGCTCGCCGTGGGCGGCGGCCCGGTGCGTCTCAAGGACCTCGCCGACGAGCATTGGTGCGTCGCGCAAGAGAGCGCGGCGAGCCGGGAAGCGGTGGAGCGCGTAGCGCATTCCGCTGGCTTCGAGCCGCACGTCATCCTCGAGAGCAACTACTTCCGGGCGATCGGATCGGCGGTGGAAGCGGGGCTCGGTGTGGGTATCGCACCTCGGATGACCGACCTTCGCGGTCTCGACATCGCGATCCGGCCGCTGATCGAACCGGCGATGAAGCGCCATATCTTCGCGGCGGTCCGAGCCGGCTCGGGTAACGCCCCCGCGGTGCGCACCGTGCTCGACGCGATGATCGCCGCGGCGAACGTGCACGGCGGGGTCGACGGGCCGACCTGATAGGCATCGCAACCTATCGGGGAACAACCCCTTGAGGCAGTCCGGACGGACGAAGGACGAGGCCCATGTATCGGATACCACCGGGCACCGTGCACGCTCCCGAGTTCCGCGAGGGGCTCGACTGGATCGGCACGCCGCCCGTGCGTCTGTCGGACCTGCGCGGCCGCATCGTGGTCCTGGACTTCTGGACCTACGGTTGAATCAACTGCATGAATATCCTCCCGCGTGTACGGGAGCTTGAAGAGCGCTTCGCGGACTCGGTCACGGTGATCGGAGTGCACGCCGGGAAATTCGTCACGGAGAGGATGACTGACCGGATCGCGGAAGCCTGCGACCGTCTCGACGTGGTCCACGCCGTCGTCAACGACAGGCAGTACCGGGTCTGGCGGGACTATGCGGTCGAGTCATGGCCAACCATCGCCGTTGTCGATCCGGAAGGGTACCTTGCCGTTCTGGAGCCCGGTGAGTTCGATGTCGAGGAGATGGCTCTCCAGATCGAAGACGTCATCGCTCGCGCGGATGCGCGCGGGGCTCTCACGCGTGGACCCGACCCGGTGAAAGTGTCGCTCGCCCGACACGAAGGGGTTTTGCGCTTTCCCACCCGCGCGATCCGTGCCGGCGATCGGTTGTGGATCGCCGACACCGGCCACGGAAGGGTCATCGAGTGCTCGTGGGATGCCGGGGCCGTGGCCGCCACTGTCATTGCGGCGTATGAAGGATTCGTCGAACCCCGTGGCCTCGCGGCGTTGGACGGACACGTCTACGTCGCCGATCGTCGCGGCCATTGTGTGTGGCGGCTCGGCGGTGGCGAGAGCGTGCGGGTCGCCGGAACGGGAAGGCTCGGTAGCGGGCCCGTCGTGGCCGGTCCGGCGCACCACACCGATTTGCGCTCACCCTGGGGACTCGCCTCGCGCGAAGACGGCCACCTGGCCATCGCGATGGCCGGGACACATCAACTGTGGGATCTGAGGCTCGCGACCGGTGTACTGTCGCTCCTTGCGGGCAGCGGCGCCGAGGACGTGCGCGACGGATCGCTCCAGCGCGCGGCCCTCGCGCAACCGACCGGCCTCGCGTCGCTGGGGGGTGGGTCGCTCGCTTTCGCGGACTGTGAGACGTCCGCCGTGCGCACCGCCGACACAGGATCGGTCGCCACGATCGTCGGAACGGGACTCTTCGAGTTCGGTGACCGCGACGGCATCGGTGACGCGGCTCTGCTGCAGCATTGCGAGGACGTTGCGGTCCAGGGCGATCACCTGGCCGTCGCGGATACCTACAACGACCGGCTCAAGCGCGTCGACCCGCGTACACGGGGATGCGAGCCCTGGCCGGGAGAAGCGGGTGAGAAGGGCGTTGTGCGCGAACCGGGAGGAATCTGGAGCGACGGTGCGCTGCTGCTCGTTGCAGACACGGGCCATCACAGGATCGCCATGGTCGGACCGGACGGTACGCTGACAGAGGTGCGCTTCGCGTAGACGAATGCCGCGCGAGTTCCGCACCGCCCCATGAGAGGACGAACGATGCAGTTCCCCGCACTGAAGGTGCGCGACCTCGAGGGCCAGGAGTACGTCATCCCCCACGCGCTGCCCGGGGGGCCGCACGTGATCCTCGTGGCTTTCCAACAGTGGCATCAGCTCCTGGTCGAGAAGTGGTCGCCTGGGCTTCATGCACTCGCCGAGACGCATCCCGGCATGGAGATATGGGAGGTTCCCAGCATCTCCAGGGGGTACCGCATCTTCCGGGGAGGAATCGATGGCGGCATGCGTGCCGGGATCCCCGATATCGACGTGCGGCGACACACGCTCACGATCTACACCGATATCCGTGAGCTCGAACGCGAGCTCGAGATCGACTCGACCGAGACGATCCACATATTCCTGGTCGACTGTGCGGGCACGGTGCTATGGCGTGCGGCCGGTGAGCCCACAGAGACATCTTTCGCCGAGATTGACGCAGCGGTTCCCACGGCCTGCTGAGCCGGCACCTGGCGGATGCTAGCCTTTCGCGATGTTGACCGCCCGGGCGACGAGCATGCCGTAGGTGGCGAACGAAATGGTGCTCTCCACTCCCATGAGCAGTTTCGCGGTCTTCGAATACGGCATGACATCGGTCGGAGAGAAGGCCGTCGCGGCGGTGACGGACACGTATAGATAGTCTGCGAACGTGGGCTCCCAGTCCTTTGGAGCCAGGCCTTCCTGGTCCGCCTGCTGCTGCGGGAATACGAGGTCCGGAAGGTGGAAGCGGTCCGTGGCGCGCTCTTCTGGCCCTCCGGCGTCTATCTCCCAGTACGCCAGTGCGAAGACGGCGATACTGACCACCCACAGGGCGATGCCGGCGACAAGCAGCTGAACCGGATCGAGGCTCGACTTCCCGAAGACATCACGTACCAACAGCATGAGGATGACCGCGCTCGCGAGCGCGAGCACGCTTACGAATCCACCTGCAAGCAGCCGGAGTACCGCGCTCGGTTCGTCGCGATCCGAGCGGTAGACCGCGGCAGATGCGGCTAGGAGTACGGCTGAGACCGTCGGGAAGAGCCAGACAGGCCTGAACGAAAGCAGGTCGGCCAGCCATGCTTGTCCAGCGATGATGACGACGGAAGCCAGAAACGGGGCGCCGCGGGATTCCGCGTACGACTTCAGCCCCGTCCATATGCTCCGGCGTTTTCGCCCCGGCTTCGCCGGAGTCTTGCCATTCGACGCTGCGCTCACCACGCGCCCCCCTTCGCTTCACTGCCATGCATGAGCGTATACCCCGCTCATTGCCTGGGCGCCCGGTCGGCCGGACTACGGCGGACAGACTAGAGTCTGGGCGTTTCGGGGACGGTACTGTTCTGAGTCGTTGTGCTCGTCCGGAACCATCGAGGTGAATCCCATGAATCACACGCTACGCCGTCTGCTCGCACTTTCAGGGCTCCTGTCCGCCATCCTCTCCGCGACCGGCTGCGTCGCGGGTGCCGCGAACGTCACCCCAACGGTGCCGGGGCCGGTGACGCCGCCCGCTGCGATCGCCCAGGTTCCGTCCGTGACGGCATCGGCTGATGCCAGCGCACCCATCACCTTCGCCGTCATCGGGGACTACGGCATCGATGATGCGCACGAGCGCGCCGTAGCCAGACTGGTCGCATCGTGGAAGCCCGCGTACATCATCACGACCGGGGACGACTACTACGCCCCGGCGGGCGGGACCGGGACAGGTAAGTACGACGAGTCGACCGGCGCCTACTACGGAGCATGGCTGAAGGACATCACGACGACCGGCCACCGTTTCCCGATCGGCGCGGCCGCGGTCAACGCCTTCTTCCCGTCCTTGGGGAACCACGATTACAGCGACGCCACCCCCTCTCCGAGTACGTACCTGACCTACTTCACGCTGCCCGGTTCGGGTTTCGCCAATAGCTCGGGAAACGAGCGCTACTACGACTTCGTTGAAGGACCCGTCCACTTCTTCGTCCTGAACTCGAACACCAAGGAGCCCGCGGGAACCGGCAGCACTTCAAACCAGGCGAAGTGGCTCAAGGCGCAGCTTGCCGCCTCGAAGTCCATCTGGAACGTCGTGTACGACCATCACCCGCCCTACTCGTCCGACAGCAAGCACGGTTCGACCGCGTACATGAGGTGGCCGTTCGCGACGTGGGGAGCGGACGTCGTTCTGTCAGGACACGCGCACGTCTACGAGCGCCTTCTGCGCAACGGCATCGTCTACTTCGTGAACGGTCTCGGAGGGCAGACGCGCTACGCATTCGGAACCACGGTGAGCGGGAGCAAGAAGCGCTATCGCGCCGACTGGGGCGCGCAGCGCGTCACGGTCACAGGCACCACACTCACGTTCGAGTTCATCAACGTGAAGGGCGTGGTGATCGACCGCTACCGGCTCGTCGCCAAACCCTAGGCGCGGCGGACGAGCCGGGCGATCGCTCTGGCGAACCGGATCAACCTGGCCAGCGGCGCGGGGATGTTCCTCGTGACGCGAAGCGAGAGATTGTCGTACATCGTCGTCTTGATCGTGGCTGACCGTGAGAAGGCACGCCGCCTCGGGGACGACACGATGCGGGACTCTGCCGGGGCAGGCGCGCACTCGCACAGGCGGCGCTCGCGAGACACCTGGCCGGCCGTGAGGCGAAGGTGCAGGTCGTACATCCCATCGGTAAGGGCGCCAAGTAGCTGTGCGGAGGGCAGCACCTCCTCGATCGCGCAGTACGGAAGATGCTCTTCGAGCTCGATCGTGTGTGCGAGCGGGAACAGCACATCCTTTCCGCCGCCCCGGGGACGCGCCACAAGATCCGCCGAGGTCACGCGGTCGCTGAGAACCCCGAACCGGCTCGAGACGGCGATATGGAGCCCACTATCGTCGACGGTGAGCGGATCGAGGCGACAGAACACCTTCAGGGAACCGCCGAGTTCGAACAGCTCTTCGGGTATCGCCTGGGATGCGTCCCTGAATCCCGGCAGCTCGAGGAAGACTCGATCACCCTCGATCAACACCTCCGGCCTTTCCGAGCGGGCCAGGATGTTCAGATACTCCAGGAATGCCTCCCGCCGATCCTCGGAGATCAGCCACATCAGAACACGCTGATCCGGCGGCAAGCCGCCTTCCGCATCGGGTGTGGCGTACGCGGCGATCAGCTCACGGAAGCGTGCGAACGCGACCTCTCGCGTCCCCGGATCATCCTCGGCGCGGTACCCCTGGAAGGCCGCGAACATCTCGACCCGGAAGTGCCGGCGCATCAGGCGGTCGCGCCCACGACCCGCAGGCACCATCGCTGCAACGCGATCGAAGATCCGATCGACGATGGGCATCCGGTCAGCCAACGATTCCGGGCGGGTCGTGAGATTCGAGAGATCGGCGCGGTGCACCCAGAACACGTATACCTTGTCGGCCAGGATCGAGATCCCGTTCCCCTTCAGGTAGGCGTTGACCGTGAACGGCACGTCCTCGCCCACGGGAAGGTCGAGCTCGAACCGAAGTCCCAATGAACGGACCAGCTCGGTCCGGTACAGCTTCATTGGGTTGAGCAGCCAGTAGGCTTCCGAGGAGAACGCGTCGGTCCGCGGCAGTGTCCGCGCGAACACCGCCCTCGGGGTATTGCGTCCTCCGACGCCGCCGATGCGGCTCAGCACGACGTCGGTGCCGTTCTCATCGGCGACACGCACCATGTCCTCGAGCGCGTCGTCGCACAGGTAGTCATCCGCATCGAGGAAGAAGATGTAGCGACCCTGGACGAGTTCGAGCGCCCGGTTCCGAGGAGCCGCGGGGCCGCCGGAGTTCTCCTGGTGGATCACCGTTATGTTCGGATGGGTGGCGGCGGCGCGGTCGAGGGTCGTCTCGGTCCCGTCCGTCGACCCGTCGTCGACAAGGATGACCTGCATGCGCTCGAGCCCTATCGTCTGGCTCAGGATCGACTCGATCGTGCGCTCAACGTAGGGCATGCAGTTATACGCGGCGACGATCACGCTCACTTCGGGCTGCTGCGTCATCGGTAGCGGCTCCACGTCATCGTTCGGTCGGCACCAGCGCCAGGTACGCATTCGCGGTGACCTCCCAAGTCGGGTAGAGGTCGAGCGCGATCCCATGGACACGCATCCGGAACGCCGGGTCTGTGGTCGGATACCGGTCAAGAACATGGACCACTGCGGCCGCGAGGCGGCTCGTGAGGCGTTCTCCCTGGGTCAGCGACGTGAACACATCGTCCCCGAGCGCGTCAGCAAGCGAGTCATCGAGCGAGACCATCCCGCTGTGGTAGCTCGCGAGCGGCAGCGCACCGGCCGCCAGCGCCTCGACGTTCACGAGCGCGGCAGCTTCGGGGAACACGGAAGGGACGAGCGAGACGTCGGCTATGGCAAGCACCGAAGAGAGCTGCGCGTGATCCAGATGGCCGAGGAACGCCACGCTCGCGCCGTCGGCCAGCGCCGGCGCGTCGACCACCACGTCGCCCCACTCGGGCGGCGACTGCAGCTGCTCGCAGTGCGAGACGGCCTCGCGGGCGCCGTCCGAGTCACCGCGGGCGATGAGCTCTGCGAACTCCGCAAGCGGTTCGCGGGCCGGACCGTCACCGGCCACCAGGAGGCGAAGCCGCTTCCCGCGCGCTGCTGCTATGAGCGGCAGAGCGGCCACGGCGTGCTGGACGCCCTTGGTGTTGCGCAGCCCTCCCGCGTAGGCGAGGACATCGTCGTCGGGGCCGATGTCGAATCCGGCCGGAAGCGCGACGGCTGCAAGCATCGCGGCGATCGCGTCGGCGCGCGCTCCCGCGGGAGCGAACTGCTCGGCATCGATGCCCGGTTGCAGCGCGAGCGTCTTTCCCGCGATGTCGAGGCCGTGCTGAGCGGACCACGCCACAAGATCGTCGCGGGCGTTGGTGGAAATCGTCGCGACGGCCACGGCTCCGGCGAGTCCGGCGAGCGCGAACGGAACGAGCGCCTCGCACGTGCGAACGCTGAAGTTGAGAGCTGAGCTGTGCTCGGTGATGAGATACGGCACCGCGCCCGCCAACGCTTCGCGCACGATGAACGGCTGCATGATGATGTGCTGCGCGAGCACGAGCTCCGGCGACCACTCGGCGAAGATGGTCCTGAGCGCGGTGACGTTGGCCTGGATATAGCGGTCGCGCACCTCGGGCGAAGCGTTCTGGAACGCCGTGACATCCGCGCGCGCGAACCCCGGGAACTCACCCTCGACGTAGACCAGGAGCTTTCCGCCATCGTGCGGGCGCACGAGACGGCAGCTGCCGGCGTACACGCGGGGCGCTTCGTGGATCGAGTGCAGCGCGGCGTTGTCGGCGTCGAGCACATAGGCCGAGTCGACGAAGTCGTAGTTCTGTGGCGCGCGCTCCTGGCACACAAGGGTGACGTCGTGACCGAGCCGGACCAGCGCGTGGGCAAGCTCGCGGACGTAGATCCCGCTGCCGGAATCGTGCAGGTAGTAGCCGTGCACCAGCGCAACACGCATTCGACGCTCCCCCGGTACCGATCGTGGAGGCACGCTCACTTAGCGCGTGCCCGCGTCATCGTATCCGAGACCGCACCGCCGCGTACTGCGTGCCGCGCTCCTGAACCGCTTGCGGAGTCAGCCCGTGAAGCGGGAATACCGCCTGCCGTGTCGCAAGCACCCTCTCGGCTGTCAGCCGCAGCACATTCTCGACCCGCTCGGCGGGCGAGTCGAAGCGGTCCTGCGCCCCCATGCCCTGCGGAGGCTCGCACCCCATGCGCGCCCGAGTGCGCACGCGCCACTCCTCGGGCACCACATCCGAAAGCTCCACGCCCTGGAGCTCCGCCATCACCCACGTCCACGCAAGGGGCACGACGTCGACGATCCGGTAGCCCCCACCGCCGAGCGCGGCCAGCCGGCCCTGACACAGCTCGTCCGCCAGCCCGATGATGCCGCGCACGAGCGAGCGGTAGCCGGGCAGGGTGAGACCCAACTCGATCAGAGGGTCGCTGTGGTGGGCATCGATGCCGAGCTGGGCGACGATCACGTCCGGACGGAAGGCACGGGCCAGCGGAACGATGACGCCGTCGAAGGCCAGCGCGAAGCATTCGTCGGTTGCGTACGCCGGGAGCGGCATATTCGCGGCGTACCCTTCGCCCAGACCGGAGCCGATGTCCTCCGAGAAGCCCGTCCCGGGGAACGCGTACACGCCGCTCTCGTGGATGGAGAGGGTCATCACGTCGGCGGAGTCGATGAACGCCTCTTGGACGCCGTCTCCGTGATGGGCGTCGATGTCGATGTAGAGGACCTTGAGCCCGGGCCGAGCGCGCAGCGCCACAGCGATCCCGACCGCGGCGTCGTTGTAGACGCAGAAGCCGGCGGCCCTGCTGCGGTGCGCGTGGTGCATCCCCCCGGCGATCGAGAACGTGCGGGTGCGTCGGCCCGAGAGCACCTCCTCGACGCCGAGGATGGCCGCGCCGCACTGGAGCGCCGCAACCTCATGCATGTCGGGGAAGATGGGGTTGTCGGCCGTCCCCAGGCCCATGTCGGGCCGGAAGTCGGTGCTCCAGTCGCTGGCCTGATGCACGGCCTCGATGTAGCCGCTCGAATGGACGAGGCGCAGGTCCTCGTCGGTGGCCTTCTCGGGCGTGACCACGACATCGGGACCGAGGAGCCCGAACGCCTCCATGAGCTCGACCGTCAGCGTGAGACGACGAGGGTCCAGCGGGTGGCCGGGGCCCATGTCGTACGCTGCGAGGTACGGATCCCATATCAGCGCGGCTCGATCCACCACAGCCCTTTCGTCCCATGACGCCCGGTTCTCCCGTCCCTTGAGGATTGTGCCCGAAGGCGAGACGGCGCGTACGCGCCGTTCGAATGCCCGGGGGACGCCGGGGGCCTCGCTGCAGACCGAACAGGGAAAGCTCTCCACGGAGGTGCGTGCACATGCGAAGGATGCTCGATCCCAAGTCGATCGCGGTCATCGGAGCGACAGAGTCCGAGGGCACGGTGGGTCGCACTATCGTGGAGAACGTGATGCGCTCGGAGGGCCGGACGATCTACCCGGTCAACCCACACCACGAGAAGATCTTCGATGTCGCCTGCTTGCCGAGCATCGGCGCGGTACCCGAGCCCGTGGACCTCGCCATCGTCGCGACGCCCGCCGCCACCGTGCCCGACGTGCTGCTCGAGTGTGCGAAGGCGGGAGTGCACGGAGCGATCGTCGTCTCGGCGGGCTTCGGCGAGACGGGCAAGGAGGGCGTCGTCCTCGAGAAGCGCATCAGGGCGATCCTGCGGGATTACCCGATGCGCGTCGTCGGCCCCAACTGCCTCGGCATCATCCGCCCGACCGTCGGGCTGAACGCCTCGTTCCTCGCGTTGCAGCCGCCTGCCGGAGACATCGCGCTCATCTCGCAGAGCGGCGCGCTCGGCACAGGGATGCTCGATTGGGCCGTGAGCTCTCGCGTGGGCATCTCGCTGTTCGCTTCGGTAGGCGGCATGGTCGACGTGGACTTCGCCGACCTGGTGGACTTCCTCGGCGAGGATCCGCATACGCGCAGCATCCTCGTCTACATGGAGACGATCGGGAACGCACGCCGTTTCATGAGCGCGGCGCGCAGCTTCGCCCGCAACAAGCCGATCATCGTGCTCAAGCCCGGCCGGTACGCGGAGAGCGCGCGAGCGGCGCTGTCGCACACGGGCTCGATGGCGGGCGACGACGAGGTCTACGAAGCGGCGTTCCGCCGAGTCGGCGTGCTCCGGGTCCACGAGGTCGCCGACCTGTTCCACGCGGCAGAGGTACTCGACTCGCGTCGTCTTCCGGTCGGGCCCAATGTGGCGATCGTGACGAATGCCGGAGGCCTCGGCGTCATGGCCGCCGACTCGATCATCGAACACGGTGGGCGGCTTGCCGACCTGTCGGCCGAGACGATGGCCGCGCTGAACGCCGCACTGCCCCCCTACTGGAGCCACGCCAACCCGATCGACGTGCTGGGAGACGCTTCGAGCGACCGGTTCGTGGCGGCCGTGACGGCGTGCCTGGCAGACCCGAACATCAACGGGGTCCTCGTCCTGTACACGCCACAGGGCAACGCGCGCCCCGACGAGATGGCGACCCGGGTGTCGGCCCTGGTCAAGGGCTCGCCGAAGCCGGTGCTGACCGTGCTCATGGGAGGCGAGACCGTGAGGGCCGGACGGCGGATCTTCCAGGCGGCGGCCATCCCGTGCTACGGGACACCGGAGGAAGCCGCGCGCACCTACCTGAGCATGTATCAATACGCCCGCAACCTCGAGCAGCTCTACGAGACGCCCTCGGAGCTTCCCATCGACGTCGCGCCGCCGAAACACAACCTGCAGGCGCTGCTGCGCCGGGTTGCCGGAACGGGCCGGACGGTGCTTTCCGAAGAGGAGTCGAAGCGGTTCATCACCACGTATGGGTTCCCGGTCATCCCGCAGATCCAGACGGACACAGTAGAGGAGGCGCTGGCGGCGGCCGAGAAGATCGGCTATCCCGTCGTGCTGAAGATCGTCTCTCACGAGATCACCCACAAGAGCGCGGCAGGCGGTGTCGAGGTCGGGGTCTGCTCACCGCCGGACCTCGAGCGGGCTTACGCCCGGATGATGAAGCGCGTGAAGAAGAGCTCTCCCAAGGCCGTGATCGAGGGCGTCTCCGTGCAGCAGATGGTCCGCGAGGTGGACTACGAGCTCATCCTCGGCATGAAGAAGGACCGGCAGTTCGGTTCGGTCCTCGTGTTCGGGGCGGGCGGGGTCGCCGCGGAAGGGCTCGCCGACTTCGCCGTCGCGCTGCCGCCGCTGAACCAGACCCTGGCGTTGCGCATGATGGAGGAGACGCGGATCTTCAAGATGATCAAGTCGCCGCGGAAGGGCGTGATCGCCCCGGACATCGCTGAGCTCGAGGAACTTCTCACCATGCTCTCGAATATCGTGGTCGACTTCCCCGAAATCGCGGAGATCGACATCAACCCGCTCGTGATCGCCGACGGCAAGGCCTGCGCGGTCGATGCGCGGATCGTCATCGACACGGGTGTCCTAGAGGGCAAACCGAAGTTCCCCCACCTCGTCATCACGCCCTACCCGACTCGATATGTCGCGCCATGGCGCCTCTCCGACGGCACCGAGGTGATCCTGCGGCCGATCCGTCCCGAGGACGAGCCGATGGAGGCGGAGCTGCTCTTGACCGCATCACCCGAGACGCTGAGGGGCCGTTTCTTCGAGAACCAGACGGACATCACCCACGAGATGCTCGTGCGCTTCACCAACATCGACTACGACCGCGAGATGGCGATCGTTGCGGAACTGACCGTCGGCAAGAAGAAGCGGATCATCGGCGTGGGCCGGCTCATGGGCGAAGCAGACCGTGGCCGCGGCGAGTTCGCGGTGCTTGTCCACGACGACTTCCAGGGCAAGGGCCTCGGATTCAAACTCACGGACACCATCATCGGGATCGCGCAGGAGAAGGGCCTCAAGGAGATCAGCGGCTACATCGATTCGAAGAACCGCCGCATGCTGCGCGTGGTCTCCGAACTCGGCTTCACCGAGGTGGGGACCGAGAACTGCGTCACGACGGTGAGGCTGGCTCTGCTGTAGCGCCGCGGGATGACAAGCGGCGCTGCGGCGCGCTCGACGCCTCTATGCTGACCTCTTCGCCGCCGGCATAGAACGGCTGGTCCGGGCTCGAATCGTCAGGTCGCTTGACGCGCTGCCGGGATCGCCAGAGTGCCCACCGGCTTACGTACCATCCCGGTTTCCTTCCCCCAGATGAATCCCCATCTCGGAACCCCGATTCCGAGTGGCAGCGGAGTATCACAGCCATTTCGCGATTGTCACGACCACAGAACGGCGCTTCCCTGAACGGTATGGCCGCCGCTCACGACGAGGCGGACCCCTTCTCGGGGCTCGCCAGTAGCATCACGTAGCGAACCAGCACGTAGACCACGCTCGCGACAGCGAGGACGTCCATCGCCTGCACCGCAACAACCGGGATGAACGAGCCCGCCGTCGTGGTTGCCAAGAACGCATTTGACTGCTTAAGGGCGATCGCGGTGATGACGATCGGGAATGTCAGCGCCGCACAGCTCGGACAGAAGCTGTTGGTCAGAATGCGCGGCAGGCGCGTGAGGACATAGAGCAGACTGGCGCCGGCAAGAGCCAGCAGGACGTAGACGACGACAACGTCCTTTGCCTGCGTGACCGCCAGGTATCCAGCAAGGATGAGGCTTGGCGGGGCCGCGAAGATCGCGACGGTCGGAAGCACGGGAGCAGGCAGGTCGCCGACCTTGACCATGCGGTAGACCGCCAGCGGCAGGATCGCGACGTACCCGGCAACGCCCGCATACAGCAGGGCCTGTCCGAGGGGCTGCGCCCCGAACGCCGGGCTGGTGACGCTCGCAGCGACGAACCCGACGAAGACGAGGAACCAACCGGGAAGCACCTGTGCCAGCTTGAACGACCCGACGAACCGGACTGCGAAGAGGCCGGCGACGAGGAGCTGCGAGACAAGGGCAACGATCCACAAGCCCTGAGCCACCGGAGGCGCCACCGGCTTCAGGTAGGTGGCGAGGATCATGAGCGCCATGAACAGCGCCGGCAGCGCGGAAAGGATCGCGGGGCTCTCGAGCTCCTCGCGAACGGTCGTGAAGTCGACAGCGATACGCGCCACGATGAGGACCACGAGGGTCGCTGCGACAACACCGCACGCCGTGCGGACGTCGGCCGAATACGGAAGCAGCAGGTTGCCGAGAGCTGCGATGCCGAGCGCGAGGGCCGACATCGGGACGGGGATACGGCGGATGACGGACATGGCTCAGACCTCCCCGTCAGTGGCGCCGAGATCGCACTCGCGGGCGATGATCTCCGCGGTCTTCGCGGCCATCTCTCCGGTGAAGGCGACGCACTGAGCCTTGTGCTCACCGCTGGCCATGTCCATCCCCTTGGTCTGGACGCTGCAGCACAGCACACGGTGGCTGTCCTTGAACGCCTGCTGGAGCTCGTTGGCGAGTTCCATGCACTTGACCGACTTCGGGTCGGTGGGCGAACTCGGCCCGGTGCGCCCGAACACGTAGCCGAGACTGATCACGCCTCCGGAGACCGCGCCGCACATGCACTTCGAGCGGCCGACGCCCACCGGGAAGCCGGACGCTGCTGCGATCATCGCCTCCGGCATCTCGGGCGCGATGTTGTCGCGGACGGACGCGACGTTCGCCTCGGAGCAGTAGTAGTTCCCGCGCTGGAAGTACGCCTCGGCGTCGTGCCGGACCTTTGCGATGTTGATCGACGGATTCACGCGTGGTCTCCCGTGGACGATGGCGCGGCGCGATGCCGGTTCGGGCACGAGCCTCGGATGCTCCTTCTCCTTCATACTATTTGATGCATTCCATAGTGACAAGTGATTGCTTCGCGGCACGTGCGGCCGTGGGTACACTGTGTGTGTGGCCAGCCGGCATCCCCGTCGAAGCAGAGGGAGTCCTCGTGTCGCCGAAGATCAGGCGCGTGCTTCTGTGGGTCGTGGGTGTCATCGTCGCAGCGCTCGTTGTCGGCGCCGGAGCGTTCGTGTGGTGGGGGACGCATCCCCTCGCACCCACGCAGCGCGCGCTCGAAGCGCTTCAGAGCGATAGCTCGGTCCGCGTCACCAAGACCGGCGCAGGATGGGAGTTCGCACCGGCCGAGGTTGAGGCTACGGTCGGACTGATCTTCTATCCGGGCGGCCACGTGGACGCCCGTGCGTACGCGCGCTACGCGCGCGACGTGGCCGCCCGCGGCTTCCTCGTGGTGGTTCCCGAAATGCCGCTCTCCCTTGCGGTGCTCTCCCCCGACGCCGCAGACGGGGTCGTCGCTTCACATCCGGCGATCAGGCGCTGGACGATCGGTGGGCACTCGCTCGGTGGAGCGATGGCCGCGCAGTACGCCGCCAAGCATCCCGGTGTGATGGCCGGTCTTGTGTTGCTCGGAGCGTATGCGCCGTCCGGCAACGATCTGAGTTCAAGCGGAATGGTCGTCCTCTCGGCGGTGGGGACCCTCGACACCGTGGTCAACCATGACAGCCTGGCCGCAGGGCGCATGCTACTGCCGCTCGATACCACGTATCTCGAACTCGAGGGCGGCAATCACGCGCAATTCGGCGACTACGGCCCTCAGCCCGGCGACGACCCCCATCCGACGATGAGCGCCGACGAACAACGGCGGCGCGCTGTCGACGCTACCGTCGAGGTCATGCGCTGACCGGGTGACGGAGCTCGACACGACGCGGCCCCCGCAACCCTTTCGGGGCACGGGGGCCGCGCTCTCATCACTACTGGCGGAGAGGGGGGGATTCGAACCCCCGTAGCGCTCGCGCGCTAAACAGTTTTCGAGACTGCCGCATTCAACCACTCTGCCACCTCTCCGCGAGGTGGTAATCACGGCCACCGGACTGAATGCCGGACCGCGAGACGGTAGTGTACGACACTCGGCGCCACCCCGACCACCGTCGCCGGCAGCCGATGGCCATGTCCTGTTTAAGGACTCCCTTATGGTGGAATCTGTAAGGACCGCATGAACCGCGCGGCAACTGTACTGCAGACTCACGAAAGGGGCTTCTAGTGCTCACCAGGCGAACCTTCATCCAGGCAGGGGCCGCGACGGTGGCGGGAGCGATGCTTCCGTTGGCCGGAGTGCAGAGGGCTTTGGCGCTCGCGCCCGCGCCCACGCTCGCGCCCTTCGTAGACCCGCTCCCGGTTCCGCCGATCAAGACGGTGACGAGCCCCGGAATGTACGACCTGTCGGTCGATGCCATCAGCCACAGCTACCACAGGGATCTGGGCTCGACCACGGTGTGGGGTTATGACGGCCACTACCCCGGACCGACGTTCGTGGAGACGCGCTACAACGCGGTCACCGTCAACGTCACCAACAACCTCACCGCCGGGAACCACCCGTTCGCTGCATCCTTCGATGCGACGATCCCCGGCAACATCGACGACGGTCGCGTCGCCGTTCACATGCACGGCGGGGAGAACGAGCCCATGAGCGACGGCAACCCGATGGACATGTTCGGGCCGGGCGAGTCGAAGATGTACAACTGGGGCAACTCCCAGAAGGGCACGACGCTGTGGTATCACGACCACGCGCTGGGCAACACGCGCCTGAACGTGATGGCCGGCCTGGCCGGGTTCTACCTGCTCATCGAC
>JANYLP010000104.1 GCA_025361445.1 Coriobacteriia bacterium
CTTCGAATCGCGCCGCGCCTGCGCGGACCTTCTCGGCATCCCGGACTCCCGCGACCTGATCTTCCTCGCGGGCTGCACGGAGGCATGCAACCTGATGCTCAAGGGTCTGCTCGTTCCGGGCGACCGGGTCGTCGTTTCGTCCATGGAACACAACGCGGTCTCCCGGCCGCTCTACGCGCTCGCGCAGCAGGGCGTCACCATCGAGATGGTGCACGCCGACGCCACCGGCCGCATCGACGCCACGGACATGGAGCGCGCGGTCAAGGCCGCTCCCACGAAGGCGGTCGTCTGCCAGCACGCGAGCAACGTCACCGGCGCCATCCAGCCGATCGCCGACCTCGCCGACATCGCTCACGAGAACGGCGCGCTTCTGCTCGTGGACGGCGCCCAGGGCGGCGGCCATCTGGACGTCGATCTGGCAGGACTCGACGTGGATGCGTACGCGCTGTCCGGACACAAGGGCATGCTCGGCCCCCAGGGCGTCGGGCTACTCTATCTGCGGCCGGGGCTCGAGGTCCGCGAGCTCACCCAGGGAGGGACCGGTGGCAGCTCCAGCGAGCAGGATGCGCAGCCGCAGGGCCGCCCCGAACGCTACGAGGCGGGCACGCCGAACACGCCCGGTATCGCCGGCCTCGGCGCCGCAGCGCGACTGCTGCAGCAGAACGGTGCGCAGTGGCGCGCCGAGGAGCAGCGCCTCTTCCGTATCCTGAAGGCGGGTCTGTTCGCGATGCCCGGGGTCACCGTCTACGGGCCGGCGGGGCAGGAGCCCTCGGTCCCCATCCTGTGCATCACGCACGAGAGCATCGAGCCCGACCGCATCGCATTCCTGCTCGATCGCCACGCCGGCGTCGCTGTTCGCGGTGGCCTGCACTGCGCGCCGTGGGCGCACCGTACGCTCGGGACGCTCGAGACCGGCGCCGTTCGCTTCGGCGTGGGTCACGGCACCACGGACGCCGACATCGCCACCACGCTGGCGGCGCTTGCCGAAATGCTGGCATGACCGGCGCCGACACGCACCCGTTCGTCGCCTTCGGCTTCGCCTCCGTGCATGACACCCTGGCGGCGGAAGAGGTCCTGAAAGCCGCGAAGATCCCAGCGGTCACGATCCCGTCACCGCGCGAGCTTGGGGAGCTGTGCGGAATCGCGCTGCGGGTGGAACCGGCCAACGCAGCACACGCCGAGGCCGCACTCGCGCACGCGCTCACGCCCGTCCGCGCGCGCGCGGAGATCCAAGACCGGTAAGCATTTCCCCGTCATTGGCCGAGCGACCACGAAACGCCCTCCGCGCTCGTTGACGGATGCCCCGCACCCCCATATGCTTCGAGGTGGTTCGCTGGGCTGGGGCTTCTATGCCCGTCGGGCCTATGTTCGTTCATCCGGTAGGGGTTCGCGCATCCACAGGCCCGGCAGCCTGGCGCGGCAGCAACGTTCATTGGGGGTGTCAGCGATAGGACCTGCGGAAATCATGACCTGGCTCGACGTCGTGTTCTCTGTGCTGTACGTCATCGTCCTGTGCGCGCTCGTGATCCACTTCATCGCTTCGATCCCTGTCGGCCGCTTCAAGAAGAAGTGGATCCTCAAGCAGTGGCCGGAGCATGACGAGCCGCATCCCCCGCCCCTGCCGAAGTTCATCCACTTCGTGCACCTGGCGTCGATGATCGTGCTGGGATTCACCGGTATGTACATCCACTTCCCGTCGGCGGTCTTCGCCCGGGAGATCATGCGGAACATCCACTACGTCGCGATGATCATCGTGACGCTCACGCTGTTCTGGCGTTTCTGGTACGCGTTCGCGAGCAAGCGTCGCGACTGGCGCGCCTTCGCCATCACCAAGCGCGACGTCAAGTCGCTGTTCGGTGTCGCTGCGTACTACGCGTTCATCAGCAACAAGAAGCCGCACACCGACAAATACAACGTCATGCAGAAGGGGACCTATCTGGTCTTCGCCATGTTCATGCTCCTGCAGGCGTTCTGCGGCTTCTCGTTGATCACCGACCGCAACTTCATCATCCCGCTGATCAACATGAGCCCGAGCGCGCTGCTGCTCGGCTGGTGGCTTGCGCCGATCACCGGCGACCTGCCCAGCGCGGTCATGTGGATGCGCGTTCTGCACTACTTCCTCACCTGGATGTTCATCGTCCTGACGACGATCCACGTGTACCTGTCAGCGACCGAGGACATCCCCGTGACGCTCGACTTCTTCGGCCTCGGCTCGCACGAGGAGCATGACGCCGGAGGTCACGGAGACGCGCACGAGCCTGCTCCCGAACCCGCGGCAGCAGAGTAGAGAGAAGAGCATATGACTCCCACGAAGATCGAGAGAAGGACTCTGATCGCCGGCACGATCGTCTTCCTTGCGATCATCGTGGTGGGCCTGACCGTCGCCATCGCCGCAGGACAGGAGCGCGCGGCGATTCTGTCTACGACGGTGACCCCGGTAGCGACCGCGACGGTGACCGTGCCGTCCGTCATCCCGACGGCTATGGCCGCCGCGGCAGCGAGCCCAACGGTGAACGCGTCCGGGACCGTGAGCAGCAAGGGCAGCTACGCGCTCGACTTCACCCTGCCGACGTTCGGCAAAGCGGGCTGCCTCGTGTGCCACGGCGACAAGAACCTCGTCGTCGCCCAGGGGGACCTCACCGTCTCCTACTGGATCGATGAGGAGGCATACAAGCTCTCGGCGCACGCGAGCATCACGTGCGCGGGCTGTCACGTCGACTACGGCTACAAGGCCCCGCACGGGCAGGTCGGCGGTCCCGACTGGAAGGCGATCGCCAAGCAGTCGTGCAAGAACTGCCATCCGCAGCAGTATGCGGACTGGAACCTCGGCGCCCATGCGATCCGCCCGGTCGGCGTCGGCCAGCCCGACCCGAAGGCGGCCAGCAAGCCGCTGTGCGGTGACTGCCACGGCAGCCACTTCATGCCGGTGCTCAAGGACAATCCGGCGGGCAAGGCGGAGGTCCGTGCACAGGCCCAGCAGATGTGCGGCCGGTCCGGTTGTCACCCCGACTACTGGGCGAACTACAACGATTACTACCATGGCGCGGCCTACAAGACGGGGGCTGCTGACGCCCCGCCGTGCTGGACCTGCCATGGGACGCACAACGTGATGAATTCGAAAGATCGAACGGCTCCGACGAACGCCGAGAATCTCGGCGGCACGAACTCATGTGGCGCCATCGGGTGCCACCAGGGTGCCGGCCCTGCGCTCGCGTCTTACGTTCCGATGATCCACGGCCGCGCCGCCATCACCGAGAAGAATCCGATCGTGATGTTCTTCTCCGGCCTGTTCGGCGGCAAGTAACCCGGCCACGCACGCATCCGGTATCCGTACTCGTGTCGAAAGGGAGCACAATGACCGCTCGGGTCACGAAGACCCCCCGCGGACTGGCAGGATTCTGCGTACTCGTACTTGCGAGCGCGCTCTTCCTGGCATCGGGCATCTCGGCCGCTTTCGCAGCTGAGACGACCCCCACCGCGGTCCAGGAACTCCAGCGCGGGCCACTGCTGGCGTTCAGCTGCACCGACTGCCACGCTTCACTCGCGGCGGCCACCACCAAGGCGGCGCTGCTGGGGATCAAGTTCTCGCACGCTTCGCACATGACCTACGACTGCACCGCCTGCCACTCGCGCTTCCCGCACACGCCCTCGGGCACCGTGAAGCCGACCAAGGCGTCGTGCCTCAACTGCCACGGGCTCCGTCACGGACCGCAGGGCGTCATCGCCGGTGGCGATTGCTCCAAGTGTCACGACAAGCCGCGCGCCCAGCTGATCCCCAAGGACCACCTGGCAGCGGACTACAACGGCAAGGGCCACGTCGAGCCATCGAACACGTCACTGCGCACCAGCTGCGCGGCGTGCCACACGAAGGACCAGTGCGACACCTGCCACCTGGCGAAGAACGTCACCTGGAAGCCGGTCGTCGAGTTCTCGTACGACGCCGGCAACGGGTGCCTCTCGTGCCACAAGACCGACCTGCCCCGCCTGGCGGCGCCCGTCACCGCCAGCATGCTGGACTCCTCGGCGCACCGCACGACGCTGTGCGGCCAGTGCCACCCGGACTTCCGGTATGACGACAAGGCCGGCGCCACGGTCCTTTGGAAGGTCAACGCTGGCCTAGCCTGCGGAAGTGCCGATTGCCATCCCAAGGAGCAGGCCGCATGGGCCGCTTCGGTCCACGGCACAGCCATCCTGACCCGCACGAACATGACCGCCGCGACCTGCGGCGGGTGCCACAGCGGGCATGACATCGAGCGCCTCAAGACGGATGCCGCCAAGCTGCGCCTGCGTCTGTCCGGCCAGAAGATGTGCGTCGGAGCCTGCCACACGCATGAGGCCGCCTACGTGTCCTACTCCGACTGGTGGCACGGTGCGGCCTACAAGGCCGGCGCCGCCGACGCTCCCGCATGCTGGACCTGCCACGGCGCGCACGACACGACGGCGCTGAAGGATCCCAAGTCGATGACGAGTTCCGAGAAGCTGCCGTCCACGTGTGGACAGGCCGGTTGCCACACCGGATCCGGCGAGAAGTTCGCCGAGTCAGGTCGCACCCTGGTGCACGGAAGGAACGCCGTCAACGCGGCGAACCCGATCGTGTCGCTGATCTCCGGGTTCACCGGCGGAGGAAAGTAGTCACAGGTGGTCGTGTGAGGGGAATGAGACGGACACTGGCGGTAGGGGTGCTGCTCGCAGCGGCCCTTACCGCCGTGTCCGCGTTCGCCGCCACGACTCCGGTCCCGTCCGTCAACCTGAACTCCCCGGTGACGACGGGCACGCAGTGCATGCCGTGTCACGCGACGATCGGCGCGGCCAAGACCCCGGGTCACATCTTCCAGCACGGCTCGCACATCACGCTCTCGTGTGACTCGTGCCACTGGGCTCCGCCGCACACCGGCGGAGTCACCATCCTGCCGTCGATGCAGTCGTGTTTCAACTGTCACGGCCTGACGCACGGCGACGTCCAGATCGCGCGTTCCGACTGCGCCGAGTGCCACACGACGCCGCGTTCCAAGCTCATCCCCGGTGACCACCTCCCGGGATACGTCGGCAAACCCCACGCGACCGCCGCGCTGACCGACGCGAACCTGTGCCTTCTGTGTCACACCGCCGACAGTTGCGACGCGTGCCATATCCAGCAGAACGTGAACACGCCGCTCACGCAGCCGGCCTACCAGCCGCTGATGCCGAACAAGCCGGGCCGTCCTGCGATCACGATCCAGCCAACCGGTATCGTCACCATCGGGCAGTGCGTCTCATGCCATCCGGACCTGGATCGCTTCCTGCCCGGTCGCGTCATCTTTGCGCACGCCTCGCATCTGCGAAACGCGTTCGCGTGCAAGGACTGCCACCGGGCGTTCCCGCACAGCCCGGATACGACATCGCGCGTAGAGATGCCGGCCTGCTACCAGTGCCACGGGCTCTCGCACTCCAAGCTCGGGCTGGTGGCGACCGACAAGTGCGCCGATTGTCATCCCAAGGACTTCGTCTTGAAGCCGGCCGACCATACGACCGATTTCATCGCGACGGCGCACAAGGACCCGGCGAACGTGTCGCCCGAGTCGTGCGGTATGTGTCATGCGCCGGTGTTCTGCGTCTCATGCCATCAGGGCAAGCCGAAGGTCGCAGGCGGACCCGCGCGCAAGCAGGTCGTTCCGGAGGCCCA
Organism: Coriobacteriia bacterium; assembly: GCA_025361445.1. Lineage (GTDB taxonomy): Bacteria > Actinomycetota > Coriobacteriia > Anaerosomatales > PALSA-660 > PALSA-660. Next base: position 5,663 of record JANYLP010000104.1, read on the forward strand.
CAAGCTCCCCGCGTTCCGCACCACCCACGGCAAGGACTTCCTGGCCCAGAAGGGCGCCTGCGGCTCGTGTCACGAGTCAGCTTCGTGCGAGCGGTGCCACATCACGCCCATGCCGCACCCTGCGGACTGGACGAACAACCACGCGCTGGCGACCGACATGAACGCTCAGGACTGCAAGGTCTGCCACATCAACCGGTCTACCTGCCAGGAGTGTCACCACCGCAATCTGCGCGGCCAGACCCTCGTGCTCGAGAACTGCGTGAAGTGTCATCCGATCATGGCCACCCAGCCGGCGACGGCGATCAAGACCACAGGCCTGGCCGAACACGCGGTGCACTTCATCGTCGCGGAGAAGAAGGGCAAGGCGTACAAGTGCGAGCAGTGCCACGTCGGCTTCGGCTTCACGGCCGTCCAGGCGGCGGGCACGAAGAGCAACGTCACCAAGTCGCACGACCTCACTGCCTGCTACGACTGCCACGGTGCCCTGGACTACACTAGCGTCCTCATCGCGCCGTACCCCGGCTACTCCCTGTGCATCCGGTGCCACTCGAATCTGAACCTGTAGGCACCCATGGAACGTCGCCGGGCGAGGCACGGTCTTACGGACTCACCCACGAAGGCAGGACGCATGGAAGACATCGACACGCCGTTGGTCGACGACGACAGCCCTTCGCCCTTCGGCAAGCAGGGCCTGACGGTCGACCGCGGCCTCAAGATCGCGATTCTGTCGGTGGCGGGCGCCATCGTTCTCGTGGTCGCCTTCCTGGCGTGGAGCTACTACGGCAACGTGCGGCTCGTGAACACGCAGTCCCCGTCGGCACGAGCAGTGGCGAACCTCGCATCGATCGTCGAGAAGACCCCGAACGTCGCTGCAGCGCGGGTCAAGCTGGCCGAGGCGATGGTCGCGAACGACCAACTCGATGACGCGATCGTGCAACTGAAGGCGGCGCTCGAGATCGAGAAGGACAACGCTGCGGCCCTCACGGACCTCGGCCTCATCGCCATGCAGCGTAGGGAGTGGCCGTCCGCCGAGGCGTACTGGATCAAACTCATCGGCATCCTCAACGTGGGTGAGATGGCGGCGAAGAACTCGGCGCTCGCCGACGTCTACTACTACCTCGGAACCACCTATGTGGAGCAGCAGCGCTACGAGGACGCCGTGGCGAACCTCAAGAAGTCGCTGTCGATCAAGAGGGACTCCTCGCCGGCCCACTACATGCTCGCCACCGCGTATCAGCGGCTCGGGCTGACGGACATGCAGGCCCAGGAGCTGCGGATCGTCGTGGCCTTCGACCCCAAGCAGGCGCAGGCGAACTATGACCTCGGGCTCATCGTGCTCGCCCAGGGCGATACTGCGCAGGCGGCCGAACTGTTCCGTGCGTCGGTCGACAACGCGCCCGTGGGCGTGACCGCGCCGGCGGAGCAGCTCGCGAAGCTCGGCACGGCGGCCGAGCACCTCGCCACCGCGCAGAGCAAGAAGACGAGCGACCCGAAAGAGGCGCTCTCCGAGGCGCGTATCGCAGCCGCGATCGATCCCGCGAACGCCGAGATAGTGAAGCTCATCGCCGAGCTGGCGGAGCAGCAGAAGGACACGACACGTGCCCTGAACGCTTGGTCGCGGTATCTCGAGCTCGTTCCCGGAGACAAGACGGCCACCGACGCGATCCAGAGGTTGAGCGCAAATGCCAAGTGACGGTATGAACATGGATCCGGGCACGCTCAGCACGAACGGGTCGATGGCCCGTTCCCGTATGTGGCGCATCGTGGCGCTCGTCGCTCTGAGCGCGCTTCTCGCCGCGCTGCTCTACGTCGCGTTCTACTACTCGCAGAACCGGCGCGCTCCGTCCTTCACGTTCCAGACAGCCACCGAGAAGGTCGATCCCCTGACCTATCTGTATTCGTTCTCCGGGACGGGCGCGACGTCGATGACGCGGCCGACCGGCGTAGCGATCATCGGTGACCGCTGCTACGTGACGGACTACGCGTACCGCACGGTACGCGCCTACACGGTCGACGGGGCCTACCTGTTCGACTTCAGCGCGATCAAGGACGGCGCGGCCACGGCGATGAACAGCCCGGTGCACATCGCCGTGGGGCCGGACAACACTCTGTGGGTGACCGATCGCCTGCTCAACGGTGTCTACGTGTTCGACCAGGATGGCAAGTTCCTGCGCAAGTTCGTCCCGGACGGCGATGAGGCGTTCAAGTGGTCGCCGCTGGCGCTCACGTTCGACAGTGCGGGCGACCTCTACGTAACGGACGTCGGCGATTCCACGAAGCATCGCGTGCTCGTGTTCAGCCCCGATGGCAAGCTCAAGGCGAAGTGGGGCGTGACGAAGCAGGTCACCGTGTCCGCCGAAGCGCCCGGCAGCTTCTACTTCCCCAACGGCATCGTCGTGAAGGGAACCGGAGCCAGCGCCTTGGTCTTTGTGGCGGACGGCAACAACCGTCGCGTCCAGGTCTTCAACCCCGACGGCACGTTCATCCAGCTCATCGACACCTCGGGTACACCCCGCGGCGTCGCGCTCGATGCGCAGGGCCGGCTCTATGTCGTCGACGCGCTCGCACACCGCGTGGACATGTACAGCGAGAAGGGCGACGTGCTCGCCACCTTCGGCGAGAACGGCACCGGTCCGGGCCAGTTCAGCTTCCCGAACGACATCGCATTCAGCGGCGCAGGCCGCGCCTTCATCGCCGACCGCGACAACAACCAGGTGCAGGTGTGGGGTCCACTTGTCGGTGAGATCCCCGGTATCACGAAGATCACTCCGGACACCGCTTGGGTGCCTTTCACGATCCTCGGGGCGCTCGCACTGCTGCTCTTCCTGCTGTGGCGCAGGCCGCGCAAGTTCCTCGCCACCCCCGACTTCGTCGACGGCATGGTCGCCGCCGGTATGGTCGCGCCGATGTCAGCGCGCAGATTCCACTGGATCATGACCGAGGCCGACAAGCCCGCCTACGAGGCGCAGACTGCTGAGGGCGTGAGCCTCGGCGAGCTCCTGCACGGCGAGCCGTACTCCGTGAGCGACGCCGTCGCGATCCGGCAGAAACTCGGCGTCACCGAAGATCAGGCGCAGTTGCTGGCGATCGCAAAGCGCGCGCGCATCCTGTGCACCGAGGATATCGACCTCGCGCGCTTCGCCGTGGCACTGGGCGTGGATGTGTACGACAGGGCGTCGTGGCTCAAGCGTTTCGGGAAGAAGTAGTCGTAGTCCGGAAATGCCGCTGCCACTTGTCTGGCAGCGCGGGTAGCGATTGACAAGAGACCCCGGCGGGACTAGCGTGCGGAGTACGAATCGGCCGCTCTTACGAGCGGTCGGCGCCCACGACGGACCGGCAAATCCAGAGTGGGTTTGACATGGGAATACGCCTCCGAGCTCGGCGGACCTACAGCGGTCGCGCCATGGACGTCGAGCCGGGGTGGCACGGGAAACCGTGTCGCCTCCCGTCTTGGAAAGGTGGCGTGCGCCGGAACCAGCCCCGACGGGGGCTCTGGTTGCGTCGCACTGGCACCTCCAAGGGGTAAGGGAGGCTACATATGTAGAACGAAGACCGCAGGTCAGGCAGCGCGCTTACACGCGCTCAACGACAGCGGTCTTTTCTAGTTTCACCCGCCGAGCTGGGACGCACACGATCTCGAAAGGGGCAGGGGCGTCAGGAACAGTCCACAGCCGGGCACGACCCGAGCGACGGGAATCAGGTTTGAAGGCTTCTAGCAGGGCCTCTTGCACCAACACTAGAGAGGGAACAGGAATGGGACAGAAAGATAAGGAAGCGGGGAGGGTTGAGTTTTCGCGGCGTGACTTTCTGAAAGTCAGCGCAGCGGGAGCGGCTGCGGCCGGGGCACTCGATCTCATGCCCGCACCGGCTATGGCGAACATCCGCACGGATGGCGGCGAGGCCACGACGACGTACACGTCGACGTGTCCGTACTGCTCCGCCCAGTGCGGCCAGAAGGTCGTCGTTGGCGCTTCGGGCAAGGTCTACGACGTCTACGGCGATCCCGGATCGCCGACGAACCGCGGCGGTCTGTGCGCCAAGGGCGCCGGTGCGTATCAGCTCGTCACCAACACGCGTCGCCTCGGTGTGCCGGAGCACACGGCCGCTGTCGACGGCAAGGACTTCACGGGCACCGCATGGCGTCGTGTCGGCAACAAAGCGTGGCAGCCGATCACGCTCGACGCTGCGATGACCGGCATCGCAGCTGGCGCAACGTTCAACGATCCGGACAGCGTCTCGGTGACGCACAGTGGCCTTGTTGCGATCCGCGGTGCGGTCACTCCTGGCGGCTTGGCGAGCTCCAACGCCACTTCGGTCCAGTTCTTCGGTTCGTCGCACATGAACAACGAGCAGAACTACCTGTACCGCAAGCTTGTCGCGACGTTTGGAACGAGCCGCGTCGAACACCAGGCCCGTATATGACACTCGTCCACGGTGGCCGGTCTGGGCCGCGCATTCGGACGAGGATCGATGACGAACCACTGGTCCGACATCGATAACGCGTCACTGGTGCTCGTCATGGGCGCCAACCCGTCGGAGAACCATCCGGCATGTATGGCACACATCAACGCTGCGCGCTTCGGCAGCAAGAACGCTCGCCTCGTCGTGGTCGACCCCCGCAAGACGCGCACCGCGCTGCAGGCCGACCTCTTCGTGCGCATCCGCCCTGGCACGGACATCGCCTTCATCAACGGGATGCTGAACTACATCCTGAACCAGCCGTCGGGGACGTTTAAGACGAACCTCGAGGCGTGGCACAACTCAACGAGCGCGAACCACTTCTCGCTGGCTCGCACGTTCGTCGACGACGCGGGGACGACGCAGACGATGAACGCAGCCGCGCTGCAGGGCACCGGCGCGTCCAGGCCGACCTACAACGGCGTTGCGACGGACGCGTTCTTGGGCAAGGGTTGGCCGAAGTACTGCGACTCGCGCGTGAAGGTCGTCGCCGGAGCCGCACCGACGGACTACCAGCGCGCCACCTTGGTGACCTCCAACAGCCTGACCTTCTCGAACATGCCTGTATTCGCTGTCGATATCACTGACGCGGACTGCGTGTATCAGAAGCTTAGGACGCACGTGGCGCCCTACACCACTTCCGTAGTGGCCGACATCTGCGGGTGCACCGCCGCGGAAATCACGGCAGTCGCCGACGAACTGATCGCCAACAGCCGCATGATGAGCTCGGACTTCAACTCGGCACTCTGCGACCCCCAGAACGCCTCCTACAAGGCTGGCACCTTCCTGTACGCGATGGGCCAGACGCAGCACACGTACGGATCGCAGAACATCAAGGACATCGCGATCCTGCAGACGATCATCGGCAACATGGGTCGTCCGGGTGGCGGCATCAATGCTCTCCGTGGTATCCACAATGTTCAGGGTTCCACGGACTTCGGCAACCTGTACGACGGCATCCCGGGCTACTACGCCTCGAACCCGCCGACGTACACCGTGGCGAGTGACGGCCTCAAAGCCTTCATGAACACCATGTTCGGGAACCGCATCAACACCGGGAGCAGCACGTTCTTGGCCGGCAAGGATGTATACGATCCCGGCGCGCTCGGCCTGCAGCAGCGTGGTTTCTACAACATGACCAAGGCGTGGTTCGGCGACACGACCGGCGTCACCGCGCCTTCACGGGCCAAGACCAACGTGACGATCAAGCTTGCGGGCACCGGCTATACCTCGCTCGCGAACAACGCGATCGTGGCCGGCAGCGTCAGCCTCAGTAGCGGCTCCGGTCTGACCGGCACCGTCTGGACGGAGAACACCGACTACTCGGTGGACTACGCCGGCGGACGTATCAAGCGCGTGGGCAGCGCGGTGACCGAAGCCACAAACGTCTACATCAACTACAGCTACGCGGCATACGATCCCGCGGACATGGACTTGCTGTACGCGCTGTGGCCCAAGGGCAACGGGATCCAGCACATCACCGCGTTCCGC
>JANYLP010000107.1 GCA_025361445.1 Coriobacteriia bacterium
TCCTCGTTGAGTGCCGGGAACGGGACGCGCAGCACGATGCCGTCGTTGCTCGGATTCAGGCCGAGGTCGGAGGCGAGGATCGCCTTCTCGGCGGCCTTAAGGATCGTCTTGTCATACGGCGAGATGACCACCAGTTGGGGCTCAGGGGAGCTCACGGCGGCCAACTGGAGCAGCGGGGTTGGCGCGCCGTAGTACTCGATCATGAGTTTGTCGAAGATGGCGCCCGAAGCGCGACCGGTGCGCACGGTTGAGAACTCGTGCGAGAGCGCGTTGACCGCCTTGGTCATACGCTCGTCAGCCGCTTTGATGATCGCGTCCGGCATCAGTTGCCTCCTCTTACGATGGTCCCTACGTGCTTACCCTGGAGAGCGTGAACGATGTTGCCGTCGGTCGTGATGTTGAAGACGATTATCGGCAGGTTGTTGTCCATCGCCAGCGTGATGGCTGTGCTGTCCATCACCTTGAGTTCGCGGCGCAGGACCTCCATGTAGGTCAGTTCGTCGAAGCGGACCGCGTCGGGGTTGAGCGCCGGGTCGGCATCGTAGACGCCGTCGACCTTGGTGGCCTTCATGATGCAGTCGGCGCCGATTTCCAGCGCGCGCAGAGCGGCGGTCGTATCGGTGGTGAAGTACGGGTTGCCGGTACCGGCCGCGAAGATGACGACGCGGCCCTTCTCCATGTGCCGGATGGCGCGACGGCGGACGTACGGCTCGGCAACGGTGCTCATGGGGATGGCGGACATGACACGCGTGAACACCCCGGCCTTCTCGAGGTGGTCCTGGATCGCCAGGGCGTTCATGACCGTCGCGAGCATGCCTATGTAGTCGGCCTGAGCGCGGTCCATGCCCTTCGCAGAGGCGGCGACGCCGCGGAAGATGTTGCCCCCACCGACAACAATGGCGATCTCGACGCCGGCGTCACGGGCGGTGCGCACCTGCTGGGCGAGGTCGTCGATCACCTTGGGGTCGATCCCGTAACCGGCGTCGCCCATGAGGGCCTCGCCGGAGAGCTTGAGTAGAACGCGCTTGAATCGTGGTGTCGACATCCCGGGCTCTCCCCATTCTTCGTCCGTGTTCGGGACTCCGGCGGCCGTCTCGGCAGCGCCGATGGTCGTCAGAAGTATTGTAGAACGGGGCGGCCCTTCGCGGACCGCCCCGTTTGCTGTGCCGTTGCTTGGACCGCTACTCGTCGGTGGAGGTCTCCCCCAGCACGAAGCGGTCGAAAGCCACGATCTCGAGCGGCGCGCCGATGGCCTTGGAGGTCTCGGCCACGAGCTGCATGACGCTCTTGTCGGGGTCCTTCACGAAGCCCTGCTCGAGCAGACACACCTGCTTGTAGAAGAGCTTCTCGAGCTTGCCGGCGGCGATCTTCTCGAGCATCTCCGCGGGCCGCCCGGAGTCGGCGGCCTGGGCCTTGTAGATGCTCATCTCGTGCTCGACGGTCGCAGCCGGGACGGTCTCACGTGAAACGCAGATGGGACTGGCGGCGGCGATGTGCATCGCGACATCCTTGGCAAGTGCCTGGACCTCGGCGCGGCTCGCGTCGCCACCGGAGATCTCGACCATGACGCCGATGCGGCCAAGGCCGTGAATGTAGGAGCCGATCACGCCGTTGGTGACAGCCTCGTAGCGGACGAAGCGGGTGACGCCCATGTTCTCGCCAAGCTTGCTGACGAGCTCACCGAGCGCCTGCTCCACCGTGAGGGTGGGGTTGCGCTTCCACTGCTGAGCGTACAGGGCGACGTCGCCCTCCCTGATGTTGCCGGGGGCGTCGACGGCGCACTGCTCGGCAACGGCCGTCGCGAACGTCTGGAACTCGGCGTTGCGCGCGACGAAGTCTGTCTCGCAGTTGACCTCGACGAGCGCGCCCACGCGTCCGTTCTCGGACGTCCAGGATGCGACGAGGCCTTCATTGGTGGCGCGTCCGGCCTTCTTCGCAAGGTCTGCGAGGCCCTTTGTGCGAAGCAGGTCGACAGCGGTGTTCATGTCGCCCGAGCACTCCTCGAGCGCCTTCTTGCAGTCCATCATGCCGGCGCCCGTGGCCTCACGGAGCTCCTTGACCTGGCTGGCGCTGATCGCCATGTTCACTCACTCCTCTCAAGCTGATGCGGGAACGAAGTGCCGTTCCGCAGGTGGGTGTCTTTCGGTTGCCGATCGTCTACGCCTCGGGAGCGGCCTCGACCGCGGCCTCAACAGCGGGAACGGCTTCGACCACGGCGACCGGCTCTTCGACGACTTCCGCGACGGTCTCGACGGCTTCCGCGACGACGGCCTCGACATCGGCGACCGCGGCGGGAACCGCGGCGGGTGCCTCCTTCTCAGCGGTCGGCGCGAAGATCGCACGGCCCTCGATGGCGGCGTTGGCGATGACGTGGGTGATCAGATTGACCGAGCGGATGGCGTCGTCGTTGCCCGGGATGACGTAGTCGACTTCGTCGGGATCGCAGTTGGTATCGATCAGTCCGATCAGGGGGATGCGCAGGCGACGCGCCTCGGCTACGGCGATCGCTTCACGCTTGGTGTCGATGATGAAGACGGCGCGGGGCAGTTCCTGCATCTCGCGAATACCCGTCAGGTTGATCTGCAGCTTGGCGAGCTCCGCGCGAAGCTTGAGTGCTTCCTTCTTGGGAAGCGACGCCATGCGGCCGTCGGCCTCCATGGCCTCGAGTGCCGTCATGCGGGCGATCCGCTTGCGCATGGTGGCCCAGTTGGTGAGCATGCCGCCGAGCCAGCGCTGGCTGACGAAAGGCATACCGGCACGCTCAGCCTCGGTCTCGACGGCTTCCTGCGCCTGCTTCTTGGTGCCGATGAACATGATGGTGCCACCCTGCGCGGTGAGGTTGCGCACGAACTTGTAGGTGGCGTCGATCTCGCGCAGCGAGCGCTGCAGATCGAGGATGTAGATGCCGTTGCGCTCGGTGAAGATGTAGGGCTTCATCTTCGGGTTCCAGCGGCGCGTCTGGTGTCCGAAGTGGACGCCGGCTTCGAGCAGGTCCTTCATTGCGACGACGGGCATAGCAAAGCCTCCTTCATTTCTGGTTCGTCCTCCGCCCGGAGGCTTGTCTTCAAATCGACCCCGCTTCGCGACCTTGCACTCGAACCATGAGTGAAAGGCACCGCGCGCCGCGGACCTGCGGGCGTGTGTATTGAAAGCCCGAGTAGTGTAGCAGAGGTGCCGGGCGGCTTGCTAGGCCACGGCTCCCTGAGCGGCGTGGAGGCGCGCACGTAGGCGCAGGACGGCCTTCGTGTGCATCTGGCTCACCCGAGACTCGGTGACACCGAGTACCTGGCCTATCTCCTTCAGGGAGAGCCCCTGGTAGTAGTAGAGGGCGATGACGGTGCGCTCCCGGTCGGTCAGTCGCTCGATCGCGCCGGCCAGGATCTCCTTCATCTCCTCGGCCTCGAACGCCTCGACGGGGTTCTCGGCGTTCTCATCCTCGATCGAGGTCGCGGCAGGACGATCGTCAAGGTCCGCACCGGTCCCCCATAGGTCCTCGAAGCTGACGACCGAGGTGTATGAAAGCTTGGAGTAGGTCTCGTGGAGGTCCTTGAGGGAGATCCCCAGCTCGTCGGCGACCTCGAAGTCCTCAGGGGTGCGCATGAGACGGCCCTCGAGCGTCACGATGGCGCGCTCGATGTCGCGGGCGCGTGACCGGACACTGCGAGGCACCCAGTCGAGTGCGCGAAGCTCATCGATGATCGCGCCGCGGATGCGGGTGATCGCGTAGGTCTCGAATTTGATCTCGCGGGCGGGGTCGAACTTCTCGATGGCGTCGATCAGCCCGAACATCCCGTAGGAGATGAGATCCGAGTTCTCCACGGTGTTCGGCAGGTTTGTCGCGATTCGTCCGGCGACGAACTTCACCAGCGGGGAGTAGTTGAGGATGAGCTGTTCGCGTGCATGCTCGTCATGGGTCGCCTCGAACATCTCCCAGAGCGTGCTCAGATCTACCCGCTGGTCTGAGTGCTTCATGTGTTCCGGCAACTTCCGTCGAGGGCTTCAAGCTCAGGCACGAGGGTGCGCATCTCTGTGAACCCTTTGAAGGCGCTGCACTCCGAGGTGAGTGTAAATCTGGGTGGTGGACAGGGCAACATGTCCGAGGAGGTCCTGGACGGAGCGGAGGTCGGCTCCGGACTCCAGAAGGTGCGTTGCGAAGGTGTGTCGCAGTGTGTGCGGCGTGACACCGGAGACGACCCCGAGCGTGGCGAGGTGCTTCGCGAGAAGGCGTCGAACTCCACCGTCAGTCAGGCGCGTGCCGCTGCGGTTGAGGAAGAGCGCCGGCTCGGATGGCGCGGGAGCGTACGTTGGGCGGCCGGTGCGCATGTAGGCGTCCACCCGGACGAGCGCTTCCCGGTGGAGCGGCAGGATGCGCTGCTTGTCGCCCTTGCCGACGACGCGGACCTGCCCCGCCGAGCGGTCGAGATCCGCGATGTCCATGCCGACGAGTTCGCTGACGCGCGCGCCGGTCGCATAGAGCATCTCGAGGATCGCGCGGTCACGGAGTCCAGACGGAGTGGTCGGGTCGGGCGTGTCGAGCAGCGCGGTGAGGATGTCTGAGGGGACGAGGCGCGGGAGCCGGGCATCGAGCCGCGGAGTCGCGATGACAGCCGCCGGGTCGGACGTGATGATCCCCTCGCGATTCAGGTAGGCGAACAGCGACCGGACAGCGGAGAGCCGGCGCGCGATCGTACGTCGGGAGTACTTGGCCCGGTCGAGCTCGGTCAGGTAGCGGCGAAGTATCCGCGGATCGTCGCCGAGCGGGTCGTTGGCGCTGCGCTCCGCCCACTCCAGATAGCGCGCGAGGTCGGCAGAGTATGCGCGCACGGTGTTGGGCGACACGTTGCGCTCGTCGCGGAGGTAGATGAGGAACCGGTCGACCGCCGCTCCGGAGTCGAGTGCGCTCACGACAAGCTCTCGTTCAGAACGAGAGCGTTCAGCCTCTCGCGGACGGCCGGGATACCCAGATCGGCAGCTGTGGCGAGCCAGCGGTCCAGTGCATCGCTCCCACGCGCGCCATACGCCGCGTAGCGCTCGCGCTTGCCCTTGATCGGTGGGACCGGAGCCGGCAGGAGGCCGAAGTTGACGTGCATCGGCTGGTACGACTCGGTCTCAGGGTCGGTCGCGTACGCGAGCAGCGAGCCGAGGGCCGTTACGCCAGGTAGGTGGATTGCGGGTTCATGCGAGCGTGCGCGCAACGACCCCAGCGCTGCCACGAGGCCCCCGGCCGCGGCCTCGAGGTAGCCCTCGGTGCCGGCGAGCTGACCGGCGATGCGCACCCGGAGCGTCGATCGCAGCGCGAGGTCGGAGGTGAGTAGGCGCGGGGCATCGACGAACGTGTTGCGGTGCATGACGCCGTAGCGAAGGAACTCCGCGGTGCTGAGCCCGGGGACCATACGGAACACGCGACGCTGTTCCGCGAAGGTGAGGTTGGTCTGGAAGCCGACAAGGTTGTACGCGGTGCGAGCGCGGTTCTCGGATCGAAGCTGGACCACTGCGTGGGGTCGACATCCGGTCATCGGATCGGTAAGGCCGACGGGCTTCATGGGCCCGAAGCGCAGCGCGTCCCTCCCACGGCGGGCGATCTCCTCGACGGGAAGGCACGCGTGGAAAAGTTCGCTCGTCTCGAACTCCTTGGCGTGCGCCTTCTCGGCTGCGAGCAGAGCATCGACGAACGCCTCGTAATGGCCGCGATCCATCGGGCAGTTGAGGTAGTCGGGGCCGGCGCCCTTGTCGTAGCGGGACGCGGGAAAGCACACATCCATGTCGATGTCGGCTGCGTCGATGATGGGAGCCGCTGCGTCGAAGAAGGTCAGTCTCCCGTCGCCAACCAGCGCTGACAGGGCGCGTTCGAGTGCAGGGTCGGTGAGCGGTCCGGTCGCCAGTATCACGTCTCCATCGGGGATCTCGGACGCGCATGCCCGGACGATCTCGATGCCAGGCATCGCGGCCAGGACATCGGTGAGCAGGCGCGCGAACGCCTCGCGGTCGACGGCGAGGGCACCGCCCGCCGCCACTGCCGTGGCGCGTGCGCAGGCCAGGACAACGCTGCCGAGGGATTCCAGCTCGCGCTTGAGCATCCCGGCTGCTGTGGCCGGGTCGTTGGACTTGAGCGAGTTCGAACAGACCAGCTCGCCGAGCAGCTCCGTGTGGTGAGCGGGCGAAGGAATGTCCGGGCGCATCTCGATCAGGCGTACGGGCACGCCGCGCGCCGCAAGCTGGAACGCGGCCTCACTTCCGGCGAGTCCGCCACCAATGACCGTGACGCAGTCGTGCGCACTGCTCAAGTTCGACCTTCCGGGCGGGGTGGCCGGCGCATGGTGGTGCCCGACCGCGAAGTGATTGTAGCGTCAGCCGGGTAGGCACGGACCGTACCTCCCATCGCGGTAGCGGGCGACCAAGCCGGCCGCCTCCAGGCTCGCGAGTGCGCTCATAGTGGAGGCGGCCGTACGTTCCATCACACAGGCGGCCTCGTCTGGTGTCATCGGGTGCGCCCGAAGCGCCTCGAGCAGCGGATCCCCGGATGCGGTCACCAGCCCCTCGAACCGCATGCCTGCCGGAACAGCGGTGCTGAGAAGGCCCGCGTCCGCGAGGGCGACCAGCAGGTCCTCGAGGCACGTGATGGGCGTCGCGCCCTGACGAATGAGCCGGTTGGTACCGGCGCTTCCCGCGTACAGGATGCTGCCCGGCACAGCGAGCACGTCTCTACCGGAGTCGAGTGCGCTGTCGGCGGTGGAGAAGGTGCCGCTCGGCAGAGCCGCCTCAACGACCAGGACGGCGGCGGAGAGCCCGGCGATGATCCGGTTGCGTGCCGGGAACTGCCACGGCAGTGGCTGCGCACCCCATCCGAGCTCGGAGACGACAGCGCCCGCCCCCGCTCGCATGCGCGCGAGGGTTCCCGCGGAGCGTCGCGGGTAGTCGACGTCCGCTCCGCAGCCCAGTACCGCGACCGATCGGCCACCGACCTCCAGGGCGCCCTGATGGGCGGCGAGGTCGCAGCCGATCGCGCCGCCCGAGATCACGGTCACGCCGGCCTCTGCCGCGCAGCGCGCGAACCGAGTCGCACAGGTGAGGCCGTAGGGCGTTGCGCGCCTCGAGCCGATGATCGCCAGTCCCGGTACGAGCGCTGCTACGTCACCCATGCCGTTGAGCTGGGCCGGCGGGCGCACGCCGTTTCGGAGGTGAGTCGGATACTCGGGGTCCCCGATCCGCGTGACGAAGCGCGGCGCATTCACGCCGCACCCCGGTAGGCCGTCGCCTCGAGCACGTGCTCGCGGCTGACCCGGTCGTCCGCCGCCAGATCCGCGATGGTGAGTGCGACGCGCAGCAGCCGCGTCACTCCCCTGCCCGACAGGTGGTGGAGACGGGCCGCGTTCTCGACGTCGCGGCGACCGGCCGCATCGAGTGAGCAGGCGCACAGAAGCGCGGCTCCGCTCAGGTCACGAGCAAGGCCTCGCGAACGGGATCGTTCGCGCGCTGCAACCACGCGCCCGCGGACGTCCTCGGATCTCTCTTCAGGTACTCCCGTCAACAGACGCGAGGTATCAGTCCGCCCGACCCGGAGCGTCATGTCGATCCGATCCATGAGCGGTCCGCCGACGCGTCCCACGTACCGTTCGACTGCGGTAGGCGGGCAGGTGCAGGCACGCTCGGAGTCGCCGAGATAGCCGCACGGGCACGGGTTCATCGCGGCGACGAGCGAGAACCTGGCCGGATAGCGGACGCGCCCCTCCGCACGCACGAGAGTGAGATGGCCATCTTCGAGCGGCTGGCGAAGCGCCTGGAGGGCGGCCGGAGAGAACTCCGGTAGCTCGTCGAGGAACAGGACTCCGTTGTGTGCGAGCGATGCCTCCCCGGGGCGTGGAGGCGTTCCTCCTCCGACGAGCCCTGCCGTCGTTGCCGTATGGTGCGGCGCCCGAAAGGGCCTGACTCCGGCAAGGACGCCCTCGAGGTCGAGGCCTGCCACGGAATGGACCACAGCCGTCGAGAGGATCTCAAGGTCGTCGAGCGGGGGAAGGATCGAGGGCAGGCGTCGGGCCAGCATCGTCTTGGCGGACCCCGGCGGGCCCACCAGAAGAAGGCCGAGTCCCCCGGTCGCGGCGATCTCCAGTGCACGCTTTGCCGACGACTGCCCGTGGACCTCTGAGAAGTCCGGAACACAGAACGCGCTCGCCGGGAGGGGCGCGGCCGCATCCGCGGCGGCCGGGAGCCCGGCGCGCAGGTCGGCGAGTGCGCGCAGGGCGTACACCGTACATTCCTTGACCGTTCGCGTGACCTGGACCGCCTGCATCGACGTGAGAAGCGGAAGTCCCCGCAGCGGCGCTGAGATCGCGTGTGCGAGCATCCCCGGCACCGAACGCACGCTACCGTCCAGGCCGAGCTCGCCGACGCTCACGGCGCGCAGGACCGCCCGCGGGACCTGGCCGGTGGCCGCGAGGATCCCGAGTGCGATGGGCAGGTCGAAGCCCGTCCCGTGCTTGCGGACCGGCGCCGGGGCCAGGTTGACGGTCACTCGCGCGTTCGGGAAGTCGAAGCCGCTGGACCGCAGCGCAGCCCGCACGCGGTCGCGTGCCTCCATGACGGCGGTATCACCCAGGCCGACGACGGTGAATGCCGGCAGCCCGGCAGACACATCGACCTGGACCTCGACATCGATGGCCTCGACGCCCACGAGCGTCGACGAGGGTACGACGGCCTGCGTCACGACTGTGCTGAGAACGCCGCGCGGTAGTGTCGCAGCAGGGCACGGTCCGGAGCCAACACCCTGATCGCGATGACGTCGAACCTGATCCCCGGCGCAGGAATCTGTCCCGAGTCCTGCAGGTACGCCTGCGCCAGTCGCGTGATGCGCTTCTGCTTCGTGGGCGAGACGGCCTCCTCGGCGGTGCCGGCCCTCTCCGACCGACGCGTCTTGACTTCGACGAAGACGAGCTCGCCCTCGTCGCGTGCGACGATGTCGATCTCCCCGAGAGAGCACCGCCAGTTCCGGCCCTCGATCGTCAGTCCTATCCGTTCGAGGTACGCGGCCGCCGCGTCCTCTCCCCTGCGTGCTGTTTCCAACCGCTCCATATGACAACACCTCCACACAGGATCGTGCAGGGTGATGCCGACCGGACGCCGACGGGATGCCGACCGCGTCCTTACCCCGTGCCGGACCGCCGGACCTAGAAGAGCCGCCCCTGCTCCACACACGGAGCAAACGACCTACGATGGTACGGCGAAGGGCCGAGGATCTTGAGTGCGTCCATGTGCTCGGTCGTCCCGTATCCGAAGTTGATATCGAAGCCGTATTCGGGGTACGTCAGCGCTGACTCGACCATGATCCTGTCGCGCTCCACCTTCGCCAC
>JANYLP010000029.1 GCA_025361445.1 Coriobacteriia bacterium
CAGGACTGCACCCTTACCAGCCCGTCGGAGGCGCACAGGGCGCCCTCGAGCTGATGGTGTCTCTCGGGGAGTCCCTCGCGGAGATCTCGGGACTCCCGGGCATCACGCTCCAACCGGCGGCAGGCGCCCACGGTGAGCTCACGGCGCTGATGGTGTTCCGCGCCTTCCACACGGCGAACGGCGACCCGCGCAAGCGCGTGGTCATCCCCGACGCCGCGCACGGCACGAACCCCGCGACCGTCGCGATGTGCGGTTACGACGTGACCACCATCGCGAGCGACGCCGCGGGCGGTGTCGACATGGACGCGCTGCGCGCCGCGCTCGACACCGACGTGGCCGCTCTTATGCTCACGAATCCCAACACGCTCGGCCTGTTCGACCCGAACATCTGCGAGATCACCGCCGCGGTGCACGCGGTCGGCGCGCTCGCGTATTGCGACGGCGCGAACATGAACGCGATCATGGGTAAGGCGCGGCCCGGCGACATGGGCTTCGACGCCATGCACATCAACCTCCACAAGACGTTCAGCACTCCGCACGGCGGCGGTGGCCCCGGCGCCGGTCCGGTGTGCGTGACGGAGGAACTCGCGTCTTTCCTCCCGGGTCCGCTCCCGGTCCGGATGGGAGACGACTCGTTCGGTCTTGCGTGGCCCAAGCGTTCGATCGGACGGGTGCGTTCTTCGTTCGGCAACTTCGGGGTCCTCGTGCGCGCGTACGCCTACGTGCTTGCGCTCGGGGGCAGCGGTCTTCGTGAGGCGAGCGAGCAGGCCGTCCTCTCCGCGAACTACCTCAAGGCGCGCCTCAGGGGCGTGTTCCCGCTGCCGTACGACCGCACCTGCATGCACGAGTTCGTGCTGTCGGGTGGAGAGCTGCGCAAGCGCTACGGGATACGTACGCTCGACGTGGCGAAACGCCTTCTCGACTATGGCATCCACCCGCCGACGATCTACTTCCCGCTGATCGTTGACGAGGCGATCATGATCGAGCCGACCGAGACAGAATCCCTTGCGGACCTGGATCGCTTCGCGGACGTGATGATCGCCATCGCCGCGGAGGCCGCCGCCGATCCCGACCTCTTGCACGGCGCCCCGTACACCACCCCAGTGCGCAGGCTGGACGAGGCGCGCGCGGTGAAGCAACCGGATCTGCGCTGGAGACCGGCAATAGGCGAGTAGGCGGGCTCCCGGATATGCCCCGCCCTATATGGCGCCTCATCATCGACGGGCCCGTGCCGGGCGCCATGAACATGGCGATCGACCGCGCGGTCCTCGAGTCCCGACGAGCGGGCCGGTGCCGCGCGACGGTGCGCCTCTATCGCTGGGAGCGCCCGACCGTGACGCTGGGGCACTTCCAGAAGGCCGAACAGGTCGACTTCGGTGCGTGCGCGGCGCGGGGCTTCGACGTGGTTCGGCGTCCCACGGGCGGCCGAGGCGTGCTCCACGACGACGAACTGACCTACGCAGTGGTCGCCCACGTCGACGATGGGGTTCCACGGAGCGTGGCTGCTTCGTATCGGCACCTCTGTGCGGCCCTGGCCCACGCGTATCGCGAACTCGGCGTCGAGGCCGAGCTGACTCCCCGCGCACGGGGTGCGACCGACTCGGGCGCGTGCTACATGCACGCCACTCAGGCCGATCTCTCCCTCGGCGCGGCGAAGCTGTCAGGGAGCGCCCAGGTCTGGGCCGCCGATGCGGTCCTCCAACACGGCTCCTTCGTTCGGTCTCGCGACGTCGAGGCAGAGGCTGAGGTGTTCCGCTTGGGCGAGCAGGGGAGGAGCGCGCTGCTCGCCTCGACGGCAACGCTCTCCGCTGTTCGGGGCGGAGCGCCCTCCATCGAATCGATCACCGAGGCCGCGATCTCCGGATTCGAGGATGTTCTGGGGGTGCGTCTCGAGCTCGATAGACTGAGCCCGGAAGAGGTGGAATCCGCCGAGTCGTTCGCGGAAGAGCACTCGATGTTGGCCGCGCTTCGGAATCAGTGAACCTGCAGTCGATGTAGAGGTCCAAACCGGACCGTCGAAGTCGCTCCAGGGCGGTTCCGATGTCGCCCCCCGGTGGTACACTGAGAACGCGCGCGGACCGTACCTGACGCGCCGGTATCCGAGGAGAGATGATGGCCGAATCCGAGCACACGGACGACGAGGCGCTACTCAATCTGCAGGACAAGAGCAATGACGATCTGCGCAAGCTCCTGGACGACCTGTCGTCCGAAGAGGACGAACTGAGCTACCGTCGCAGGGTGCTGCATGGCCGTATCGATATCCTCCGCGCCGAGCTGGTTCGTCGACTCGCGGACGACCACGCCGGAGGAAAGCGCGACGTCATCTCGGGTTCGGACCTCAACAGGCTGATCGAGATCCTCGCTGGCGACCTTCGCGCTCCGAGGCCCGCTCCCCCTCAGGCTGCCGATGCGGGCGACACGGAGTCATAGATCGGTATCCGTCGCCGGCCGGACCGGCGCGAGAAGGAGGAGTCGTGGCAAGTCTGTCCGAATCGATCCGTTCGTTCCTTGAGGACCTTTCCGTAGATGAGCTCGAGGAGCGCGTGGTCGAGTACGTTGTACGCGAGGTGGGCAACGGTCGCCGCCTCTCGGACGCGCTGCACGATCCGTACGTACGGAATCGCCTGAGCGACGAGAAACTCGCTCGTGTGCTCGAGAAGCCCGAGGTCATCGACGCGCTGGAGCACAGCATCTCGAGCGCGTTCGAGCGCAAGGACTTCGGCTTCACGCGCTGACCGAACACCGTTCTTCAGCGTCGAGGAGGGGAAATGGACAACTGCCCGGCCTGTGGTTCTGCTCTCGAGCCCGATGTTCATGATTGCCCCGAATGCGGCGTGGCCGTCCGCGAGGCCACGGCCTCGTTCGAGCCCGTTCCGGGACCCATGTCCGTTGCCGCGCCGCACGAGACCGCAGAGAACGACGGACCGGTGCTGGTCGTCCGCAAGGGTCCGGAGATAGGGGAGCGCTTCTATCTCGATCGACCACGGTTGACCGTCGGCAGGGATCCGGGATCCGACATCTTCCTCAACGACATCACGGTCTCCCGCGAGCACGCTGTCCTCACGCTTGCAGCAGGCGAGGTTTCGGTCGAGGACGCCGGATCCCTCAACGGTGTCTATGTGAACGGTGCCAGCGTGACCCGCGTCGTGCTCAATGGCGGGGATAGCGTGCAGGTAGGCAGGTTCCAGATGATGTTTCATACCGGGGGAGGAAAGTGAACCATGCCGCGTAGCCGCGACTACCTCACGATCGGCGGGCTCGTGGAGAGCCTCCTGCCGGCGCATCAGGATCTCACGATCTCGAAGGTTCGCTTCCTTGAGGACGAGGGACTGGTCACTCCCGAAAGGACCGCGGGCGGCTATCGCAAGTTCTCGAACTCCGATGTCGCTCGCGTGGACCTCATCCTGCGGCTGCAGAGGGAGCACTTCCTCCCCCTGGCCGTCATCCGGGAGAAGTTGAAGGACCTCGACAAAGGGAAGGTGTCTGAGGAGCTTCGGCCGATGGTCACACGACCCGAGACCGTCGCATCGTCCTTCGAAATGGGCGAGGCCGTCCCGCTTGAGAGCGTGCCCGCTGCACTCGGATTCCCTGCGTCCTTCGTCCGCGAACTTGCGGAGTTCGGTCTTGTCTCCATCTCGAAGGGCGACAAGGGCGACGAGCTTGCACGAAGTGATGTGCAGATCGCGCACGCATGCTGGGACATGCGCGGGTACGGGATCGAGCCGCGCCACCTCCGCATCTTCGTCACCGCGGCCGAGCGCGAGGCCGCGCTGTTCGAGCAGATACTGATGCCCTCGTACCGACATCGAACGCCCGAGACACGGCAGAAGCTGCTCGATTCACTGGCGGATCTCATGCGGATCACAGCGGAACTCCGCAGCGACCTCGCCAAGCGCGCGGTTGCCGGGACCTTCGAAGACGTGGTGTAGTCCTTGTCGAGTTCGGCATCCAGGGCTCAAGAAACCTTCGGCGAGGCACTGCCCGTCTCTGAGCGTGTCGCGGCGGTCTCGTTCGCGCATCCTTCCGAGCGGGTGGCCGCGCAGATCCTCGACTACTACGGTATCCGTTGGGAGTACGAGCCCACGACCTTCCCGATCGAGTGGGACTCGAAGGGCGATGTCATCGCGTCATTCTCCCCGGACTTCTACCTGCCCGACTTCGACCTCTACATCGAGTTGACCACGATGTCGCAGAAGCTCGTCACAAAGAAGAATCGGAAGGTGCGTCGGTTGCGCGAGCTGTACCCGGACGTGAGGGTCAAGATCTTCTACCAGAAGGACTTCCGTGCGCTCTGCTTCAAGTACGGACTCGCGTATCCCCATGGCGCGGGTTCCGGAGGTGCCGCGTGAGGCTCGAGGCGGCGCCTGACGGCGCACCCGACGTGGTCGGCGGCCTGCTCCTGAGCCGCGACCAGATCGCCTCGCGGGTTCGTGAGATGGGTGAAGCGATCACGACAGACTACACCGGTCGTGAAGTCGTCCTGGTGACGGTCCTGCGCGGAGGTCTCTTCTTCCTTTCGGATCTGTGCCGAGCGGTGGCCGACCCCATCCGGTTGGACTTCATGGCGATCTCCTCCTATGGCGCGCCGGTGCAAGCCGGTGGGGTGCGCATCACCAAGGACCTCGACGAGAATATCGAAGGGCGCGACGTGCTCATCGTCGAGGACATCATCGACACGGGGCTGACACTGAACTACCTGCTCGGTATGCTCCGCGCCCGCGGACCTCGCAGTCTCGAGGTCGCGGTGCTCCTCGACCGCGACCAGCGGCGGATCGCCGACGTCCCCATCGCGTATCGCGGGTTCCACATGCCCGACACCTTCGCCGTGGGCTACGGTCTCGACCTGCACGGCAGATACCGCAACCTTCCGTACATCGGGAGCGTGCGCGAAGACGTTCTCCACGGTGTGGGCTCCGCGTGATGCGATGCTGAGGCGGCTCATCTACGCCATTTCCGCATTCCTCGCCGTCGTCGTCATCGGGACTCTGGGCTACATCGTGATCGCCGGCTGGCCGCCACTGGATGCCCTCTACATGACCGTGATCACGATGGGGGGCGTCGGCTACCGCGAAGTGCGCGCCCTCGACGCCGTCGGGCAGGTCTGGACGATGCTCGTGATCGTCTCCGGCGTCGGTGCGCTCGGCTTCGCCGTCATCACGGTCACCGATTTCATGGTCGAAGGGCACTTCTCCGGCATCATGGAGGGTAGGCGCATGGACAAGCGGATCGAGGGTCTCTCAGGCCACCACGTGGTGGCAGGGCTGGGTCGCGTGGGCGGAGTCGTGGCCGAGGAGTTCGAGGCTCACGGCCATCCGTTCGTCGTCATCGACACGGACGAGCAAGCGCTCGCGTTGGCGCGTGAGTCGGGATGGGCCTGGATCAGGGGCGACGCCACCGATGAGTCGACGTTGGTCGCCGCCGGCATCGGAAGATCCGCGAGTCTGGTCACGGCCCTCGACACCGATGCGGCGAACGTGTTCGTCACGCTCACCGCGCGCGGTATCGCTCCGGACCTGCTGATCGTCGCCCGTGCAACGACGCCCTCTGCCGAGGGGAAGCTGCTCCGGGCCGGTGCCGATCGCGTGATCACACCCACGGAGATCGGGGGACGCCGGATGGCTTCGATGGTCATGCGCCCGAAGGTCGTCGACTTCCTCGATGTGGTCGCCGGAGGGCAGCGGACCGAACTCAAGATGGAGGAGATATTGCTCTCCGACGGTGATCCGTACGTGGATTGGACGATCGCGGACGCGCACATCCGATCGCAGACCGGTGCATACGTGCTCGCGATCCACAGCGCCGACGGCTCCGTCAACTCGAATCCGGAGCCCGACACTCTCATGAGGGCCGGTGACCGGCTCGTAGTCCTAGGCAGTGACGAACAGCTACGGATGCTCGCCGACCGCGCCTGTGCCGATGCGGCCGTGTGCTACCCTCAGATGTACCGCACGCACGCCTGAAGCCCTGTTTCAGCACGCTCACCGGGAGGACTGCGCCAGATGGACTTGGAGAGCTACATCCGCGATATTCCGGACTTCCCCAAAGCGGGAGTCATGTTCAAAGACATCACGCCGCTGCTTGCGAGTCCCGAGGCGTTCGCGGAGACGATCGACCGGCTTGCTGAGCCGTACATGGGCGCAGGGGTCACACGGATCCTTGGAGCAGAGGCACGTGGATTCATTCTCGGCGGTGCGCTCGCGTGCCGCATGGGAGCCGGCTTCGTACCCGCGCGCAAGCCGGGCAAGCTCCCGTGGACGACCACGAGCGTCGAGTACGCCCTCGAATACGGCACGGACGAGCTTGAGATGCACATCGACGCCGTCGGCCCCGGTGACGTGGTCCTGATCGTCGACGACGTACTCGCGACCGGCGGCACCGCGGGAGCCAAGGCGGACCTTGTGACGCGCAACGGGGCCACGGTGGCCGGATTCGCCTTCCTCATGGAGCTTGACTTCCTGCACGGACGCGACAAGCTGGGCGACGCTCGCATCGTTTCGCTCATTCACGTGGCCTAACAACCCGGACTCGGTCCCGGCCCAGCCGCATCAACGCTCTGAGCGGCGGGAATGGCGCGGCGCGTGCTATCATCGAAGGCGCCGATCGTCGCTGATCCGCGCGGCGAACGGGCCCTTCCTGCAGCCGATCGCGAACAGCAGTTCGGGGGTTGGAGCACCGTGCGAGGCATCTCCGGCCGTTCGGCCGCATCCGCATTCGTCTCAGCGGCGCTCGCCGCCGCGTTGGCGTTGGCTCCTCTCGCGGCATGGGCAGTGCCTTCTACGGCGACGATTCGCGCAAAGAAGGCCGAGGCTGCGGCGGCGAACAGCAAACTGCAGGACCTCGACGCCGACCTTGAGCTGAAGCAGACCGACCTCCAGGCGGTCACGGACGTCCTGAACGCAACCCGGGGCGAGATCGCGGCGACTGAGGAACGCCTCGCCGAGGCGGAGGCCCGACTGGCCGATTCCCAAGCCATTCTCGGAGCACGCGCCGATGCGATGTACCGGGGCGGCAACGCGGCCTTTCTCGATGTCTTACTGGGAACGACCGACTTCGAGGACTTCGTGACACGGCTCGACCTGCTCAATCTCATCACAGCATCGGACGCTGACCTTGTCTCGCGTGTCACCGGCGACCGCAACAGTGTCGCCGAGGTGCGCAGCTCCCTGCTCAGCCGGGAGACCGAGGAGATCGCGCTCCGCACCGAGGCACAGGCGCGCGAACGTGAGGTCAAGGCCTCCGTCGACCGCCAGGTGGCATACGTTGCGTCGCTGACGGTCGAGATCAAGAAGCTCGTGAAGGCGGAGGAGACCCGTCTTGCGCGAGCCGCAGCTGAGCTTGCGCGCCGTGCGGAGGAAGCCGCGAAGCACCCGAGCCCTCGTCCGAGTGACGCCGGCTCACTCGGCGCCTCGCATCCCGAGGTCGTCCCCGTGGCGAAGAAGTACCTCGGGGTCCCGTATCTGTGGGGTGGGACCACGCCTTCCGGCTTCGACTGCTCGGGCTTCGTGCGATACGCCTACGCGCAGATCGGCATCTCCATTCCTCGGACGAGCCGGGTCCAGTTCACCTTCGGACAGTTCATCCCTCCGGCGCGGACCGACCTTCTCGAGCCCGGCGACCTTGTCTTCTTCGGATATGGGGGAGACCCAGGGCAGGTGCATCACGTTGCGATGTACGTGGGCGGGGGAGTGTTCATCCATGCGCCCGGAACGGGTGGCCACGTCCAGTACTCCTCGCTGACGGACCGCATCACGACGCGGCACGACTACGTGGGGGCGATCAGGCCGTGATCGAAGGCGGGTCGGCGACGTCAGTGGCGCCGACCGCACCGCACGGCGCAGAGAGGGGGAGGGGGGCGAGATGACCGAAGTGACACTATCGTTCGCCGAACGCATCGGACGGGCGTTCGCCGGCGTGGCGGGTGACCTTGCGGACCGTATGCCCGCGATCCTAGCCGCGCTCGTCGTCCTGCTGATCACATGGATCGCTGGCCGACTCACGTTCGCGGCGACGCGGCGCGTGCTTGCGCGCCGCTCCACCGTGGGGCACGTCGACGTTCTCGTGGCTCGTTTCGCCCGCATGTGCGTGACTGCGTTGGGTATCGTCGTCGCGCTGTCCCTGATCGGAGTCGATCTGACGGCGATGGCCGCCAGCCTTGGACTTGTCGGACTGACACTCGGGTTCGCGTTGCGCGATGTCCTCTCGAACTCGATGTCCGGTGTCATGCTGCTCGTTCAGCGGCCGTTCAGCATCGGCGACACCATCCTGGTCGCCGGCTATGAGGGCGTCGTCGAGGACGTGCGAGTGCGTGACACCGTCCTGCGCACCGCGGACGGCAGGACCGCGTATGTCCCGAATACGACTGTGTTCAACGATGTGGTGCTCAACTCAAGTACAAGCCACATCCGCCGCTTCGAGATGACGGTACCGACGGCTGACGGCGTCGATCTCGCCGCCGCGTGTGCCGCCGTGATGCGGGCGATCGCGGCAACGGCGGGCGTGCTCGAGGATCCGGCTCCGGATGCCTCGGTCGCCGCTGTCGGCTCACGTCGCGCGCGCATCGTTGCGCACGGCTGGGTCGACACCCACGGCAACGGCCTTGAGACGACCCGGACCGCCGCGCTGCTGGCGGTTCGTACCGCGCTGCTCGAGATCGAGCCAGACTGATACCCAGGGCTGGAATGTATCCGGATCCGTACAGGGAGGGTGCCATATGCGCTGTGTGACTCAGCTTGCCGTGACGATATCAAGCGACGATGGGAGCGTTTCGCACGCGACCCGCCTCCTCGGCGACGCCGGAGTCGACATCAGGGGCTTCTCGGTGTCCGACAGTGTGGATCACTCCACGTTGCGTCTGATCGTCGACCAGCCCGTTGAAGCGCAGGCCGCGCTCGAGGCCGCCGGAATGGAAGTCACCTCCTCTGAGGTGATCGTGATCGCGCTTCCGGATCACCCGGGCGGGCTGGCGGGGGTGTTGAGAGAGGTTGCCGACGCCGGCGTCAGTATCCGGTACGTGTACTCGCTCGTGTCGTCCTTCGTTGTGCTCAACGTCTCCTCGCCCGAACGAGCGTGCGCGTTGCTCGAATGCCGCCCGCTGAGGATCGTTTCGCTTGCAGAGGTGGTAGGCGGCTGACAGTTCGATGTGTCGGGCGAGGAGGGGTGCTGGCAACGCTCGCGGTCGGGGTATGAACGAGTAGAAGAGCCGGGCCACATCGCCGCCGCGGGAGGGAAATCATGGACGCGGATATCGAGTCGCCTGAAGTGTCGGGAACCGCGGTGCAGCTCGCTCGCATGGTGCTGCCGTGGGTGGCGCTGGCCGTTCTCCTCGCGGTCCTATGGACCATCGGGAACGACTTCAGGCGCGCACAAGGGGCTGCTTCCGTTGTTCCGCGGGGGAGTGTGGTGGCGTCGAGCACCGTTGCGACGTCCACGGCGAGCGCTCCCGCCACCGGGACGGTGTGGGCCGCCAAGGTCCAGTCGGATGTGCCGCTCAGGTCGCGCGCGGATTCCGCGAGCGAGATCGTCGCCACAGCACGGCAGGGGAGTAGCCTGACCGTCCTGACGAGCGAAGCGTTGTGGATGCGGGTCAAGGATTCGGCCGGCCACATCGGCTGGATACCGAACGACAAGAAGTACATCACTCTGCAGGCGAAGTAGTCAGCCGTAGAAGGGTCGAGCGCAGGTGACAACGAGCAAGGAGATAGGTGCGGCATCGGACTTCTACCGTCTGCGGGTGGTCCGGATGTCGGAGACGGTGGCTCCCGAGTTCGAGTGGCGGGACGACATACTCTGGCGCGAGACCGCTGTCGCGGCTCCCGAAGCCGACTATGAGCACTTCCGGGTCGAGGCAGTCGCGGTCGACAACGACGAGAACGTCACGACCCTCGGGCTATTCGACGCGCCCCAGGACGCCGCCGAGGCGCTCGAGTCCGCCGCTGAGGATCTTGACGGCCTCACGCGCTCTGAGTTCGAGGATCGCTACTTCCCCGACGGGCGCTAGTCCCGCACTTGTGGAAGTGAGCTTCCCTCTGATGTCGCACACTCGTTGTGACGGGGAGTGGCGCCCATAATCGCAGAAGTACATAAGATGTATTATCAGGCGTACGATGACGAGAGTGTGCGAGAGCGAGAGGGCCCCCGAGAGGGGCCCATCCCTTTGTGTTGGTGGGACACGTACACAAACAGATCGGCCCCGGGCCGCGGGGAGTCCGCAGTCCGGGGCCGATCATCGTACAAGTCAGGCGACTGTCCGCGTCGGCCGCAGCCGGTCGCCGCTTGACCGTTCTAACCGCGTCCTACTACTTCGACGCCTCGTCCTGCAGTGCGCCGGTGAAGTCCGGCGAATCGATCGCCGCACCCTTGGACTCCTTCGGAAGCACCAGGTTGAGGAAGATGCCGATGAACGTCGCGAGCGCCATGCCCGGGATCGAGTAGTTGCCCAGCGGGATCGAGAATCCGCCGGTCTCCATGCCGATGCCGATGACGAGGACGACGCTCGAGAGGATCAGGTTGCGGCTGTGGCTGTAGTCGATGCCGCTCTTGACGAGCAGTCGCAGGCCGCTGGAGGCGATCAGGCCGAACAGCAGCAGCGAGATGCCGCCCATGACGGGCGTCGGGATCGACCGAATCGCTTCGCCGAACTTCGGGATGAAGCCGCCGATGATGAACGCAAACGCGCCCGCATACCAGAACAGCTGAGTGGCGTAGACCTTCGTGACCGCCATGACTCCGATGTTCTCCGCGTACGTGGTGGACGGCGTGCCGCCCAGCGCACCGGAGATCGCAGTGGCGAGGCCGTCGCCGAACAGCGACTCCGGCAGCATCGGGGTGAAGTCCTTGCCGGTGATCTCGTTGATGACGAGCAGGTGGCCGATATGCTCGACGATGACGACGACCGCCACGGGGGCGATGATGAGGATCGCTCCGAGGTCGAAAACCGGCGTCGTGATGTGAGGTAGGCCGATCCAGTCGGCTTTCACGACGGCGTCGAAGTTGACCAGCCCAAGAGCAGCGGAGACCGCATATCCGATGATGATGCCCATGAGAACGGGGATCGTCTTCAGGAAGCCCTTGAAGTAGGACGAGAACGCGACCGCGGACAGCAGTGTGATCGCGGCCACTCCGAGGCCGGTCAGGTTGATCCCGTTGGCCGGGTCGGCGAACGGGAACATCGACATCTTCACGGCGGTGGACGACAGGCCCAGGCCGATGACGATGACGACGGCGCCGACGAGCGCCGGCGGCAGCAGCTTGTTGAGCCATCCGCTGCCGAACAGCTTCACGACGCCAGCAACGACCATGTAGACGACGCCTGCGGCGACGAGTCCGCCGAGCGCCTCGGGAAGGTGACCCTTGCCAGCAGCGATCGCTGCGCCGCCGCCGCCGACGGCGATGAGGGGCGCGATGAACGCAAAGCTCGAGCCCAGGTAGCTCGGGATCTTGTTGCGTACGCAAACGAGGTACAGGAGCGTTCCAAGGCCGGATGTCATGAGGCCGACGCCCGGGTCCATGCCCGTGAGTATCGGTACGAGCACGGTCGCGCCGAACATTGCCATCAGGTGCTGCAGTGAGAGCGGAATCGCCTGCAGGATGGGCAGCTTCTCGTCTGTCTGGATCACTCGATCGAATGCCACGTTACTCTCCCACCTCCCTTTCTTGTATGAGGTTTCGCCCGGGGCTTCTCAGAAGCCCCGGGCGAAACGCTGCAGTGCCTAGCCGAGCATCTTCTGGATGAGCGGCTGGACGAACGTGAGGATGAACAGTGCGCTCACGACCCACATCAGCCAGTGGATCTCCTTGGCCTTGCCATGGAAGAGCTTGATGAGCACGTAGCTGATGAAGCCGAGGCCGATGCCGTAGCTGATGTTGTAGGTCAGCGGGATACCGACGATGGTCAGGAACGCCGGGAAGGCGTTCTCGAAGTCGCCCCACGGGATCTCGCGGACGGTGCCCATCATGAGGAAGCCGACGATGATGAGGGCGCCTGCGGTGATCGGCAGCGCTCCGCCGACCATCGCGATGACCGGTGAGAAGAAGGCGGAAGCGAGGAAGAGTACGCCGACCACGATCGCGGTCAGTCCGGTGCGGCCACCCTAGGCAACGCCGGATGCGGACTCGATGTAGGTGG
>JANYLP010000106.1 GCA_025361445.1 Coriobacteriia bacterium
TCCTCGCGCTCATCCGCACCGCCCCTTCGCTCACCGGCGATGGTACCGCTTCGGGTATACTGACGCCCGTTCGCTCCTACCTGGCGCCCGGACCGCCAGGATCACGCCGCGAGTACCGCGACGGCCCTGTCCCCGAGCCCGGGAGGCTGAAGAGTGCGCGACCACCCAACCGGCGGCTTCCGCCTGCGGCGCACGTTCGTCGTTCTGGCCCTCGCATCCGCCGCTCTGGCCACAGCGCTCCCCGCCCACGCTGCGAACGCGCTCACGATCCACCAGATCATCGCGAAGTACACGCTGGCGGCGGGCTTTCACGCCGACGACGTCGCGGCGATGAAGAGGATCTCGGACTACGAGAGCCACGACAATCCCAAGACACACAGCAGGACCTGCTGGGGCCTCTTCCAGCTCTCCACTTCGATGGTCGCAGGCCACCCGTGGGCCGATCCGGTGTGGAACACCAAGCGCGCGGTGCGATACGTGAAGTCGCGCTACGGCAATCCGATCAAGGCGTGGGCCCACATCAAGAAGACCGGCTGGTACTAGCGTTCGAGCCCGGCCTGCTGCGCCCGAGCCGGCGCGCGGCCGTATGGCTCACTTCACCGGCGTCCCTGTGCCACCCCCGGCAAACCCCGCCGAGAGTATACGGGCATACTCGTTGCGACAGACCATCTCGCTTGCGAGGACACACATGCACGCGCTGACCAAGGTATGGCACCCGGCGTACTACCAGAACGGCGGAACGCGCCGCGGCTACTTCGAAGGCTGGTACTTCAAGGTGGTCGACGCGACGTGCCCCCAGACACTGGCGATCATCCCGGGAGTGTCGATAGAACCGACCGGAAGGCGTCACGCGTTCGTCCAGGTCATCCAAGATGACGGCAGCGCGCACTGGTTCGACCTGCCGTGGGAGTCCTTCTCATCGGCGCAGGACCACTTCGAGATCCACGTCGGCGCATGCACCTTCACCGATCGCGAGATCGTGCTGGACCTCGACGACGGCGAATCACGGGTACGCGGCCGGCTCGCGCTCGGGGAGCCGAAACCGTGGCCCGTCCGTCCGCTCTCGCCAGGCATCATGGGCCCGTTCCGCTTCGCCCCATTCATGGAGTGCTACCACGGCGTGCTCTCGCTGGACCACACGGTCGCCGGGACGGTTGAGATCGATGGCCGAAGGTGCCGGTTCGAAGACGGGCGCGGCTACACGGAGAAGGACTGGGGGCGCAGCTTCCCGAGCGCCTGGGTGTGGGTGCAATCGAACGGGTTCGAGCATGAGCGCGTATCACTGACGGCCTCGATCGCGCGCATCCCGTGGCTTGGATCGTCCTTCGTCGGATCGATCGTCGGACTACTTGTGGACGGCCGGCTGTACCGCTTCGCCACGTACACGGGCGCGAAGCTGGTCTCCCTGTCCCACACGCCGGGCGCCGTGGAGTTCACGCTGCAGGACGGGCGCCACCGTATCGAGGTCTCGGCCTCGGGCGCGGTGCCCGGGACGCTGCGCTCGCCGGTACTCGGCCGCATGATTGGGCGCGTCGAGGAGTCGCTGTCGGGTGTCGTTCGCGTGCGTCTCACCGAACGCCGAAGCGGACGCGAGATCTTCGCCGGCGAGGGGCGCAATAGCGGGATCGAGATGATGGACCCCGCCGGTGACCTGGCGCCCCAACCGGCCTCCGTCACCAAGTGATACGGTTCGACCGGACCTGAACCTTCAAGGAGGCTCGCAATGACCCCCATCCCCTGGGACACAGATCTCGAGACCGGCGACGCGCTCGTCGACGAACAGCACCGCAACATCTTCTCGCTCATCAACGAGGTCGAGGCGCTCGAGACCGACGACGTTGCGGCCATCCTGAGCATCGTCGAGCGCGTGATGGCCCACGTGGACACACACTTCACGACCGAAGAGAAGCTCATGCTCCGCGAGGGCTACCCGCGCGAGGCCTTCGAGCGCCATAGGATCGAGCACCAGAAGCTGACCGACAGGGCCCGCACGGCGGCGCTCGGCTTTCGCGGGTCGTGGGACATCACACGCGGACCGTTCGTCGAGCTCCTGCGGGTATGGCTCCTCGGTCATATCGAGGACGAGGACCGCGCGATGGTCGACCACATGCGGAAGAAGGGCGCGAGCGCCAAGACGCTCTTCCGGGCTGAACACCCACGACCATCGCAACGGAGTGACGCACCTGACGCCGGGTCCCCGGAACGCCCTCAGTTCGCGGTCGCCGGGACCGGCACAGGCGCCGGGCTTGACGTGCCAAGTTCGCGAAGGACGCGGCGCAGGCGCAGGGAGTTGCCCACGACGAGCAGACTGCTCGACGCCATAGCGATCGCCGCGATCGCAGGCGTGATCACCCCGAGCGCAGCGAGCGGCAGCGCGACCGCGTTGTAGGCGAGCGCCCACCCGAGGTTCTGCCGGATGACGCGGCGAGTGCTCCCCGCTGCCGCGATGAACCACGGGACGAGGCTGAGGTCGTCTCGGTCCAGCACGATATCGGAGGTCTGGCCGGCGATGTCGGTCCCCCCGGCGACCGTCACGCTCAGGTCCGCGCGCGCGAGCGAAGGCGCGTCGTTCACGCCATCGCCAACCATCGCCACCGTCGCGCCCTCGGACTGGAGGCGGGCGATCTCGGCGGCCTTGAGCTCCGGCGTGAGTCGGGAGGCATAGCGCGCGATGCCGAGGTCGGCGGCCACCGCCTGCGTAGTCTCCTGGCTGTCGCCTGAGAGCAGGACCGGTCCCAGACCACGCGCACGCAGCTGTGCAACCGCTTCCCGGGCCGATGGGTCGATCTCGTCGCGCAGCGCGATATAGCCGAGCACTTCCTCGTCCCGACCGACCCAAACCACCGTCTCACCGCTCCCAGCGTGTCTGCGTGCCTGATCGACCAGCTCCTGCGGCGGCTGATGGGACATCGTCTCAACGCGCCCGACCATCACGCGGGAGCCATCACCCAGCGTCGCCGAGGCACCTAACCCCGCCGCGGACTCGAAGTCACGCGCAGGTTCAGTTGAGGCCGAAGCGGCCACGATCGCGGCGGCGAGCGGGTGCTCCGAGTACTGCTCGACCGCTGCGGCCGCGCCCAAGAGCAGGGCGCGGGACAGTCCGCCCGATCCCGACACCTCGAGTGTGCCGAGAGTCACGGTACCGGTCTTGTCCAGCACCACCAGCGAGGTCTGCCCGGCGTTCTCGAGGGCGGCCCCGTTGCGCACGAGCACACCTTTGCGCGCGGCTCGGCCGAGAGCGACGCTGACCGCGAGCGGTGTCGCGAGTCCGAGCGCACACGGACACGCCACAACAAGCACAGCGACCGCGGTGATCAGCGAGTGCGACATCCCGGCCCCAGCGATCGACCAGCCCACTCCGGTGGCGAGTGCGAGCGAGATGACGCCCAGTGTGAGGATGAGCGAGACCCTGTCGGCGAGCCGCTCCGCTGGCGCCCGTGATGAGAGCGTCGTTTCCACGAGAGTTCGGATCCCCGCGAGACGCGATGCGTCGACGCCGTGCTCGACGCGGGCGGTGAGCGATCCCTCGACGACGAGCGTGCCGGCCCAGACCGTGTCGCCGTCATGCTTGGCCACGGTGGCCGACTCACCGGTGAGCAGTGACTCGTCAGCGTGTCCTCGGCCCTCGAGCACGGTCGCGTCCACTGGCACGCGCTCCCCCGGCTTGACCACGATGGTGTGACCGGGTTTGAGCTGCCAGGCCGGCATCTCGTGGATCGCGCCGGAGGGCCCGAGCACCCACGCACGCTCGGGCTGCAGCTCCATCAGACCGCGCACGTCCTTGCGTGCACGCGCCCCGCCCGCCATTTCGATGTATCGACCGAGGATCACGAACTGGACGATCATCGCCACCGAGTCGAAGTACGTGGGGTAGCCGCCGACGACCGCCGCCCAGGTGCTGTACCCGAACGCGGAAAGCGTCCCCAGCGCGACGAGCGTGTCCATGCCCGGAGTGCGCGCGCGCAGCTCATGCACCGCACCACGCAGGAAGGTGATGCCCCCGTAGAACAGAGTCGGCACCGCGAGCACGAGGGCCAGCGCCTGCATGACGCGAACACCCGACGACACCACGTCGCCGACCGCGTACGCCGGGTAGAGCCGGACGATGTAGATCACCATCTCCTGCATCCCGAACGCGAAGGCGACAAGGACCTGAATGAGCAGCCGCTCCTCTGCCCGGCCCGATCGTGCGGACTCGGCGGTCCCCTCCATCCGCGGTATATAGCCGAGACGCTCGATCCGGTGGACGAGCTCCTTGAGGTCGGTGACCCGGGGGTCGTAGTCGATGCGGCCCTTGCCGGCCGCGAAGCTCACCTGCGCCTCAGCCACGCCCTCGCCCTGGCGCAGGACCTTCTCCACGACCTTCGCGCACGAGGCGCACCACATGCCGTCCAGTGTGAAGAAGGCGGTCTCGTGGTGCAGCCCGAGACGCTGCAGGAGGCCGAGCCGGTGCCCAGGAGCATCGGCGAGGACCTGGTCCAGCATGCCGGCCTTCGCCGCTCGCTCGTAGAGCCGTGCGCAGTCGTCGGTGTCGAAGCAGTACTCTGAGCCTTGAACCACCCGGACGATCGGGTCTCCCATGACCTCCATCCCGCACAGTTCGCAGCTGGTGCACCCGGTCATCGGCGTGCGGAGAACGGTCCGCTCCCCACCTCTGCATAGGTCCGGATCGTCACGTTGTCCTTGTTCACGTGAGGGTCGAACTCCTCGAAGAGGTGCTCCTCAAGGATCGAGGAGGCCCGATGCTCCTCGACGTCGCCCCAGTCGCTCCATTGGCTGCGAGCAACGATGCGCGTCGCCTCCGGGTCGTCCACGGAATACCACGCGTCGGCGAGGACGAAGCCGTGCTGGACCGGGAGACGGATCTTCAGATAGCCGACGAGGCGTTCCAGTGAATCACCGATCTCGAGCTGCGACATCTGGTCATGCCGGATGTCGAATGAGACCTCATACAGATAGGGCATCTGGGTTTCACCCCTGCCAGTTCGCGAACAGATAGACGAACCAGGAGACGAGCACGACGATCATGATGATCGTCGCCATGAACGGCATCCCGCCTCCGGCTTCCGAAATCACTCCGGCGAAGCTGTCGATGAACCCGTCGGGGCGTGCGATCTCGGCCGCTCTCGCTTCGTCGGCGGGACGGTGACCCCTCGCACCGGCCCTGTCCGTTGTCGCGTGGTACTTGAACGCGAACACGAGCGCGGCGCCGAGGAGCACGATCGTCCCCCCGAGCACGGAGAGGAGCTGTGGACCCACGTTCAACACGTTGTCAGGCACGGCTAGCCTTCCTTCTTGGCCTTCGGACGGGCGGACCAAGCCTCCGGCTCCTTCTCGTCGATGGGGATCCGCTTGATGGCTACCGCATCGTCGAGCTGGCCGGAGTAGACCGCCCACGCCAGCAGCGCCAAGCCGAAGAGCGTGACGAACGCCATCCACCCGGCGACTACCTGTATTCCGAGCGACATGGGCGCGTCACCCTCCCCATTTCCCGCCGGTCAGGCCCACGATGTACGCGGTCACGTTCCAGATGTCGATCTCCTCGAGCACGGGCTGGAAGCCGTACATGTGGGTGTTCGCGATACCCCCCCGCGTCACGCCGAAGATGTATGGCAGGTTCATGTTCTTCACGAACGGCGCCGGATGGCCGCCCTTGAGGTTGGTCGCGCCCGGTCCGTCACCCTGCCCCTTCTTCCCATGACAGGTCAGGCAGTACTTCTCGTAAACAGGTTTGCCGGCTGCTGGAACGATCGTCGCGATCTCGCTCTGGAAGATGCCGGTGTCCGTGCGAACGTACGGTAGGGGAACCTCGCCATTCCCGTAGTGTGACGCGTTCGACCCGGCCGACACGCCCGTCGTGTACGAGTCCTTGAGGTACTTCACGTCGTCCCACCGCATCCTGGTGTTCAGCAGCTCGCCCCAGGTCGGCATCGCCGTGTCCCGCATGCCGTTCGTGACCTTGGAGAAGGTGATGCCGTCGTAGTTGTCCATAATCCCCGGGACGGTCGGCGCGAGCTTCTGCTGGAGATTGGCCGGCGTGGGGCTCAGGAACGCGGCGTCCCAACCCTTGCCATCGCCTGCGAGACCGTGGCAGTGGGCGCACTGTGTGAGGAACTGCTGCCGACCCGCGTCGTAGCTCGCCAGTGCCGGAAGAGTCATGGCCTTCATGACATCGGTCGTTGTGACCTTGTCGGCCTCCGCGGGCTGCGGCGGCTGGGTGGTGGTCTTCGTGAACATCGTGCGGATGTAGGTCACGAGCTGCCATCGCTCGGTCTCGTTGTAGACGAGCTTCCAGGTGGGCATCGCGGTCCACGGGACGCCCTCGCTGATGCGCCAGAAGTAGTCGCCGTCGGTGAAAGGACCGTAGTGCCCGGCGTCGTCGAAACTCGGGGGGACGGGTTCGATGCCCGCGCGGAAGATGCCCTCCCCCTGCGCGGAGTCGCCGTGGCAGACCGCACACTCGCGAGTCCAGATGCGCTTCCCGGCATCGATGGTGTCCAGCGTGGCCGAAAGGGGATTCGTCTTCTGATACGCCGGCGGCGGAGCCCCTTCGGCCGGGTCGCGCTCGAAGGGGAACGCGTACATCTCCTGCACATAGTGGATGACGTTCCACCTCTGGCTCTCGGTCAGACTCTCCCTCCACGGGGGCATGACCGAGCCCTGTACGCCTTCCGACACGTGCCAGAACCACTGGTCGTCCGGCATCGTGCGGAATGGGTCGACCTTGAAGTTCGCCGGCGTCACGATGAGAGTGCCGCCGTAGGTCCCCAGGCCGTTACCCGCGCACCCATGGCACGTGAGGCAGTGGGACGCGTAGATCTGCTTGCCCTCGTACAGGCCGGCCTGAATGAACGTCGGCCAGCCCTGGGCTGTCGCGCTCGGGTCGTTGGATTGCACCGCCGTCGGGTGGGGGGGGCCGGTCGCGTCCTGATACGACTCGGGCGACTCGACCATGAACTCGGCGGCGGTCCGATCGCCGAGGTTGTACAGATACTCTGAGATCGATCTGAGTTCGTCATCCGTGAGGAAGGTGAAGGCGGGCATCAGGGACATGGGCGAGAACTGCCTCGGGTCCTTGAGGTGATCGACCTCCCACTGCTGGCTGCGTTTGCGCCCGATGTAGGTGAGGTCCGGGCCCGTGCGGATCGACCCCAGGATGAGGGGTTGGTCGTAGTTGTAATCGCCACCCTCGGAAACGGGCCCCATCCCCACGTCGATGGCCCGTACGTACTGAGTGTGGCAGTAGTTGCAGCCGTTGGAATAGAAGAGCTTCCGGCCGGCCTCCTGCTCGACGGTGTAGGGATGGGCGACCACAGTCGTCTCCGGATTCCAGACGGCGATCGGCGTGAACACCACGATCGTGATCACGGAGAGCACCACGGCTATCGCGCCCCACAGCACGATCTTGAACGACATCTTCATCGGGTCATCACTCCCCTGCCATCAGGGGACGGAGGCCCGGCGTGCTCGGGGATCGTGGCGGTCTTCGTCGTCACGTCCGGCAGCTGGAAGGGGCGCCGGACGATGACCGTCGCGATGATGTTGTAGGCGAACATGACGAAACTCGTCACGACCAGAGCACCGCCCATGATGCGGACCGCCCCCCACGGACGCAGAGCCGGCAGGACGGTCCAGATCGGGATACCGACACGGGTCCAGTCCACGCCCTGTATCGCGCCGTTCACTAGGAACGAGATGAAGAAGGCAGCGAATCCGATGACGTACAAGCCGTACTGCGCGCGCGCCAGCCGGCGACTGTAGAGCGAGCACTTGAGAGCCCTGGGCACCACGTAGTATGCGCCCCCGATGCAGATCGACGCCGAGAAGAAGAGCAGTCCGAGCATAGCGTGGCCGGGGACGTACTGTGTGAAGTGCGTGATCTCGTTGACGTCC
>JANYLP010000089.1 GCA_025361445.1 Coriobacteriia bacterium
CTTCGGCGCCGGCCTGCTGCAGATCGTTGAGCCGGGCGAGATGCCCGTCGCGATTGAAGAAGCGGTCGACGCCCAGGACGAGCCCGATGCTGCGTCGCTTCTCTTCCTCGAGTCCGAGGTGATCCTGGCGGATGAACCCGGATTCGAAGCCGACCCGGACTTCGCCTCCGATCCCGATTCGGAACCCGAACCGGTGCCGGAATGCACCGTCGACCCTGAGCCCGAAGCCGAGGCGCCTGCCGAGCCGACCCCCGTGCGCCGCGGAGTCTGGGCGGGTATCGGGAGCGAGATCGCCTCCCTCACGGGGGCGCAGAGCCGTCGCCCCCGCTACGCATCGCAGTCGGAGGTTGCGTTGCGCGTGGCGCCGCCAGTCCAGCACTCGATACACCGGGACACCACATTCACGCGCGACGAACTCCTGCAGATCCATGCGGGAATCAAGGAGCTCTAGATGAGGTCCGCGAAGATCATCGTGACCGGCCCTGCACGGGCGGGAACGACCACGTTCATCCGGTCGCTCTCCGAGATCGCCGTCCTCTCGACCGAGCGTAAGCTCAACCGGCGCAACGAGGACGGTCGCGGTGAGGCCACGGTGGCGCTCGACTTCGGTCGCGTCACCATCAATCGCGAACTCGTCCTGTATCTGTTCGGAACGCCTGGCGAGGAGCCGGACTCCCTGGCCGAAGGGCCGCTTGCGGAGGGGCCGATCGGGATCATCGTGGCGCTGGACGCATCTCGTTCGCGATCCATCGAAGGCGCCTCGGAGGTCGTGGACTTTCTGAACGCGAACGCTGACGTTCCCTATGTGATCGCGGCGAACCGCCTCGCGCAGGGCGACGATAACCGGCTGAGCGCCGTACGCGACGCGGTTCACGCTGCGCCCGATGTTCCGGTCATCGCATGTGACGTCACCGAACGTGAGTCATCTAAGTGCGTACTCCTGGCGCTGATCGATCGGATACTGGATATGACGCCGCTTGAAACCGGAGCGCAGTAGCGTGGCACCCAAACGACTCGGAGAGATGCTCATCGCTGCCGGCGTCATCGACGACGTGCAGCTCAACGATGCCCTCGAAGTGCAGAAGGCCACGGGCGGACAACTCGGCAAGGTCCTCGTCGAGCTCGGGTATGCCCCGCAGGCTGCGATCCTCGCGATCCTGGCCGATCAGATCGGTATCCCGTTCATCGACCTCGTGCAGAAGCATCCGGACCCGACCGCGATCGCCGTGGTCCCCCGCGACCTTGCCACGCGCTATGCCCTGATGCCGGTCGGGTTCGACGAGCGAGGGCGTCTTATCGTCGCAATGGCGGACCCGCAGAACGTGCTGGCCCTCGACGACCTGCGAATCATCACCGGCTACGACTGCGTGCCGGCTATCGCCACGCGCGACGACATCATGACAACGATCGAGGAGTCGTACGGCGCCGCGGATCGGATGGGGCAGCGCGAGCTCATCACCGACGACATCGGCGGCGATACCGAGCTCTCCAAGATGGCCGAGGTCACGACCGATACGCCGATCGTCAAGCTCGTGAACTTCATCATCACCAAGGCCGTCTCGGATCGCGCATCAGACATCCACATCGAACCGCAGGAACACGATCTGCGCGTCCGGTACCGAATCGACGGCGTGCTACACGAGATGATGCGGAGCCCCAAGTCGGCGCAGGCCGCGGTCATCTCCCGTTTCAAAATCATGGCCGACATGGACATCGCCGAGAATCGCAAGCCCCAAGACGGCCACTCCTCCATCACTGTCAGTCATCACTCGCTCGACCTGCGCGTTTCCACGCTGCCGACCGTCTACGGCGAGCGAGTCGTGCTGCGAATCCTGCGTAAGGACTCCATCCTGCTCAAGCTCGTCGACCTCGGCTTCCTGCCATCTTCACTCGACCGTTTCGAGAGCAGCTTCCGGAAGCCATACGGTGCTGTTCTGGTCACCGGGCCGACAGGCTCGGGCAAGTCGACCACGCTGTATGCCGCGGTCAACGTACTCAACGAGATCCAGCGCCACATCATCACGGTCGAGGACCCGGTCGAGTACCGGCTTCCCGGCATCAACCAGATACAGGCGAACCCGCGCGCGGGCCTGACCTTCGCCGGTGCGCTGCGATCGTTCCTGCGCTGTTCGCCGGACGTCATCCTCGTCGGTGAGATCCGCGATCGCGAGACGGCGAGCATCGCCATCGAGTCGGCGCTCACCGGGCATCTGGTGCTCTCGACTTTGCACACCAACGACTCCTCAAGCGCCGTCACGCGCTTGGTCGAGATGGGCGTCGAGCCGTTCCTCGTATCATCGTCCGTGGCCTGCGTTCTGGCACAGCGGCTCGCGCGTCGCCTGTGTCCCGACTGCAAGCTGGAGTACGAGCCCCCCAAGGCGCTGCTTCTCGACGCGGGCTTCGACCCGGAGAATCTCCCGGCGACAGTCTGGAAGGCGGTCGGGTGCCGGAAGTGCGGCGGCACCGGCTACCGCGGACGCCTGGGCCTGCACGAGGTGCTGCTGATGACGGAGGAGATCTCGCACCTCTGCGTCACCGGGGCCACCTCCGACGACATCAAGCGCATGGCCGTGTCCCAGGGGATGCTGACGCTGCGCATGGACGGCCTCGAGAAGGCCCGCCGCGGCGACACATCCGTCGAAGAGGTCGCGCGCGTCGTCGTGTAGAGCGCCGCCTATTCCTGACGCGTGACGTACTTGATCCCTTCGAGCTGGCTGAAGTCCGAATCCTGCGTCCACAGCGTCGCATGACGCGAGCGCGCCGTTGCGAGGATGATGCTGTCCGCAAGCGACAGCCCTTCGCTCGAGCCGATGCGCACTGCCTCCACCGCGAGCGCCGCCGTGAGATCGACGACCAGTCCTTGCTGCATGTGTGCCATCACGCGAAGTGCATCATCTTCGCCCCGTTGCAGCAGGATCCGCTTGCCCACTTCATACACGCAGATGCTCGGGACGATCAGTTCTTCCGTGTCCTCAAGTGCCACGGCAAAGAACGCCGCATTGGGGCCCTGTGCGAAGTACTCGAGCCATCCGCAGGAGTCGACGACGTTCATACACGGTCCGCATCTCGCGGCACATGCGTGTCGATGCCGCGCAGTGAGCCCATGAGCTGCCGCAGCGGGACGATCGGCACAAGCTCGATCCGGTGTCCGTACTGGATCGCTTGCACCTTCTGTCCGGGGCGAAGATGCAGCGCTTCACGGATGCTCTTCGGAATGACCACCTGGAACTTCGGCGAGATAGTCACGGTCTCCATCGCTGACTCCGCATCGATAGTCTTTGCGTACAACGCAAATGATATCGAGGAATGACATGTACGACAACTCTGATTGGGCGCGATGTGCCTGTCCCTTTGTATTCTGAGATCGTCGCCCGACTTGTTTCTTACACGGATCTACCGGCCATCAGGCGCACCTCGTGTACGATGTGCGCGTACTCCGGCCTGACGAGCAGGGAGGGCCTTGTGACCGCTTCGGAAGACTACCCGCGCGACATGATCGATCTGCTCACGGAGGTCGCGGAGCGGGGCGGTAGCGATCTTCACATCGCCGTGGGGAGGCCTCCAACCATGCGCTACCACGGGCATCTCGTGGAACTCGACGCCCCGGTGCTCAAGCCGAATGATTCACGCGCCCTCGTGCTCTCGATCATGAACGAAGCCCAGCGCGACGAGCTCGACCGCTCGTGGGAAGCGGACTTCGCCTACTCGATCAGGCGGGTGGCACGCTACCGCGTCAATGCCTACTTCCAGCGGGGGAGTGTGGGCGCCGCTGCCCGAATCCTCCCGCCCACCATCGGATCCTTTGCGGACCTCGGCCTGCCGGCTGTGATCGAGGAGCTTGCCTGCCGTCCGCGGGGGCTCGTGCTCGTGACCGGTCCCACCGGAGCGGGAAAGACCACAACGCTCGCGTCGGTCATCGACTACATCAACACCAATCGCCAGCTGCACATCATCACGATCGAGGACCCGATCGAGTACATCCACAAGCACAAGAAGTCGATCGTCACCCAGCGCGAGGTGGGCTCCGACACGAAGGCGTTCAGCAACGCGCTGCGCTACATTTTGCGGCAAGACCCGGACGTCGTCCTCATAGGCGAGATGCGAGACCTACCCACGATCCAGGCGGCGCTGACAGCGGCGGAGACGGGACATCTGGTCTTCGCAACGCTGCACACGCAGGACGCTGCGCAGACCATCGACCGCATCATCGACGTCTTCCCGCCGGCGCAGCAGCAACAGGTGCGCATCCAGCTCGCGTCGACGCTGCAGGGTATCGTGTCGCAGCAGCTTCTGCCCACCGCAGACGGCGAAGGCAGGATCCTCGTATGTGAAGTCTTGATCCCGACAGCCGCCGTTCGCAATCTCATCAGGGAAGCGAAGACGCATCAGCTGGCCACCGTCATGCAGACCGGTCGTCAATACGGCATGGTCTCGATGGACGAATCGCTTGCCGACAAGTATCGTCAGGGGTTGATAAGCTATGACACGGCGCTGGGGCAGGCGCTCGACCCGTCCCTGTTGCGCCAGCTGATCGAACCCGACGACCGAACCTCGTAGGGAAGGGCTCGCATGGCGACGTTCAAGTACACGGTCCGGGACAAGGCCGGCAAGGCCGTCGACGGCACCATCGAGGGCGCCACAAAGGACGCCGTCTCGGCGAAGCTGCGTTCGATGGGCTACGTCATCGTCTCTCTCGACGAGAGTGGCGGCGTCCTCGAACGGCTCAACTCCATCCAGTTCGGCACCGGCGTCAAACCGGCGGACATCACGGTCTTCGCGCGTCAGTTCGCGACGATGATCGGCGCCGGGCTCTCGCTGACGAAGTGCCTCTCCATCCTCGGCCAGCAGACCGAGAGTCAATCGCTGCGCGTCATCATCAATCAGATCGCCCGCGACGTCGAAAGCGGACAGTCTCTCTCGGACGCGATGTCCAAGCACCCGAAGGTGTTCCCGCCGATCTTCGTGAACATGGTGCGTTCGGGCGAGACGGGCGGCGTGCTCGATGAGGTGCTGAACAGAGTCGCAGACCACTTCGAGCGCGAGGCGATGATCAAGGGTCGCATCAAGTCGGCGATGACCTACCCGATAGCGATGGGTTCGCTCGTGTTCATCGTCCTGGTCGCCATGCTCGTCTTCGTCGTGCCTACGTTCCAGACGATGTTCTCCACCATGGGTGGAGCGCTTCCGGCACCGACTCAGTTCCTCGTGA
This sequence comes from Coriobacteriia bacterium, assembly GCA_025361445.1. GTDB lineage: Bacteria > Actinomycetota > Coriobacteriia > Anaerosomatales > PALSA-660 > PALSA-660. The sequence goes on from JANYLP010000089.1 coordinate 5,210, forward strand.
TGCTCTCTGAGGGTTCGCGTGGGCTGCCGGGCCTCATCTTCGTGGTTGTGGTCATCGTCCTGGTCGTGGCTTTCCGCTGGTGGAAGAGCACGCCGGAGGGTCTCTACACGTGGGACTCGATCAAGCTTCGGATGCCGGTATTCGGCAAGCTCATCCGCAAGATGGCCCTCTCGCGGTTCACGCGCACATTCGGCACCCTCGTGGCCGCCGGCGTACCGATCCTTGCGGCGCTCGATATTGTGGGCACAACGTCGGGGAATGAGGTCATCTCCCGCGCGGTGCGCAAAGTTCGGTCCGCGATCAAGGAAGGCGAGACGATCGCCAAGCCCCTGTCTGAAAACCCTGTGTTCCCGGCGATGGTGGTCCAGATGATCTCGGTGGGCGAGGAGACCGGGGCCCTCGATGCGATGCTCGGCAAGGTCGCGGAATTCTATGACGAGGAAGTTACCGCCGGCGTCGAGAGCCTCACATCGCTCATCGAGCCGCTGATGATGGCAACGCTGGGCGTGGTCGTGGGTGGGGTTGTCATCGCGCTGTATCTTCCGATGTTCGAGGTCATCAACCTCGTGAAGTAGGGCAGTCCGGGACGGTCATACGCCGACGAACGGTCGGAAAGTCTTGACCGCTGTGATTCACCCTGTAAGGTTGCGGCAGGAATGGTCGATAACTTACCTGTGGGCATCCGGCTCACTGGAGGTTTCGGCCTCATGGGGTCAAGGGAAAGGGCGGTGGACATCTATGAAGATGTTCCGTAAGGACGAGGGCTTCACCCTCGTAGAGCTCATGGTCGTCGTTCTCATTATCGGTATCCTTGTTGCAATCGCGGTTCCCGTGTTCCTGAGCGCCAGCGCCAACGCTGAGCTCAAGTCCTGCCAGGCCAGCCAGCGCACGATCGACGGCGCTGTCCAGGCGTTCAAGGCGTCAGGTAAGACATACACCGCTAATCTTGTGAATGCCGCCAACACGGACCTCGTCGGTGGGGGTGCGTACATCAAGCAGGAGCCGAAGTGCCCGAAAGCGGCCGTTGGCCTGTTCTATGACACGAACACCGACGGTGTCACTTCTGACGCGCTGGCCGCTCACGCTGCTGCGGCGATCGCGTACACCGCGGTGTATCACGCTCACTACTAGGAATGACATTCTGACCCGCTGGACAGTTTGAGTGAGCAGAGAGCCGGGACCCAACGGGTCCCGGCTCTCCTCGTTTCCCCCGACGAACGGTCGGCAGGTATGGACCATTCGGGACCTAGATGTACAGTGATCGACGCAAGGGCCGATAACTTACCTGTGGGCATCCGGCTCACTGGAGGTTTCGGCCTTATGGGGTCAAAGGAAAGGGCGGTGGACATCTATGAAGATGTTCCGTAAGGACGAGGGATTCACCCTCGTAGAGCTCATGGTCGTCGTTCTCATTATCGGTATCCTCGTTGCAATCGCAGTTCCCGTGTTCCTGAACGCCAGCGCGACCGCGGCGCTGAACTCGTGCCACTCGAACCAGCGCATCATCGAAGGCG
>JANYLP010000010.1 GCA_025361445.1 Coriobacteriia bacterium
GATGCGAGTCACGATGGCGAGGACGCACCGGAAGAAGTCGAGAGGGCGTGGACCGCCGAGCTTGAGAAGCGGCTCTGGGACGGCGTGTTGTCGCGCGGCAAGATCGAGTCGCCCGGCGCGGCTGTACCGCAGGCCGCTGCGACATCCGCGCCGGCCGCGTGGCTTGCGGACCCCAGAGGCCGCCACCAGCTGCGCTACTGGGACGGCGTCGCGTGGACCGACCACGTCTCCGATGACGGGGAAGCGTCGCAGGACCCCGTCTGAGGCGTGCTGGCTTCTTCGTCGCACACGCAGAAGGGCCACCCGGATGGGTGGCCCTTCGTGAAGTCCTATGGCGGGAGTGACGGGGCTCGAACCCGCGACCTCCGGCTTGACAGGCCGGCGCTCTAACCAGCTGAGCTACACCCCCAGAATCGGGCATCCGCGAACACGGACAGCGAGGGGATTCTACCGACCCCGTCATGCTTTGTCTACCGATGCGATAGCGGGAGGAAGCCGGGACCCTGCGCGACGCCCTACAGATACGCTTCTCACGCTGGCAGCGCCTATAGCATACTGAACTCGGGGACACACACCTGCGAACGCCGACCTAGGAAGGTGGCATTCTCAGTGGGCGATAGCACCGCATTCACCCATTCCGCAGCGACGCTTCGCGCCGCTCTCGACACCGCTCTAGCCGCGCACGACAAGGCCGCAGCCGTCCGTGTCGCTCTTGAGGCTATCGACGGCGGGCCGCTCACGATCCCCGCGCTCTACGGGATCCTCGGATCACTTCTCGCCGACATCGGCGCACGGTGGCAGACCGGCGAGGTCTGCGTGTGGGAGGAGCATCTCGCCTCCGCGACGATCCGCACCATCGTGGAAGCGCTCTTCCCGCGCGTGAGCGCGCTCTCGGCCGCGCGAGGGCGCGAGCGGGGGACGGTACTGATGACCTGTCCGCCGCACGAGGCGCACGACCTCGGATTGCGCATGCTCTCCGATCGCCTGGAGCTCGCCGGGTGGCGCGTCTGCTTCCTCGGCGCCGACACACCGACCGCTGAGATCGTCTCGGCGGCCATCGCGCTTGAGGCCGACACGGTGGTGCTGAGCGTCTCGACGCACTTCCACCGGGTAGCGTTCCACTCGCTTCTCGCGCAGTTGCGCGGCGCGCTTCCCGGCGTGCGTATCCTGGTGGGTGGGACCGCCGTACCGCGGGGGGCTCACGGCATCCCGGAAGCGGACCTCTTCGACTCGGCCGGTCTCCTCGGGCCGGGGGAGTAGCCGGTGCTGCCACTCAAGATCGCCTGGAGGTTCGTCCGGAGTTCCTGGGCTCAGTCCGCGCTGATCATCGTCGGCATCGCCGTCGGCATCGCCGTGCAGATCTTCGTCGGCTCCCTGATCACATCGCTGCAGGCATCGCTCGTCAAGACGACCATCGGGTCGAGCTCGCACGTCACGCTGACAGATCCCAAGGACGGCCAGCCCGTCGTCTACACGGAACGCGTACAGCGCCTGGTGACGACCACTACGGGCGTGAAGGCGGTCGTACCGACGCGACAAGTGTCGACCCTCTATTCCAACGGCACCGATCGCGTACCGCTCACCGTGAAAGGCGGCGTCCTCGGTGAGCTCGACCGGATCTACAAGCTCACGCCGCGCACCATAGCCGGGACCGCCTCGCTCCGGCCGGGCGAGATCATGATCGGGAAGGACCTCGCAGCGAAGTACGCGCTCGCACCCGGGGATCCGCTCTCTCTACTCACCGGCTCGAGCCGGACGACACTGCGCGTCTCCGGAGTGTTCGACCTCGGATCGAGCGCGGCGAACCTGCGGCAGGCGTTCTCCGGGCCCGAGTTCCCGCGCGGGCTGCTCGGCCATCGGGCAGACCAGTACACCGCCATCGAGACCCAGCTGACCGACCCGTTCCTGTCGAAGACGGTCGCCGCCGAATGGGCGGCGCAGCTGCCCACGGTGAAGATCACCAACTGGCAGGTGGAGAACAAGGACCTGCTCACAGCCCTCCAGTCCCAGTCGGGCTCCTCGTACCTGATCCAGGTCTTCGTGCTGGTGGCCGTTGCGCTCGGCATCGCTTCAACTCTCGCGGTCTCGGCCGTGCAGAAGTCCCGGCAGATCGGCATCCTCAAGGCGCTCGGCATGGCGGACCGTCGGACGGGGAACATCTTCTTCGCCGAAGCGATGATCCTCGGCGTCACGGGCACCGGGCTCGGAGTGCTGACCGGCTACCTGCTCATCGCCGGCTTCACCGCGGGTACCAGCCGCAGCCCCAGCTCCTTCCCAATCGTTCCCGAGCCGGGCTTCATCGCCATCTCCGCTGCCGTCGGGATCCTCGTCGCGGTGCTCTCGTCGCTGATCCCGATACGCAAGACCACCCGCCTCGACCCGATCGAGGTGATCCAGAATGGCTGAGACTCTGGTTGTGGCGGAGGGACTCGGACGCGTCTACCCCGGCGCCGTGCCGACGGTCGCGCTCGAGGGCGTGTCCTTCCAGTTCGACGCAGGCGAGTTCGCAGCCATCGTCGGACGCTCGGGTTCGGGTAAGTCCACGCTACTCAACATGCTCGGCCTGCTCGACACACCGACGCACGGATCGCTCATGCTCGGCGGCCGCGACGTGTCGCGGATCGGCTCGTCCGAGCGGGCGGCGCTGCGCAACGAGCTCATCGGCTTCGTGTTCCAGTACCACCACCTTCTACCGGAGTTCTCCGTTCGCGAGAACGTCGCCATGCCGGCGCTGATCGCCGGTAGGCGGCTCGATGCGGATCTGACGAAACGCGTCGACGAGACGCTCGACGTCCTCGGCCTGAGCGGGCTCGGCGGCAAGGGAGCGAACGACTTGTCCGGGGGGCAGAAGCAGCGCGTCGCGATCGCTCGCGCACTGATGAACCGCCCGCCGCTTGTGCTGGCGGACGAACCAACCGGCAACCTGGACACCGAGAGCACGGACGCCGTCTACGACCTGTTCCGCACGGTCAACCGCGAGTGGGGGACTTCCTTCCTCATCGTCACCCACGACCAGGAGATCGCGTCGATGACCGACCGGATCTTCGAGATCGCGGACGGGAAGCTGAGCCAGGACGTGCGCAACGAGTTCGCGCGGCCTACCAGGTCGCCGAGCGGCGATCCAGCACGACCCTGACGGTGAAGCCGTGGCGCGCGGCCACGTCCTCGACCAGCGCCCGCTGGGTGCCGTAGCCCCATTCCCACGAGGTCGAACCGGGACCGATGACGGTCTCGGCTTTCTTCCCGGAGGGCTTCTCGAAGCCGCCCGAGGCCTCTTTCAGCATCTCCCAGAAATACACGGTGCGATCGGCTTCCACGGCCTTGAGCGCGGCGGAATACTCGATGCGCTTCTTGCCCGTGCCCCAGGTGCCGTGGACGGGGTTGCTCGCGATGGTCATGTCGGTGTCGACGCCCCACTCGGCCGTGTAGGCCTCGTTCGAGGCGAACGTCCCGATGAGATCGGTAAGGAACGCTGTTCGGCTCAGATCGAGAAGCATCCGTTCTCCTTTGCCATCGCTTGCGTTCGTACGGATGTTAGAACAGCGTAGCCGCTGCGTCGCTCTCGCCCTCGGGCGTGACCACCTTATCGCCAAGGATCGTAGCGATGTCGGCGGCATTGCGCTGGGCGTAGTCGTACCTGTTGTTGTTGAACATCACAAAGGTGTCATCGGCCTGAGCGGCGAGTTCCTGAATGGGTGAGACCCATTCTTCCAGCTCGGCGGTCGAATACAGGTAGTCGAAGCGGTCCGCCGCGGTGGCGCCCTTCGCGAACCACGTCTCCGCGTTGCGTCCGTGGAAGCGGACGTAGGCGGTATCGCTCGTGACGGCCGAAAGCGCCGGCATCGTGCAGCGCGTCGGGAACTGCGGATTGTCCACGGTCACGTAGGCGAGCCCCCGCTCGCGAAGGAACGCCAGCGTGTCATCGATCCTCCCGGGCGCGACCCACGACGGGTGGCGGAACTCGACGAGTGTCCGGTATCCGCTGAGGCGGTCCGCCACGTAGTCCAGGTAGTCGAGATTACGCTTGGTGACCTCGGGACCGGCCGCTGTGAAGTACGGCGGGAACTGCATGAGGATGCCGCCGAGTTTGCCGGTGTGCCGCAGCGGGTCGATCGCATCGAGAAACAGATCGAAGGCGCCATCGACCATGTCGGGATGCGCGTTCTGCACCCGGCCGTGCTCCACGGTGTGAGGGAACTCCCTGAGCTCGGGCGGCAGCGAACGCACGTCGACCTCGTGACCTGTCATCAGCCCGTAGGCCTTCATGTGGAAGATGAAATGCTGCGGAGTCCGCTCCGCCCACGCCTCGGCGTAGCGACGCTGCGGGATGGCGTAGTAGGACGAGTCGACTTCGACGGTGTCGAACTTCGACGCGTAGTAGCGCAGACGCTGCTCGGGCGAGGTCACCCCCCGGGGATACCAGAGGTCGACCATCGTCTTCTCGGTCCACGAGCATGTGCCTACGTGGATGCGTCCCATGAACGCAGTGTACGGTGCCGCGCGGTGTTGAAAGCTACGGCGTGGACGTCGCCGCGGGGGTGCCGGTCGGTGAGACCCCGGACGTTGTCGGGGCCGAGGGTCCGACTACGTAGCTCACGATGGCCCATCCGGTCGGGGTCGTGGTGAGCTCGATGCCTCCGGTGGTCGAGCCGAGATGGCCCATCGTGCGATAGAGGACCACAGGATTGCCGTCGGGAACGGGGCCGCCGATCACGACGCCCTGGCCTTTCGACGTGTCCACGACGACGGAGAAGTCGTCGCCCTTCCACGCGGGTTCCTCGAAGAGAGCCTTCATGCCACTCGTCTTCATGGCCTCGACGAACGCCGGCGTGAAGTCCTGCTGCATCGTCTCTGTCGAGAGGGCGAACAGCGCATCTCCGTTCCCGGTGATCATCGCCTCGATGCCCGAGAGTGCGACCTTGGCCATCGCCCGACGGTCGGCGCCTCTGTTCGCCGGCTTGTTCTGCAGCGCCACGAAGGCGACCCCGACGGCCACGACGATGACCAAAGCAACCGCGGCGAGAATGGCAGCCATCGGCAGCCATGACCGCTTTGGCGGCTCCGCCGGCGTGGAGGTGGGTGTCTGATCGCTCACGAGGGGTCTCCGTTCGAACTTGAGGGGGTGACTCGACAACGCGGTCAAGCATACCATCGGTACGGAGACATCTTCGGGGCGGAGGACGGATGGGCGAAGTTCGGATCCGACGCGCGAAGCGCGAGGACGCTGCGGCCATGGCGGCGATCTACAACCAGGCCGTCGCAGGGTCGACCGCGACGTTCGACACCCTGGCTGAGGGCCCCGAGGACCGCGAGGTCTGGCTGAACGATCACACGGCGCCACAGCATCCGGTACTCGTGGCCGAGCGCGACGGGCGCGTCATCGGCTGGGCTTCGCTCTCTCGCTACTCGACGCGCTGCGCCTACGACGCCACGGTGGAAGCCTCCACCTACATCGACGAGAACGAGACGGGTCGAGGCCTCGGGACGATGCTCACCGAGGCGCTTCTCGAGGCGGGCCGGGCCGGCGGCGTGCATGCGGTGATCACCCGCATCTGCACCGAGAACGTCGTGTCGCTCGCCATGGTGCGCAAGCTGGGGTTCTTCGAGGTGGGTATCATGCGGGAGGTCGGCATGAAGTTCGGCCGCACGCTCGATGTGATGTGGATGGAGAAGTTGCTGTGAGCAGAGGGTCGCACGCCCGCGCACGCTCCCCGTATTCGATGCTGCTCGGCGTCGCGGTCGCGTTCGCGCTGATCGCAGGGACCGGGATCGCTGTGGCGGTCCTTGCGGCGCCCGGCGAAGCGGCGCCCGGCTGGTTCCTGGCGCCCGCGGCGGCCGAAGCGATCCCGGCGGCGATCCCATCCGCGGAGTCCACCCCCTCGACCGATACCAGCCCTTCGGTGGAGCCCACACCGTCCATTCCCGCGACGATCACCATCGCGGCCGTCGGCGACCTGCTCTTCGACCTCGGGCCGCGCCGCATGATCGCCGCGAAGGGCGGAAGGGCGCCGCTCGCCAAGGTGGCCTCGCTGCTGCGGGCCGCGGACCTCACCATCGGCAACCTCGAAACGCCGCTGTCCAACCGCGGCACCCCTGTCCGCGGCAAGCCGGCGAACCTGATCTTCAACGGTGACCCGCGCGGGATCCTCTCGCTGACGGCCTCCGGCGTCGACATCGTCGGGCTCGCCAACAACCACGCGATGGATCACGGCACGATCGCGCTCAAGGACACGCTCGCGACGCTCGACAGAGCCGGTATCGGCCACGCCGGCGCCGGCGTGAACGCGAAAGCGGCATGGGCGCCCGCGATCGTCACGATCAAGGGGCGCAAGATCGCCTACCTGGCGTTCACTCAGATCCTGCCCGCGTACTTCACGCCGAGCTCGACCCGGGCAGGCGTGGCTTCCGGCTACTCGGTCACGAAGATGACCGCGGCGGTGCGCGCCGCCCACAAGGTCGCCGACCTCGTGATCGTGTCGGTCCATTGGGGCACCGAGCAGTCGTATACCGCGAACGCCCGGCAACGGCACGACGCCAGGGCGCTGATCGACGCCGGCGCCGACGCGGTCCTGTCACACCACCCCCACGTGATGCAGGGCATCGACACGTACAAGGGCAAGCTCATCGCCTATTCGCTCGGCAACTTCCTCTTCCCGTACAAGACGGTGGAGGGCCGCAAGACGTTCATCCTGCGATTCGAGCTGGGGCCGACCGGCCGCCTCGCCAACGTCTCCGCGGTGCCGGTCTATCTGGGCGAATGGGGTGCGCCGGTGGTTCAGACCGGCGCGTCGGCCACGAGGATCCTGCAGAAACTGGCAGCCATCAGCAAGCCGATGGGGACGAAGCTGACGATCAGGGCCGGGATCGGCTACATCAAGCCGTAGCGGGCACCCTCAGCGGTTCAGCGCCCATACCGCGTAGGACAGGTACGTCGCGAAAGCGGTCCCCGCCGTATACGGCACGAAGAGCCACGCCGACGATCGGTTCACGTTCCACGCCAAGGCGATGACGGCGATCCCGGTCAGTGTCAGCAGGCCGGAGTCGAACGCTGCCAGCAGCCAGTCCTTCCGCTCGAACTGGAAGTACGAGTACGCCTGGTTGAGGAACCAGTTGGATGCCAGCGCGACCCAGAGCCACGCGCCAACGCCCCCGAGCCCCACTTTGTCTATGAGCATCGCGACCGAGAGCGAGATGCACGCGAACAGGAAAGCCCAGACGAGTCCGATGACCGCGCCCGGCGGCGTGAAAGACGGCTTCGCGAGAGCGTTGTAGTAGACGAGATCGAGCCGGAACAGAAATCCCGATATCAGGAACAGCGCGTAGGTGGCAACGAACGCGACCACAGGCTCGAGCTTCACGATGCTTCCTTTCCTAGGGCGTCTCGAGCCGAGTTCATACCCGCGCGGCCGTCAGTGCGTTACCATCGGTCGCGCGGCCGGACCTGAAGCGGCCACCCCTGTCACTGGAGGACCCGGCTCAGTGAGGATCGGCTTCTTCTCAGACACATATACGCCACAGATCAACGGCGTTGTCACCTCTATAAAGCTGTTCGCCGAGGCACTGGAGCGGCGTGGGCACGAGGTCTACATCTTCGCCCCGACTCCGCGGCAGCCTACGGACACCGAGCGCATCGTGCGCATCCCGTCCATCCCCTTCGCGCTGCAGCCGGAGATGCGGCTCGCATCGATCTACTCGCAGAACGCCTATCGGCTGGCCCGGCGCGCCGACCTCGACATCATCCACAGCCACGACCCGTTCGCGATCGGGCTGTTCGGACTTGCGGTCGCGAAGCGCTCCCGCATCCCCTACGTGCACACCTACCACACGCTGTATCCGGAGTACGTCCACTACGTCTGGGAGACACGCTTCACGCGCGCCATGGCGGAGCGTCTGTCCCGTGAGTTCTGCGACCAGTGCGACATGGTCCTGGCGCCGTCCACCAAGATCGAGAAGGCGCTCGCTGAGTGGGGCGTCACCGCTCCGGTCGAGCTGCTCCCGACCGGCGTGGACGCGAGCCGGTTCGCCACCGCGGACGCTGACGGCGTCGCTGCGCTGCGGAGACGGTTCGCTATCCCGGAGGGCGACCGCCTGCTCACGTTCGTGGGCCGCATCGGGCTCGAGAAGAACCTCGACCTGCTCGTCGAGGCCATCGCGCGCGTCAAAACACCCGGCGCGCGACTCATGCTTGTGGGCAACGGTCCGCACCGCAAGGACCTCGAGGCGCACATCGCCGCGCTGGGTGTCGGCGACCGAGTGACCTTCACAGGATACCTCCAGGGCGCCGAGGTGGCTGCTGCATACGCGGCTTCGGACGCGTTCTTCTTCGCGTCGATCTCCGAGACACAGGGCCTCGTGGTGGCGGAAGCCATGGCGTCGGGACTGCCGATAGTGGCGGTCCAGGACCTCGCCGTCGGCGACGCGGTGATCGACGGCGTCAACGGATTCCTCACGCCGGAGCTGCCGATCGAGCTGGCCGCCGCTGCAGACCGGGTGCTCGGCGACAACGCGCTGCGCGCCTCGATGGGTGCCGCTTCACGCGTGCGCGCCGATGCGCTCTCGATCGATCTGATGGCCGCCAAGCTCGCCGGTATCTACGAGGAGCTCGTCGCCGAGAAGCCCTCCCCGCGCCGGAAGCGTTACGCGCCTCCGGCGAGCCGCGTCTCGGGCCAGCTGACGCAGCTGCGGCGTAGGGTGTTCACCCGGCGCCCGTAGCCCGCGACGCGGCCCCTCCTGCCGGTCGATTCCGCCTCGTTGCCTCTGTCACACCCTTGCCCTAGAATCGAACACGTGTTCGCTTCTTTGGTCACAACGGAGGCTCCCGATGCAGACGGCCGAATGTGCGGTTCCAACGATCGGCGACGTGCTCGCCGACCTCAACAGCGCACAATATGCGGCCGCGACCCACGATGACTCCCCGCTGCTGGTCGTGGCCGGCGCGGGAACCGGCAAGACCACCACGCTGGCGGCGCGTGTGGCGTTCCACCTCTCCAACGGCGTGGACCCGCGGCGCATCCTGCTGCTCACGTTCACACGGCGAGCAGCGCAGGAGATGACCCGGCGCGTCGACGGGCTGCTGCGACGACTTCGGGGCGCCGACATGCGCGGGCCCGGCGGCGAAGCCGTCTGGGGCGGGACGTTCCACGCCATGGGGACGCGCCTCCTGCGACTGCACGGGATGTCGATCGAGGTCGACCCGGGATTCACCATCATGGACCGGGGCGATTCAGAGGACCTGATGGGCGTTGTGCGCTCGCAGCTCGGGCTGGCCAAGACCGATCGCAGGTTCCCGCAGAAGGGGACCTGCATGGACATCTACAGCCGCTGTGTGAACTCGCAGCGGCCGCTCGGCGACGTGCTGCGCGCGTCGTTCCCATGGTGCCTGGAGCACGAGGACGACCTCAAGCGGCTGTGTGCCGAATACGTCGAGCGCAAACTCGCCACCGGCGTGCTCGACTATGACGACATCCTGCTGTACTGGCTCGGTCTGATGGAGGACCCCGCCGCCGGTGCCGAGGTCCGCAAGCGCTTCGACTACGTGCTCGTGGACGAGTACCAAGACACGAATTCGCTACAGGCACGCATCGTCGCTCTGCTGCGTCCCGACGGCCGCGGCGTGACCGTGGTCGGTGACGACGCGCAGTCGATCTACTCGTTCCGCGCGGCGGACGTGCGCAACATCCTCGACTTCCCTGCCCAGTTCCCGGATGTCGCTGTACTGCCGCTCGAGCAGAACTACCGCTCCACGCAGCCGATTCTGGAGGCCACGAACCGCGTCATCGCCGGTGCCGCCGAGCGGCACGACAAGGCGCTGTGGACCGCGCGCACGGGCGGCGAGCGGCCGGCGATCGTGACGTGCACGGAGGAGGACGAGCAGACCGACTTCGTCATCCGACGCGTGCTCGAGCTTCGCGAATCCGGCGTCCTGCTCAAGAAGCAGGCGGTGCTCTTTCGCGCCACGCACCACTCGCTGCCCCTCGAGATGGAACTCCAGCGCCGCAACATCCCCTACCGCAAGTACGGCGGGCTGAAGTTCACTGAGACGGCCCACGTGAAGGATCTGGCCGCGATCCTGCGCCTTGCCGAGAACCCACGCGACCTGTCAGCGGGCCTGCGAGTGCTCACGCTGCTGCCGGGCGTCGGCCCGACGACGGCGCAGCGACTGATGGAGACGCTGGCGGAAGCGGGCGGCGACTTCCTGGCGTGGGCCGACCTCTGCTCGCCCGCACCGGCTGCAAAGTTCGCGTGGGCGTCGTTCGTGCCGCTCATGATCGATCTCACACGTCCCGACGCGATGGAGCTCACCACCCAGGTGCACGCCGTCCGCGAGATGTACGCCCCGCTGCTTGAGCGCATCTACGACAACGCCACGGCGCGACTACGCGACCTCGAGCAGATCGAAAGGTTGGCGGCGCGCTTCGACGACCGGCCGTCGCTTCTGGCGGACATGGCGCTCGACCCGCCGGCCTGGGCGGAGGACCTGGCGGGCCCGCCGGTGCTCGACGAGGACTACCTCATCCTGTCCACGATGCACTCCGCCAAGGGCCTCGAGTGGGACGCGGTCTACCTCATCCACGCCGCGGACGGGAACATGCCGTCGGATATGGCCACCGGCTCGGTCGACGAGATCGAGGAGGAGCGGCGCCTGTTCTACGTCGCCTGCACCCGCGCGAAGGACTGGCTCTACGTCTGCTTCCCGCTGCGCTACTACAAGGCGCCCTGGAACCACACGGACGCGCACGGATACGCACAACTGTCGCGCTTCGTGGCGGACGGCTGTCGTGACGCTTTCCGGGACGAGCCGGGCGGTCTGCGCAGCGGCGACGGCGCGGACGAGCCAGCCGACCCGGCGGTGAGCGGAGCGGCGATCAAGACGCGGCTGCGCGCGATGTGGGCGTAGCGCGGGGTATCGCGCGGCGCTACCAGTCCCAGCTGCCGGGCTCTCCCTTGAACGGCCCGGTCACATCCGCGGTGATCCAACCGGCACCGAAGCTGCCAGGTTGCGGCGTAGCGCGCTCGCCGTCGACGAACGCTTCGTCCACGCGGCCCGCGTGAAACGCGATCCGTCCACGAAGCGCCTCGTACCCTGCAAGCGGGTCCGTGTACACCCACGCGGCGTTGCGCGCCATGCGTCCGTCGAGGGCAAGGTCGTAGTAGCTGGCAGTGCCGAGCGTCTCGCTGTGCGTGTGATGCGAGTTGAGGGTCATGAGCTCGAGGCGGACGTGCCGCACCGGGATGTAGTAGACCGGCGGGTTCGTAGTCTCGAGCAGCCGAACCGCCTCTCTGGTGTCGGCCACAGTGACTCCGCCGTACAGCACCGTGAGATGCCTGCCCGTCGGTTCGACGCGAGGCGGACGCGGGTAGTCCCA
>JANYLP010000045.1 GCA_025361445.1 Coriobacteriia bacterium
CATCCGCACCTGCTGCTGCTGATGCGGAGGAAACACGTCGATCACGCGGTCGACCGTCTCGGGACCGCCCGTCGTGTGCAGAGTCGCGAGCACGAGGTGGCCGGTCTCAGCGGCGGTGATGGCAGCCGAGATAGTCTCCAGGTCGCGCATCTCGCCGACGAGGATCACATCGGGATCCTGGCGGAGCACCCGTCGCAACGCGGAGGAGAACGAGCGTGTGTCCGCCCCGATCTCCCGCTGGTTCACGTAGGCGCGCTTGTTGCGGTGCATGAACTCGATGGGGTCCTCGAGCGTGACGATGTGCACCGGTCGCGTGGCGTTGATGTGGTCGATCATCGCCGCCAGGGTCGTCGACTTCCCCGAACCGGTCGGCCCGGTCACGAGCACGAGGCCACGAGGCCGTTCGGCGAGGAACTGACACACTTTCGGCAGACTCAGCTCGGCCAGGGTGGGGATGGCAAGAGGGATCGTGCGGAAGACCGCACCCATCGAGTTCCGCTGCTGGAACACGTTGGCGCGGAAGCGCGACAGCCCCGGGATCGAATACGCGAAGTCGAGCTCGAGCTCGGCGTCGAAGCGCCTTCGCTGCTCCTCGGAGAGCAGCGCCAGGATGAGGTCCTGGGTGTCCTTCGGGGTCAGAGGCTTCGCACCGGCGAGCGGCACGAGCTCGCCGCGGATCCGCAAGCCGGGAGGGCTCCCTACCGTGAGGTGCAGATCCGATCCGTCGCGGTCGAGCAGGAGGCGCAACAGGTCGTCGACGTTGTGTTCCACCGAGGATGATGCCGAAACGTCCTCGTCGCTCGCGCTGTTCGAAGAGCTCGCAAGGACCGCGCGGAAAGCAGCCAGAAGCACCGATGGCTCCGCCGACGAGACGATCTGCGAATCGGCCCCGACCGCCTTCGCGCGCGTCTCGGCCACCTGGTCGAGGACGGGGGCGAGCATGACGATCCGTACTGTCTCAAGGCCCGGAGTAGCGCGGATCTTCTCCGCGAGCTCGTAGCCGTCCATGTCAGGGATGCTGGCGTCGATCGCAATCGCATCGGGCAGTTGCGAGGCGGCTATCGAGAGCGCTCGCGGACCGGAGATCGCGCTGTGCACGGAGACCTCGGGTGCCTTGCCCGCGCAGTAGCCCTGGAACCGCTCGAACAGCGGCAGGTCGTCGTCAACGATGAGCACCTTCATGTGCGACACAGTCGTTCCACCCTTCCCCGTGGAGAACCTACTGCCGATCGAGCCGTGTTATGCGCGCGAGATCCGGGCACCGGACTCTAGTATCGGCAAACACTCCCCGCTGCGTGACCCACTCACGGGAACGCGTTCCGCTGCTCTACAATAGCGCGACTATCCTCGTGACCGGAGAACAATTGGATCTGCTACGCGACTTGCATATCGACGGCCTCGCACACGGCGGAGCGTCCGTGGCGCGAACCCCCGACGGACGGGTCGTCTTCGTTGCCGGGGGCTGTCCCGGCGATGTCGTGACAGCTTCGATCACGACCGATCACGGTCGGTACATCGAGGCCTCCATCGCCGAGATCGTGACCGCCTCCCCGGATCGTCGAACCGCTCCCTGCCCGTACTTCCAGCGGTGCGGCGGGTGTCAGTGGCAGCACATCTCCTACGCCGCTCAGGCAGAGGCCAAGCGAACACAGCTTGCGGACTCACTGGCCCGGATCGGCGGGATCGATGATCCGCAGGTGGAAACGACTGTTCTCGGCGATTCGCCCTACGGCTATCGCAACAAGCTGGAGATGCGCGCAGGGGTCGGCGCTGATGGCCGTCCGATACTGGGACTGACGGCCGCCGGCACAGACGAGCTCGTCCCCATCGAAGCATGCCTCCTGCTGCCCGACCGCGCGAAGAAGATGCCCAAAGCGCTTTCCGGTGCGCTGCGCTACCTGGCTCAGCGAGCGCCCTTCGATCTCGATCGCGTCGCGCTCCGCGTGGCGAGGCGCACCAGCGACGTCGAGATCGACCTATGGAGTCCGCCCGGTCCGATGCCTCGGCACGCGGTCGCCCGCACGCTCGCCGATGCCGTCCACGCCACCTCCATCACCCGCGTTCTCTTCAAAGATGACCCGAAGAAGCGCGCCGATCTGAAGGTGGAGGTGCTTGCTGGCCGCGGCCACTGGCGCGAGCGCCTCGGCGAATTCGAATATCGCGTGTCCGCGCCTTCGTTCTTCCAAGCCAACACCAACGGCGCAGAAGCGCTCGTGTCAATGGTGATCGAGCGGCTTCAGGCTGACGGCAGCGACCGCGTCCTCGACCTGTTCGCCGGGGTCGGCACGTTCACGCTCCCACTCGCGACGGTGGCCGGCGACGTCGTCGCCATCGAGGGTGGTGGTTCCGCGGTGCGCGACCTGCGTGCCAACCTCGAGGCCGCACAGCTGGACTCGGAGGTCATGCCCGGCGAAGCATCGCGCGCGTTGGCCGACGCGGGGACCTTCGACCTTGCCGTGGTCGATCCGCCGCGATCAGGCATGAGTCCTGAGACGCTGAACGCGCTCGTTCACACCAAGGCGTCACGTATCTGCTACGTGTCCTGCGACACCGCGACCCTGGCGCGCGACGTCAAGTCGCTCGTCAGGGCGGGCTACCGGTTGGTTTCAGCGACCCCGGTGGATCTGTTTCCACAGACGTGGCACGTGGAGACGCTCGCAGTCCTCGAACGCTAGCGTCAGACGAGCTTCCCGACCTGCGGAAAGTCGGTCACGTACACGTCGTGCGGTGCGTCGTCGTGTTCGGCGGTCAGGTCTCCGCCCGCCTTGTGAGCGTCCTCGTGGTCGCCACCGCTCCACATCGGCGAGTCGGTGATGTCGTACACGGTTCCGGCGTAGGCAACGTAGGCCGGCCGACCGTCCCGCCCGTCGAACGCGGCGAGCTCCTCGAGGGTGAAGTCCTTCATCACGACCGTCCTTCCGATGTCGCCTGCTGAGCGGCGGGAAGGCCCGCACACGCTCAGGAACTAGTCTACCCGGAACGGAGGAACGTCCACCTCCGCGATACCGATGATACGATTGCCGGGCAGGCACGGACCACGTCAGGCAGAGGATAGGTGCAGGGATGCGGGGAGTGCTCTTCGATCTCGACGGCACTCTTCTGGACGTGGACGTACGCCACTTCCTCTCGCGCTACTTCCACGCGCTGGAACTTGTGGTCGCGCCTCAGTTCCCCGGCGTCGACTTGGTCCCGGCCGTGCTGGCGTCCACCGACATGATGCAGCGCCCACATGCGGGTGTGACGAACCGTGAAGTGTTCTACCGCGACTTCGGCGCGCGAACCGGCATCGACCTCCATGTCGAATGGCCGATCTTCGAGCGCTTCTATCGCGAGGTCTTCCCGACCCTCGGGACGGACTACGGTCCGATCGCGGGTGCGCGAGAGGCGATCGCCGCCGCTCGCAGCCTCGGCTGGCGCGTCGCCGTGGCCACGCAGCCGATCTTCCCGCTCGTCGCGATCGAGCACCGACTCCGCTGGGCAGGACTCGCTGATGTCGAGTTCGATGCCATCACGACGTTCGAGGTCATGGAGGCGTGTAAGCCCGAGGTGGCGTTCTTCCTGCAGGTCTGCAGCATGATCGGTTGTGCACCGACTGATTGCGTCATGGTCGGCGACGACGCGGGGGCCGACATGGCGGCCGGCGCGCTCGGGATCCGTACGTACTTCGTTGGTGGCGGCGAGGCGCAGGCCGACTATGCCGGCACGCTCACGGAGCTACCCGCGCTGCTTCAGCGCCTGAGCTACGAGCGCTGATCCGGCTCGCAGCCGTACGTGCGCTCGACAGATCGGCTTCAGGACTGGGGCTTCAGGGTGATGAGAGCGACCCATGCGCCGTCAAGGCGCTGGTCGTAGGAGAAGCCGACCCTCCCGCGTGTCTCGCGGCGCAGCTCCATCTGGTAGCCCAGGCCCGCGGGCTCGTGGTCGGTGATGACGACCATGGTCTCGGTCGCGTCTGAGCCAAGGAGATGGTCGACGATGCTGAGGACCAGCGGCCGCCTCAGAGCGGGCGTGACCGCTCTGATGTCGACAACGAGCCTTGGTCCCTGTACCGACACGTCCCACCCCTCCCCAAACACGGTCTGACCTCGCGGCGCATCGACTGGTGCGCCGGACTTGCGCCCCATTGTTGCGCGTTACGACCCCTGCGGCAAACGGCGAGCCCGAACGGCCCTTCAGACCCCCGAAAGAGCGAACTCGCTATTGTGCGCGGTGCTTGGAAGCAGCAGACTTGTGCGTGATGCATTCGACTACGACGTCGTAAGGGGCGATGGCGACGACAGTGCGTCCTGCAGTACCCGGGGGTTGTCTCGACATGAGGGCGGCGGGGGTTCCCCGTCGCGCTTCGGTGTCCCCTCACTCCCCTTGAACCAGCCACCGGGCAGGTCTGCCCGATCGTGCGCGCCGGTATTCCTGGTGCGCTCCCCGTAAGTCCCGACCCGACGCCGATCGTTCAGCCGCGTGTGCGGCACCGAGCGCTCGGCGTTGCCGTGTCGTGACGACTGTGTCCGCCAAACAGTTTGGAGAGCATCGAAAGGAGGATTGAGTGCCGGGTACCCGGCCGATGCCCCTGGAACGGGGCGCCCGACCGGGTACAAGTCCATTCGTTCGAATGCGTTAACAACGCAAGGAGGTGTATGGGATGGCGCAAGAAGCGCGAGCCGAGTTCAACGAACTCCTCGCCGCGCGGGGTGTGTCCAGGCGTGACTTCATGAAGTACTGCGGCTCTGTCGCGGCACTCCTCGGAATGTCTGAGATGTACGCCCCGCAGATCGCGTCGGCCATCGCAGCGGGCTCGAAGTTGCAGCCCGCTCTGTGGATGGCACATGGACTCTGCACAGGTTGCACTGAGTCCATGGCGCAGGTAGGCAAGCCGGACGTTCCCACGGTCGTACTCGACCTTCTCTCTCTGAACTACTGGGAGACGGTCATGGCCGCCGCGGGAGATCAGGCCGAGGCCAACGTCAAGGCCACGGTCGAGGCCGGCGGTTTCGTCCTCATCATCGAAGGCTCGGTCATGACCGGATTCGACGGCAACGCGTTCCGCGTCGCCGGCAAGACGGGCCTGGACGAGATCAATGAGATCGCACCGAAGGCACTGGCTGTCATCGCAGTGGGTTCCTGCGCGGTCGACGGCGGCTGGGTCGCCGGCGATCCGAACCCCGCAGGCGCCACCGGTGTTTCGGCGTACCTGAAGTCCAAGGGCATCAAGACGCCGGTCATCAACCTTCCGACGTGCCCGGTCAACCCCGAGTGGGTCGTCGCGATCCTTGTCGACGTGCTTCTCGAGGGCAAGCTGGCCGATGGCTCGATCCTGAAGACACTCGACGACCAGGGCCGCCCGAAGATGATCTTCGGCTCGACGATCCACGACAACTGCCCGCGTCGTGGCCGCTTCGAGAACGGTCAGTTCGTCAAGTTCGGCTCACCGACGCAGGCCGCCGACGAAGCTGCCGGCTTCTGCCTGTACGAGATGGGCTGCAAGGGCCCGCAGACCTACACGAACTGCCCGCTTGTCCGCTGGAACCGCTCGCTGTCATGGTGCGTCGAGAGTGGCTCACCCTGCATCGGTTGCGGCACCGCTGACGCGCTCAAGGGCGGCAAGGGCAACTGGGTTGACGCGAGCACGCCGTTCCTGTCCCGCTCCAACAACGTTCGTCTCCCCTTCATCGGTGGCGTTCAGCCGTCGACGATCGGTGCTGCGATCGGTGGAGTGGCAGCGGCCGGCCTCGTGGTCCATGGCATCGCTTCGGTTGCCAAGGGTCGCGTCAAGGGCGTCCCGACCGAGACCGAGAAGGTCCACGACGCAAAGAAGAAAGGGGGCGATAAGTAGTGGCAAGAGTAGCGATCGACCCCGTCACCCGTATTGAGGGTCATCTTCGCGTCGAGGTTGAAGTCGAGAACGGTGTAGTCACGGATGCTTGGGCCTCCGGAGGCCTCTACCGTGGCATGGAGACGGTGCTCGTCGGCCGCCAGCCCACGGACGCCTTCTACATCTCACAGCGCATCTGCGGCGTGTGCCCGATCTCTCACGGCCACGCTTCCACGATGGGCTCCGAGGCCGCGCTCGGGATCAAGATTCCGAACAACGCCCGCATCATCCGCAACATCATCGAGGGCGCAGAGACTCTGCACAGCCACATCCTGTGGTTCTACACCCTCACCGCTCTGGACTACGTCGACGTCGTCTCCGCACTCTCGGCGAACATCGCCGACACCTATGCGCTGGCGGCAGCGGCCGGAACGTCGACCGCGGACTTCGGCGCGATCCAGAAGCGCCTGAAGGGCTTCGTCGAGGGCGGACAGCTCTCGATCTTCACCAACGGCTACTGGGGACACTCGGCCATGAAGCTTCCGGCCGAGCTCAACCTGATCGCCGTCGCTCACTACCTCGAGGCCCTCGAGATGCAGGCCGAGGCCGCGCAGATCATCGCCGTCATGGGTGGCAAGTTCCCGCACTTCATGACCTCGCTGCCCGGTGGAACCGTCTGGATCCCGACCGAGGACAAGCTCGCCGAGGTGCTCTTCCGCTACAAGAATGTGGCCGACTGGATCAACAACACGATGATCCCGGACACGCTGGCCATCGCGCCGTTCTACCTCGACGCGGCCGGCTACGGCGGCGGCGTGAAGAACTACCTGTCCTGGGGCGTCTTCGACGACAAGAGCATGGACCCGAAGAAGCGCGTGCTTCAGCGGGGTATGCTCACCGGTGGCCTGACTCCGTCGGATCCCGACCCGCTGAAGGTCAAGGAGTACATCGACCACTCCTGGTACAAGTCGGGCAACAACCTGGCTCCGACTGCCGGCGAGACCGTCGCAGACTTCACCAAGTACAGCACCGAGAAGGATGGCAAGTACTCGTGGGTCAAGGCTCCGCGCTATGACGAGAAGCCCATGGAAGTCGGACCTCTCGCTCGTATGCTCGTCGCCTACGTCGGTGGCAACGCCGGCGTCAAGGGTCTTGTCGATTCCACGCTCGCCACGCTGAGCAAGGCCGCCGGCGCCACTCTCGGGCCCGCGGTGCTCATGTCCCTGCTCGGCCGCGTCGCGGCTCGCAACCTCGAGGCCGCCTACGTCGCCGGCGAGATGGGCAAGTGGATCAACGAGCTCGTAGCAGCTGTCAAGGGCGGCGACTCGAGCTACTTCGTCGAGCCGGCCAAGGACTCCGGCACCGGTGCCGGTCTTTGGGAAGCCCCCCGTGGCGCTCTGGGCCACTGGGTCTCCGTCAAGGGCGGGAAGATCGACCGCTATCAGGTCATCACCCCGTCGACGTGGGATATGTCGCCGCGTGACGCCAAGGGCGTCCGTGGTCCGCTGGAAGAGGCGCTGGTCGGATCCCCGGTAGCCGATGTCACCAAGCCGCTCGAAGCGCTGCGCATCGTGCACAGCTTCGATCCTTGAATCGGGTGCGGGGTTCACGTGACTGAACCCAAAACCGGCAAGTCGTCATTTGTGATGTCCAAGCCCGCTGGTAGGTGATGCAGATGTCTCACGAAGGACACTACCGTGAGGCCCACCCGCTGATCTTCGTGGTCACCCACTGGATCAACCTGGTGAGCATGATCGGCCTCGCCTTCACAGGCTTCTACATCCACTATCCGTTCTTCGCAGGCTTCATGTTCTTCGCTCGCTCGATCCACTTCTTGCTGATGTTCGTTCTTGTGATCAACCTCACGGCTCGCATGATCCTGGCCTTCTGGGTCCAGACGGCGAACCAGCTGGGGAGTCGCAAGACCGACGTCGACATCAAGAACTGGCTCCCGCAGGCTGAGAACAAGCACCAGTTCATGGAGACGGTGAAGTACTACACCTTCTTCAGGAACGTCCGGGTCATCTCGGGCAAGTACGGTGCTCTGCAGAAGATCGCCTATCTGGCCACCATCCCGATCACGCTGTTCATGGCGTACACCGGCTTCGCGATCTATGCGCCGGCCGAGTCGTGGGCGATCTGGCCGTTCTTCAAGATGGGTGTGGACTTCTTCGGTGGCGCGATGAACATCCGCGTCGCGCACTACTTCGGCATGTGGGTCGTCATCCTGTTCACGATGGTGCACGCGTATCTGGCAGCGATCGACGGCTTCAAGCCGCTGTGGGGCCTCATCTTCCTGTGGAAAGAGACGCCGGGAGACGAGCACTAGCAACGTCGCCCGAGCGCGACCCCGCAAGGGGCGGCGCGAGGGAGAAGAAGGGCCCGGGAGCATCCGCTCCCGGGCCCTTTGCATCGCCGCGTGCTCCCCACACGCGCTTACCCCCACTCCCGTGTACAGGAAACGGGACACCGATGGCGAACAAGTAGGTGACCACACACACAAGCGGGTGCCGGCTCGCTCGTTCACGGTGATCACAGATTCACTGCGGCGCCGGCTGCCCGTGTCTCGCGAGAACGTGGAGGCTTGAGTGTTCGCTGAGCGCGCCCTCACCGCAGTCATGCGACCATTGAGTCGTCACTACACCGCGCACGGTCCCGTGGACGGTGCCAGCCTGCCTGCGCCCTCC
>JANYLP010000052.1 GCA_025361445.1 Coriobacteriia bacterium
GGCTACCGCCTGTGTGCCGACGACGCAGAGCAGCTCGGGGCGGCGATCATCGAGCTGGCCGACGCCGAAGCCGCCGACGTGGTGCTCACTACCGGCGGCACCGGTTTCAGCCCGCGGGAGGTGGCTCCATGGTCGAGGTAGATGACACCGTGTGGCGCCGCGAGCGTGGCGCTCGGCGCGGCGTCAGTCATGCCCGCCGCCCGCGATCATCTGCACCGCATGCTCGAGTTGGTCCGCGACGAAGCCGAACGACTCCCGGGCCGCCTTCACGCTACCCGGGAGATTGATGACCAGCGTGCGGCCGCGCAGCCCGGCGGCGCCACGGGAGAGCATCGCGCGCGGCGTGACCTTCGCGCTCTCGGCGCGGATGTGCTCGGCGACGCCGGGAGCCATGCGATCACAGACGCGGGCGGTCACTTCGGGCGCCACGTCCCGCGGGCTGAAACCGGTGCCGCCGGTAGTGAGCACCACGTCGGCGGCTTCGGCGTCGGCCAGCTCGATGATCGCCGCCCCGAGCTGCTCTGCGTCGTCGGCACACAGGCGGTAGCCCGCGAGGACCCAGCCGCGCGCTTCCACGAGCTCCATGAGCGCCGGGCCGGAACCGTCCTGCTTGGTGCCGGCGGCACACGAGTCGGACGATGTGACGATGCCGATGCGCAGCGCTTCCATGCGGTATCAGCCCTCTTTGCGCGCGTGGGCGCTCGCGGGGGCGCAGGCCTCACCCGTGGCAGCGGCCGCGGCGACTTTGGCCGCTATCTCGGCGGCCTCTGCGGCCTTCTCGGCCTCGAACTCGGCGATGGCCTCGGCGGGCGTGCGGTCGCAGGTGCCGTCTCCCAGCGAGACGATGGTGATGCCGTCCCCGACCGTGACGGGCCCTGCCTCGCGCACTACCGCGAACAGCCCTTCACGCGGCATGACGCAGTCGCCGGCCTGGTAGTAGATGGCGCACTTGGCGTGGCAGACCTTGCCGATCTGGCTGATCTCGAGAACGGCGCCCTCGCCGATCCGGATAGCGCTCCCTACCGGCAGGGCGAGCAGATCGATGCCTGAAGTCGTGATGTTCTCGGCGAAGTCGCCGGCCTTGACGTCGAGGCCCTTCGCGACCATCGAGTCGATCGACTCCTGCGCCAGCAGCGAGACCTGGCGGTGCCAATCGCCGGCGTGGGCGTCTCCCTCGAAACCACGGTCGAGCACGAGCATACCGGTGGTGCCGCGGGTCTTGCGTATCGTCTTGCGCGGGCTCAGGTTCACCGAGACGACGGTGGCGGTGGATGCTGCCTGTTGTGTCATGCCTGCAAGTCCTCCTCGCGGGTCCACGTGCCGGACTTCCCGCCCTCTTTGGACAGCAGGCCGAGTTCCTCGACGACCATCCCCCGGTCGACGGCCTTACACATATCGTACAGGGTGAGCGCAGCTATGGCGGCCGCCGAGAGCGCCTCCATCTCGACGCCCGTCTTGCCGTCGGTCTCGACGATGGCGGTGATGCGGACGCCGTCGGATACGGGCTCGAGTTCCACCGATGCGTGCGTCAGCGAGAGCGAGTGGCACAGCGGAATGAGCTCGCTCGTGCGCTTGGCCGCCATGATGCCTGCGATACGCGCGACGGCGAACACGTCGCCCTTCGGCGCGCGGCCCTCGGAGATCATCGCGAGCGTCTCGGGCTTCATGCGGATCACCGCGCCCGCGACCGCTCGCCGGTGCGTCTCCGACTTATCCGCGACATCGACCATGCGGGCCTGGCCGCGGCTGTCGGTGTGCGTGAGCTTCTCGGACACTGAGCGTCAGCCTCCTATCTGGGACATGCGCCGCAGCGTGCCGATGCGCATGTTGTGGGACTCGGGCTTCGAGGCGAGCGCCTCTTGGATGAGCGCGTGCAGGTCGGCTTCGGTGCCGCCGCGCAGCACCGCACGAGCGTCCAGTTCGTCGTCGGAGAACAGGCAGGTGCGCAGCTTGCCGTCGGCGGTGAGGCGAAGGCGGTTGCACTCGCCGCAGAAGTGGTGCGACAGCGGCGAGATGACGCCGATGGTGCCCTGCGCCCCCGGGAACCGATAGTAGGTCGCCGGGCCCCAACCGCCCGGCGCGTCGCCCCGGGCGACCGCCTCGAGCTGCCCGTAGCCGGCCGCCAGTCCCTCGGCGGTCAAGCGTGCCACGATCTCATCGCTCGGGACGTGGTCCTCGATCGTCCACGCGCCCGCGGTGGTGTCGGAGGAACACGCGCCTCCGGGAACGGGCTCGCCCTCCCCGCCCACCGGCATGTACTCGATGAAGCGCACGTGGATAGCGCGGTCGCGGGTGAGCGCGGCGAACGAGAGGAGATCCTGGTCGAGCGAGCGGACGACGACCGCGTTGATCTTGACCGGGCGCATCCCCGCGGCGAAGGCGGCGTCTATGCCCGCCAGCGTGTCCTCGAGTCTCCCACCGCGCGTGATCTCGCCGAAGACCTTCGCGTCGAGCGTGTCGAGTGAGATGTTGACGCGGTTGAGGCCGGCGTCCACGAGCTGCTGTGCGTAGCGCGGCAGCAGGACGCCGTTCGTGGTGATGGCGATGGCTTCGATGCCCGTGATCGCGCGGAGCCGGGAGACGTGCTCGACGATGCCCTTGCGCACGAGCGGCTCGCCACCGGTGAGGCGGATCTTCGAGATCCCCTCGCCAACCGCGGCCTCGGCGAAGCGCTCGATCTCCTCGAAGGTGAGGATGTCGGCAGGGTCGCGCCACGGCACACCCTCGGGCGGCATGCAGTAGACGCACCGGAAGTTGCAGCGGTCTGTGACCGAGATGCGCAGGTAGTCGATGCGACGTCCGAAGCTGTCGGTCCCGGTCGGCGCCATCATTCCTCCCCGTCCATGAGGAAGGAGTGAACGATCATCTCGGCGACAGACGAGTGCGCGTCGAGCGGGAACACCGGCACACCTTCCGGCACGATCCCGGGCATGTCGGTGACGACCGCGAATGCTTCGCCGACCGCCGTGATGAGCTCGTCGGAGCGCGCGCGTCGGGCGACCTCGATGCGGACGGTGCCCGCACGCTTGAAGCCCTCGGTGATAAGGATGTCGACGTCACCGGCTGCTTCCATGAGCTCCTCGATGGTGCGCTCGCGCTCGACCTTGCGCACGCAGACGAACTGCGTCGGCGACGAGATCATCGTGGTCACCGCGCCCGCGCGGCCGTGCCGCCAAGAGTCCTTGCCGGGCTGGTCGACGTCGACCTCGTGCACGTGGTGCTTCACGCTCGCGACGCGGTAGCCGCGCGCGACGAGTTCGCGGATCAGACCCTCCACGAGCGTGGTCTTTCCGGAATCGGACTTCCCGACGATCGAGACGACCGGTATGCGGGTGGGTTGGGACACGTGTGTGGCTCTCGTTCGGGACGGGGCTAGAAGCAGCCGAGGTCGCAGCCGCCGACGCGCACGCCGGCGAGGTCCGCGGCCGCACCGGCGACCTTGTAGGCGACGCCCTGGTCCTCGGCGAACTTGCGAAGCACGGGGCAGGTGACCTTGCCGTCGACGGCTTTCGCGAGGACGGCGGCCTTCATCTCATCGGTGACCTGAGCGGCCCACTTCGGATCGGTGGTCTTCTCGGCCTTGCTCATGGTGTTCCTTCTTCCATATCGAGACGGATACATTCGACGATGGTGCCGGCGGGGATCTGGCTGAGGCCTTCCGGCAGGGAGATCAGGCAGTTGGCGCGATGCATGGCGGTCAGCATCGCCGAGGACTGGCGGCCTGAAAGGCGCGCGGTGTAGGAGGGGGCTCCGGGAGGGGGCGTTTCGACGGGCTCGACGATTCCGCGCATGAAGTAGCGGCGGTCCGACTTCTTGCGGGTGTCCTCCGCAAGAGTCGCGAGCGTGCGCGGCCGGTCCAGCGTCGTGAAACCGCGCATCTTGCGGATGGCCGGCCGCACGAAGAGCTCGAAGCCGACCATGGTGGAGGTCGGGTTGCCGGGAAGGCCGAAGAACGGCGTGCCGCCCACCGTGCCGTAGGTCTGCGGGGCGCCGGGGCGCATCGCGACCTTCCAGAAGTCGAGCTGGCCGATCTGCTCGAGCACGTCTTTGACGACGTCGAAGTCGCCCATCGAGACGCCTCCGGTGGTGACCATGAGGTCGAACTCCGGCGCGCGCTCGAGGAGGGCGCGGGTGTCCGCCTCGTTGTCACGGGCGATGCCGAGCAGGTGCGGCTCGCCACCGGCGGCCAAGACCTGCGCCGCCAGCGAGTACGTGTTCGAGTTGCGGATCTGGCCGGGGCCGGGGATGTCGGTGATGCCGACAAGCTCGTCGCCTGTGGACACGATCGCCACGCGCGGACGCCGGTACACGTCCAGCTGCGCGAAGCCGAGCGCGGCCATCAGCCCGACGGATGCGGCGTTGACGACCTCGCCCGCGTGCAGGACCGTCTCGCCGACGCGAACGTCCTCGCCCGCGAGTCGCACGTGGTCACCTGCGATGGCGGCCCGATGGATCGCGACGGTGCCGCCGGTGCTTCCGGCATTCTCGAGTGATTCGGTCTGCTCGACCATCACGATCGAGTCTGCGCCCGCAGGGATCGGCGCGCCGGTCATGATGCGCGCCGCCTCGCCCGGGCCGACGCGGACAGAGGAGACCCGGCCCGCGGCGATGTGGTCGACGACACGGAGCACGACCGGCACCTCCACGCTTGCGCCCGCGGTGTCGGCGGCGCGGACCGCGTACCCGTCCATCGCCGAGTTGTCGAACGGAGAGACGTCGATATCGGACACGACGTCGCAGGCAAGAACGCAGCCGAGCGATTCGAGCAACTCGACGCGCACAGGCTGGAGCCGGGCGATTCGGGCGAGCACCGCTTCGCGGGCCTGTTCCACGCTCAGCATCTCGGCGCTCACGCTCCTTCGTCCTCGCGCACGCGTTCGGAATGGGTGTAGACGACCATGGAACCGCCACGCGCGTAGCCGACGACGGCGATGCCGAGCCCTCCCGCGATCTCCGCGGCCAGGTCGGTCACCGCACTCTTGCTCACGACGACCGGGACGTTGGCCTTGGCGGCCTTGACGGCCATCTCGTACGACACGCGTCCGGTGGAGAGCAGGACCGCCTCGTCGGTGGGAAGCCGGTCGAGCCAGGCGCGGCCGAGCACCTTGTCCACCGCGTTATGGCGTCCAACGTCCTCACGTACGATGCGGACCTCCCCGCCGGATGCGAGCGCGCACGCCTGCATGCCGCCGGTGTCCCGGTACTTCCCGGCCTGCTCACTCATCACGCGCATCCACTCGCGGAGGTCCGCTGCGGCCACCGTGAAGCCGGGGGGCACGGGCGCGAGCGAGCGAGCATGTCCCACCGATGAGAACGTGACGCCCTTGCCGCAACCGGACGTCAGGTACCGGCGCCGGAACGTGAGCTCGTCGGGCACGGCCTCGTCGGTCTCGACGTAGACGAGTCCGCGTTTGTGGTCGGCCCCGATGGAGCGGAGAGCCTCGCGGTCCTCGAGCAGGCCCTCAGAGACGAGGAAGCCGGCAGCCAGCTCTTCGAGGTCGTCGGGGGTCGCCTGCATCGTGGCGACCTCGATGTCATTCATATATACGGTGATGGGGCGCTCCGCGGGCATCCGGCCCTCATGGCGGTCTCCGGAGCGGACGACGACGGACGTGACCGCGGGCATGGCGGGTTCGAACTCCGTCTCACGGACATCCGCGAGATCCTCGGGCGTGTTCACGTTGACGAGACTGCGCAGGCCCGGGTCGGCCGTCAGCAGCGACTCGATCGGGAGTTCCACCACGTTCAGTTCCGGGAACATCGCGACGAGACGGCGGCGGCCCGATTCGAGCACGCGGCGCGCTGCCGGAAGGCAGTCGCGATGGTAGAGCGCGAGCAACGGCTCGATCCCCTTCTCGGTCACCGTGACGACGACCTGCGCGCCGTCACGTGCCGCCCACAGCGCGCGGATGACCTCGGGCTCGAGCCACGGGACGTCGGCCGCGACGGCAAGCACCCAGTCGTCGGGTGCGCCCTTGAGCGCAGTGACGAGGCCGCCGAGGGGGCCTTGGTAGGAGACCTCGTCGATGAGCACTTGGGTATCGGCGGGCAGCCCCGCCTCCGCGATCTGCTCGGCGCGGTTGGTCACCACGACGGTGTGGGCGCACACCGCGGAGACCGCATCGACGACGCGCGCGAGCAGCGTCTCGCCGTCGACCGGCAGCAGCGTCTTGTCCACGCCCATGCGCATGGAGCGTCCGCCGGCCATGACGGCCGCGGTCACAGGAATGCGCGTGTCGCTCGTGGAGACCATCCTCGCCCTTCGTTCGCTTTCGGTGCTCATGCGCCGGCGTGGGGGCGGGCGCGAAGACTCACATCGTACGCCTGCGCGCGCCCTATGCGCTCGCGCGCACCCGAACGGCCGTGGCCTTGAACACGGCTACGACCCGCGCGCCGACCTTCAGGTCGAGTTCCTTCGCGGATGCTCGCGACACCGCCGCAGCGATCCGCGTGCCGCGGTGATCGAGCACGACCTGCACGGTTCCTCCGCCCGGTCGCATCTCAGCCACCACTGCGTCGAGACGGTTGCGAGCGCTGCCGAGGGGCAGCTCCACGCCCGCCTCGTAGATGGTGACGTCCTCGGGGCGCACGGCGAGGAGTACGCCTGTGCCTATGGGTAGCGTGGTGGTCGCATAGAACGTCACGCCGGTGACGTCGATCGTGGCCAGCCCGTCGGACGTCGCACGAACGCCACCTCGAAGTGGCGGTTCCATCCCAACGAAGGCCGCGACCCATTCGTCTTCGGGAAGGCCGAGCACCTCGTCCGGATCGCCTTCGGCGACGATCCGCCCCTCGCGCATGACGCCGATGCGGTCGGCAACGACCGCGGCCTCGTCCTGATCGTGCGTGACGTAGATGGCGGTCACGTTCTCGGAGGCGAGGATACTGGCGAACTCCGCGGTCAGGCCCCGCTTGAGAAGCGGATCCATGTAGGAGAGCGGCTCGTCCAGCAGGAGCAGCCGCGGCTTCAGTACGAGCGCGCGGGCGAGCGCGACGCGCTGCGCCTCTCCGCCGGACAGCGTGAGCGCCGACTGGCGCTGCCATCCTGCGAGGCCTACGCGCTCGAGCGCTTCCGACACGCGTGCGGCTCGCTCCGTGCCCGATACGCCCCGGAGCCGGAGTCCGTAGGCGACGTTGTCGGCGACCGTCCCGCGGAGCAGGTACGGCTTCTGGAAGACGGCCGCTATCCCCCGACGGATCGTGAGGTCGCGGCGCGTGGCTTCCACGCCGTCGATGAGGACCCGGCCCGACGTGGGTCGCTCGAGCAGTCCGAGCGCACGAAGCAGCGTCGACTTCCCGGCCCCCGAGGCGCCGAGCAGGCCGTAGGTGCAGCCGCGGGCTATCTCGATGCGCGCGACGTCCACGACGGTGCGCTTGCGGAAGCGAACGACGATGTCCTCTCCAACGACCAGAGGAACGGCAGCCGTGCGCGCCGGGGTGGCTACGTCAGCGCTCATGGCGCACCCCCGCGTTCTGCAGGCCGGTCAGAACGGCGTTGACCACGAGCGCGATCCCGATGAGAACCATCGCCCACGCCATGGCCAACCCGAATTCCCCGCGTCGGACGTGGAACATGATCGCAGTCGTCATGACCCGCGTGGACCCTTCGATGTTGCCGCCGACGATCGAGACGGCGCCGACCTCCGAGATGATGCCGCCGAATCCCGCGATCACCGCCGCCAGCACGCCGCGACGGGATTCCTTCAGCACCGCCCACGCCTCTTGCACGCGCGAAGCTCCGAGCGCGCGCAGCTGGAGACGGAGGTCGCGCGGAACTCCCGCCACCGCCGCGGTCGTGACGCCGGCCACCAGCGGCGCGGCGAGGATCACCTGGGCGATCAGCATCGACTGCGGCGTGAACAAGAGCCCGAGCTCACCGAGCGGCCCCGAGCGGGACAGCGCCATGAACACGAACAGTCCGACGACCACCGGCGGGAATCCCATCGCGGTGTTCACGAGCAGGATCAGTGCCCAGCGCCCCCCGAACCTGGTCATCCCGAGGAAGTACCCGATGGGCACGCCTATCACCGTGGCGATCAGTATCGCGCTCCCCGACACGCCAAGGGACAGCTCGATGATCGACCACACATCCTGGGATCCGCTCAGAAGCAGGCGGAACCCGTCGATGATGGCTGTGATGTAGACGGACACGTTCCTCCTTGCGCAGGAAGGATGTGCGCTCCGACCGGCTTGCGCAGCCGCCAGCCGGAGCGTGAGCCATGCCTTCTAGCTGGCAGCGCCCGCGTTCGGGACGAATATCTGCTGTCCGAACTTCGTGACGCCGAACTCCCCGATCACCTTCTGGCCCGCCGGACTGACGATCCAGTCTTGGAAGGCCTTCGCTCCGGCCGCGTTCTTCGCGCCGGGGACGAGGATGACGTGATACGGGTTGAAGAGCTTCTTGTCGCCCTCGAGTAGCAGCTTCAGATCCGGATTCGTCGCCGCGTTGGTGAGCCACGTGGCGCGGTCGACGATGGTGTAGCCGAGCTTCTCGTTCGCGATCTTGAGCGTCTCGCCCATCCCCTGACCGCTGGAGAGGTACCACGGCTGGCCCTTCGGGGTCACCGTGGCCGAGGTCCAGACGGACATCTCCTTGGTGAAGGTGCCCGAGTTGTCCCCGCGAGATACGAAGACCGACTTCGCTGCGGCGATCTTGGCGAAGGCATCGACCACGCTTGCATCGCCCTTGATCTTCGCGGGATCGGTCGCGGGACCGACGATGACGAAATCGTTGTACATGACCGGCTTGCGGTCGGTACCGAAGCCCGACGCGACGAACGACGTCTCCGCGGCCGGGCTGTGTACGAGCAGCACGTCCGCGTCCTTGGTCTCACCGAGTTTGAGCGCCTCGCCACTTCCGACCGCCACGACCTTGACCTTGAAGGCCGGGTTGGCTGCCTCGAACGCCGGGATGAGGACGTCGAACAGCCCAGAGTCCTGCGTGGAGGTGGTGGACGCCAAGATGACGTCCTTGTTGGCCGCAGGCGGCGCGGAGGCAGAAGGCTGCGAGCAGGCCGCCAGAACGAGACCGAGTGCTGCGACGAGGACGAGCCCCGTCGCCCGCCGAAGATACGGCGGGAGGGATGATCGGCGCATATGTTCTCCTTTCCAAACACGGGAGGACGTAGGGTTTCCCACTACGACCCTGTCGTCCCGGTGACCGTGGCGAGCGCCTGCCGCGGTAGGTCGATCCGGGATCGGAGATGCGCCCCTGCGTGGGCGCGGACACGAGGATACACCCAACGCGCGGGGTGCGGCTACGCGCTCAACTCAGTTCGCAGATGCGCGAGAAGCGCGTCCGCGGCGCGCGAACGGACGCCGCGAGGCAGCACCGCGAAGAAGGGGCGCGAGACCGGGAAGCCGGGCGCCGCGACCTGTGCGACGGTCCCGAGCGCGAGCGCCTTGTCGGTCATCCAGTGGCTGACGACGCCGACTCCCATCCCGCCTTCGACCGCGTTCACGATCGCCTCGCTCGTGCCGAGTTCCATGACGACCTCGAGGTCACCCGGCTCGACGCCGCCGTCGCGAAGCGCTTGCTCCACCACCATCCGCGTACCGGACCCGCTCTCGCGGGCGATGAACGGGTGCTCGGCGACCTCCGGGAGCGAGACGCTTGCGCGACCGGCCAGCGGGCTGCCGGTGGGACAGATCATGAGGAGCTGGTCGGCGCCCATCTGCTCGAAGTCGACCTTGGCGTGTGGAAGACGTGCGCCGGTCATGCCGAGGTGCGCGTCGCCGGACTCGACCCGGGCGACCACGTCGGCGCTGTCGTAGACGCGGAGCGAGACGCTGACCTCGGGAAACGCGCGCAGGAACGACCCGAGAAGACGCGGGAGGATGTACTGGCCGGGTGTGGTGGAGACCGCGAGCTCGAGGTGACCGCCGACGCTGTCCGAGAGACGGTCGATCGCCGTGCGCGCGCCCTCCAGCTCGGCGAGCACCTTGCGAGCGGTGGGAAGCAAGGAGCGACCGGCCTCGGTGAGGTCGACCTTGCGGTAGCGACGCTCCAGAAGCGTGGCGCCCAAGTCCGATTCGAGCCCCTGGATCTGCATGGTGACCGCGGGCTGGGACAGGCCCATGGAGCGCGCAGCTTCGGAGAACGACCCGCGGTCGACGACCTCCACGAACGTGCGCAGCTGGCTGACGTTCATAAGGCGTACCTTTCACGTCGGGGTCGAACTATCAGGCCAACGAATCATACTTCAGGGGGAAGTGTGATCGCTCTCGGGCCGGGGTATGATTCGTGAGAATCGTTCTCACGAAGGAGCACGCGGATGACACTGGCGGAGGGCGCGGGTGGAGCGCAGGCGGGAGAGCGTGGCGCGTACGGCGCCGGGCGCTCGAGCGCGCAGCGTCGCGCGGTCGCATCCGCTGTGGCCGGTTTCGACTGCGCCTTCACGGCCGAGGACCTTGCCGCGCAGGTCAGGCTCGTCTCCCCCCGCATCTCGACCGCGACCGTGTACCGATCGATCGCGGCGATGGCCCTTTCCGGATACCTGACGCCTGTCGGTGACCGCGACGGGGCCGCGCTCTACGCCCATTGTGACGAGATCGGTCACCACCACCATGTGGTGTGCACCGGGTGCGGCGCCACGGCTCACGCACCGTGTCCGATCGACACCGCGGGATTGACCGCCGCGGCGCCGGACGGATTCGTCGTCACCTCCCATGAGGTGCGGCTCTACGGACTGTGCGCGTCATGCAACGATCGCGAGCGCGTGGCGGACGGATGCTCGTGCGACACCGTCGCCGACGGCACGTCAGAGCGCGGGTAGCCGGCGATGTCGCACATCCACATCCCCGATGGCGTCCTCCCGCTGTGGCTCGTCGCAGCCGGCTGGGTCGTGACGCTGGCGCTGCTCTGGTACGCGTCCCGCCGAGCCCGCGCGGCCGACGTGCGCCGCAAGGTCCCGCTTCTCGGGGTCGTCGCAGCGCTCGTGCTCGTGTCGATGTCCACCGAGATCGTTCCGATCGCCTACCACGTGAACCTGACGGTGGTCGCGGGCGTGCTGTTGGGACCGTGGCTCGGGGCGATCGCGGCATTCATCGTCGTGGTGATGCTCGCGCTTCTGGGACACGGCGGCGTCACGGTGATCGGCCTTAACGCCCTCATGATCGGCATCGAGATGGCGCTCGGCTGGGGGCTGTTCCGGCTCTTCGTGCGGGTGCTGGGCCGCCCGCGTGTCCGGTGGGCGGCGGCGCTTTCCACCGTTCTGACGCTGGCGGTCACAACGACGCTTCTCGTCGGCCTCGTGGCGCTGGGTGGCGGCGGAGCGGCCACCGGCCGAGAGACCGGAGCGCTCGATCCGAACTCGCTCACGTTCGCGAACCCCTTCGGGGCCGGTGTCATCTCCGTGAACACGTTGCGCGGCGCAGAGCCTGGGTCCGCCGAGCCGGTCGCTGCCCTCTCGGTCGAGCGGTTCGCGCTGGTCGTCTACACGCTCGGCCCACTCGGCTGGCTGCTCGAAGCACTCGTGAGCGCAGCGGTGCTCGGGTACGTGGCCCGGGTCAGGCCGCAGCTCGTCTTCGGCGGTGCGCTCGCCGCGGTTCCGCGCGGGCCGACCGGTGACGCGGGGGTGAGCTAGCGCGTGGACGTGAGAGCGATCGACCTGTCCGCCACATCCGGGCACTCACGCCTGCACGGCGCGAGCGCGGCGGCCAAACTGGCCGCGTTCGGCCTCGTCCTCGCGGCGGCCGTGCTGCAACAGAACCTTCTGGTGGTCGCCGCTTGCGGCCTGCTTCTCGCGGCGCTCGCCGTCGGGTCGCGGCTGCCGCTGCGCGCGGTATTCGGGCTGGCGGCGTACCCGGGCGTCTTCGCGGCTGTCTTCGCACTGGCCGCGGCCCCGGACCTGCTCTCCGGGGCGATGTTCGCGGTGCGCGCGGTGACCGCCGCACTCGGCGCGATCATCCTGGTGTTCGTCACGCCGTACCCGCAGATCTTCGCCCCCCTGCAACGCGTGCTTCCCGAAGTGGTGGGCGACGCGATGCTGATGACCTACCGGTCGCTGTTCCTGCTGGCCGACAAGTTCGAGCACCTCCGGCTGGCGATCCGACTGCGGTCCGGATTGTCGCGGGGCCATCCCGTGCGCGCCGCGCGCGCGAGCGCGAGCGCGCTCGGGTCGCTGGTGCTCTACGCGGTCGATCTGGCGCAGCGCGAGTACGACGTCCTGCGCATCCGCGGCTACGAAGGCGGCCTGCGTGTGTCGAGCCCCGCCGCCGCAAGCCGCG
Source organism: Coriobacteriia bacterium (assembly GCA_025361445.1). GTDB lineage: Bacteria > Actinomycetota > Coriobacteriia > Anaerosomatales > PALSA-660 > PALSA-660. The sequence goes on from JANYLP010000052.1 coordinate 12,229, forward strand.
TGTTCGACGCGGGCCTCCTGCTCGCGGCCGGTTCGGTGTTCGCACTCGCTGTCGTGTTCCGGCTCGCCGGTGCGGCGCTGACGCCGGTGTCCTGGCTGCCCGCCGCCTTCGCCGCCCTCGTCCTGCTCGTCACCCTCGCCTGGAGGCTGGTCCCGAGATGACGCCCGAACCCGCTGCCGCGAACGTCGCCACCGGCCACGATCACGCTCACACCGCGGGGTGCGAGACGGTCGTGCGCGTGTCGTGCGTCAAGCATGCGTACGAGGATGGTTCACACGTCGACCTGTGCGGCCTCGAGTTCACCGCGGACCGCGGCAGCCGGGTCGCGATCCTGGGGCCCAACGGCGCCGGAAAGACGACGATGCTCTTTCACATCCTGGGGATCCTCGCTCCGCAGGAGGGCACCGTCGAGGTGCTGGGAGTGGACCCATCGCGGAGGTGGCCGGAGATCCGCCGACGCGTGGGCGTCGTCCTGCAGAACGTGGACGAGCAACTCATCTCCCCAACCGTGTTCGACGACGTGGCGTTCTCGCCCCGCCAGTACGGGCTGCCGGAGGCCGAGGTGCGCGCGATGACGGAGACGGCGCTCGGACTGCTCGGGATCGGAGACCTGGCGAGCCGTGTGCCGCACAACCTGTCCGGTGGCGAGAAGCGCAAGGTGGCGCTCGCGGGCGCTCTCGTGATGGAGCCGGAGCTTCTCGTGCTCGACGAACCGTTCGAGGGCCTTGACCCGACGTCGCGCTCTTCGCTGATCGCGCTGCTCGCGCGGCTGGCCGAGGAGCGCCGCCTCACGATCGTGATGTCGACGCACGACATCGACACGGTCCCCGAGTTCGCCGACTACGCCTACCTCCTGCAGCAGGGTGGCCGAATCGTGCTCAAGGGCACACCGGAGGAAGTGTTCGCCCGCGTGGACGTCATGGCCAAAAGCAACATCCGGCCCCCGCTACTGGCGGAGTTGTTCGCACAGCTGCGGGCGGCGGACGCCTCGGCGCCTCCGGCGGCGCTCACGGTGACGGAAGCGGTCGCGGCGCTCGAGGCGTGGAAGCGCGCAGAGTTCGCGGGTTAGGCCTCCGGCGGCGCGGCGGCGGCGGTCCCGGCGGCCTTCACCTTTGCGGCAAACTCCGCTCCCCACGCGCGCGCAGCTTCGAGGTCCGCTGCGTTCGGCCGGAACTTCTGCGTGTACGGCGGCTGGACCACCTCGATGCCGATGGCGGCAAGGCGCTCGTCGACCTGCGCGGTCGCGCCGGACGACCAGCCGTAGCTGCCGAACGACGCCGCCACGCGGTCTGCAGGCTTGAGCCCCGCGAGATACTGCAGGAAGCCGGCCACGCGGTAGAGCATGCCGTGATGCAGCGTCGGGGAGCCGACGAGCAGCCCGCGCGCGTCGAGCAGCTCGCGCATTATGTGCGCCATCCCGGTCGCCGCGAGGTCGAATACCTCCACGTCGACACCTTCTTGCACGAGCGCGTCGGCGATCGTGCGCGCCAGCTCGTCGGTCGAACCCCACATGGTGGAGTACACGATGACGGCCTTGTCGAGGAGCGCCCCGCTCCCCCACTTCTGATAGGCGGCGATGACCTCGCCGACCTGGTCGCCGCGCCAGATGACGCCGTGGCTCGGGGCGATGATGCCCGGCGCCCAGCCGGCGGCCGACACCTTCTCGAGCGCCTTGGCGATCTGGCTTCCCAGGGGGAGCAGGATGTTGGCGTAGTAGACGCGCAGCTGCTCGAGCGAGAGATCGAGGCCGGCTTCGTCCGCGAAGCGCTCGGAGGTGGCGAGGTGCTGCCCGAAGGCGTCGTTGCACAGGAGCACGGCGTCTTCGGGGCAGTAGGTGAACATCGAGTCGGGCCAGTGCACCATCGGCGCGGGGAGGAACTGCAGCGTCACACCGCCGAGGTCGATGACGTCGGCCGCGCCCACCTGCTCGATGACGAGGCCGTCGTGGTACTCAGCAACGCCTCTCACGCCGGACGCAGACGCGACGACCCGCGCGTTCGGGCACGCCGCCATCACGTCGCGAAGTCCTGAGTTGTGGTCGGGCTCCACGTGGTTGACGACGATCAGGTCGATCTCCGCGAGGTCGATCAGTTTGCCGATGCGCGAGAGGAGCTCGGGCACGAACGGCGTCTTGACCGTGTCGATGAGCGCCGTCTGCGCGGTTCCCCGGACCAGGTACGCGTTGTACGTGGATCCGTGAGGGGTCTCGAATCCGTGGAAGTCGCGCAGATCCCAGTCGACCGCGCCGACCCAGGTCACGTGCTCGGAGACGGATACCGGCTGCATGGTGCGCTCCTTGAGTTCGGATGCGATTCCTCAAAGCGAAGATACCCGCTACCGCCGTTGCGGAGCGACGGGAAGCGATCCGGTGCGCCTAGGAGCTGCGCTCGACGAAGAAGTCCGCCATCGATCCCAGCAGTTCGCGCGCCGGACTCGGCGGCACGGACTCGATAAGCCCGACCTTGGCCGCGCTGATGAGATCGATCGCATACGTGCGGGCGAACTCGATCGATCCCGCGCCTTCCATGATCGCAACGGCCTCGGCAAGCAGCGCCGTATCGCCGGTGCGGGCGGACAGCAGTTCGAGCAGGCGTTCGCGTTTCTCGGTGTTGCGCAACGCGTGGATGGCCACGAGCGTGCGCTTGCCCTCGGTGACGTCGCTGCGAAAGTCCTTCTTGGTGGACTCGGCGGTGCCGCACAGGTTGAGCACGTCGTCCTGGATCTGGAACGCGAGTCCCGCCGCCATTCCGAAGGCTCGGAGCGTCTCGACCTGCGCCGTGGACCCGCCACCGATGATCGCGCCCACCGCGAGCGGGATGCCGCCGGAGTAGTAGGCGGTCTTGTGGTTCGCCATCGTCAGGTAGTCGTCGATGGTGAGATCGAACCGGCCATCGCGCGCCCATCCGATGTCGAGCGCCTGGCCCTCGATCGTGCGGCTCGTCATGTCGACGAGCTCGGCAAGGACTCTGATCTTCGTGGTGTCGTCGAGGCCGGGATCGTGGACGACCGTCCCGCACACCAGGGACAGCGCGAGGTCGCCGGCGTTGATGGCAAGGCCGATCCCCTCCGCGATGTGCATGCACGGCAGGTCGCGGCGGGTCAGCGAGGAGTCCTCGATATCGTCGTGGACGAGCGCCGCCGTGTGGAAGTGCTCGATCGCCGCCGCGGCGGGCCATGCCTGCTTCGCGTCCCCACCGACCGCCTCACAGGCGAGCAGGCAGATCAGCGGACGGTGCCTCTTCCCGGAATTCTCTGAGAACTCGCGCAGCGGACCGTACAGGTAGCGCGCCATGTCCGGATGCGTGCCCTCGCCGAAGAACGTCGACAGGTAGTTGTCGAACGCGCGCGCGCTGTCGATTAGGTAGTTCTCGAAGTCCGCCACCGGTGTACTCCCTCGTGCGCGTGCCCGCGCGTACGCCCGCGCGGCCGCGGGGCGCACGTAGGATACCGCACGCCATCGCCGGGAGCCTGGCTGCGGCGCGTGGCGCCCAGACCGTCAGTCCCGCAGGCCCTTCTCCAAGAAGACGCCGTCGGGGGTGAAGCGCCGTTTGTAGCTCATGAGCACGGCGATGACAGCGCCGATGACCTCGGCGGCGGCCACCATGAGCATGACGACGATCTGGTACTTGGTCGCCTCGAGCGGGTCGGCGCCGGCGAGTATCTGGCCGGTCATCATGCCGGGGATGAAGACGATCCCGGCCGCGGCCATGGAGTTGATCGCCGGGATGAGTCCGGCGCGCAGCGCGGTCCGGATCGACGGGTGCGCCGCCTCCCATGCGGTGGCGCCAAGAGCGGACATCGCGAGCACCTCGTCGGCGCGCGAGTCCAGGTCCGAGAAGACGCGCTCGAGCGAGAGCGCGATTCCGGTCATCGAGTTACCGAGCACCATGCCGGCGATCGGGATGACGTAGCGCGGCGAGTACCACGGGTCGGCGCCGATGACCAGGCCGGTGACGGCGAAGGTCACCGTGATGCCGGTGACGGCCATGGAAGTCACGGCGGCGAGGAACAGGCCCGCAGGGGCGTCCGGCGCGCGCTTCAGGATGATGCGGGCAGCGGCGACGGTCATGATCCCGAGTATCCCGACGACCCAGTACCAGCGGTCAGCCTGGAATGCCCATCCGAGCACGACACCGAGCAGCAACAGCTGGATGTACGTGCGCGCGGCTCCGATCGCGAGGTCCTTGGTCAGGCCGAGCTGCATCCACAGGGCGAGCGCCCCGGTGACAAACACGAACCCGGAGGCCAGCAGAAGCTGCGGCCAGCCGATGAGCACGACTCCGCCCGCAAGTTGTGTCGTCACAGGGCCACCTCGGTCAGGTGGCCGCCTGCGAGGTGCAGGCGCCGGTCCGCCAGACCGTCGGCGACGTGGTGGCGGACGCGGATGACCGCTCCGCCAGCGCCGGTGAACTCGCGCGTCAGACGGCCGACCTCGGCCGACGATTCCGCGTCGAGAGCGGCATCCGGCTCATCGAGCAGTAGGACGCGCGGGCCGGTGAGCAGCGTGCGAAGGAACGCGACACGCGCTGCCTGGCCTTCGGAGAGGCGCGCCACATCGCGGTCGAGCGCGACGTCGGTGAGGCGGACACCGTCGAGGGCCACGCGAAGCGCTTCGTCGCTCGGGGCCTGCGCGCCCGCGCGGATCTTCAGGCGCCACGGCGCACGGAGACTGGCCGCGACCGTGCCGGGGAGCAGCGCGTTGCGCTGCGGCAGGTAGGCGATGCTCGCGCGCCACACGCGGGGGTCGATGGTTGTGGCCGGCGCGCCGTCGAATATCAGCGCACCCTCGACACCCGGAAGCAGCCGCGCCAGCGCGAGCAGCAACGTCGTCTTGCCTGCACCGGACGGACCGACCACGTCGGCAAGCGTGCCGGCATCGAGCGTGAGGTCGATCGCATCGAGGATCCGAATCAGGCCCGCGTCGACGCGACGGCTGACGGTCAGCGCACGCGCAGCAAGCAGTGGTGGCGGCGTTTCAGGCATGCCGCCATGCTACGCCGAAGCGCGCCGTCGTGGCGACGCGCTTCGGGAAGTACCGGGCCGCTGTCGCGGCGTCTAGCTCGCGGTGAAGTAGCGGTACGGGCTGTAGAGGTACTTCGCCCCGACCTTGTGGGCGGCGCGCACACGCCATCTGCCCGTATAGGGCACGGAGGTGGTCCGCCAGTACTTAGAGAACGTCAGTACCGTGGACACCTTCCCCGTGGCCGACTTACGCAGCACCCACTGCCCCGACTGGTACCGGTAATACTGGAGCGTGAGCGGATACGTGCCCGCGGTGTGTTTGTTCACGTAGCCGTACGCGGTGAACGAGACGCCGTGCCTGATAGACGCGGGTGTGACCGGAGTGGACGGCGTGCCACCGGTGGAGGGCGGCGTGACGACGGTGAAGCTCACCGTGCGGACGGGCTCGATGTGCCCGTAAAGGTCTGTGCTCCAGAACTGAAGCGTGTGCGTTCCGGTCCCCGTGACCCGCACCGTTGAGGACTCGACCACAGCCCCACCGTCCAACCGGTAGTAGGTCGCGTCGATGCCGACTCCGCCGGAATCCACCGCGGATAGCTGGACCACAGCGAAGTTCGCGTAGTAGGCCTTCACGTCCGACGTGGTGACGGGCGGGGTCGTATCCACGATCGAGGGGTCCGAGATGTAGAGAACGACCACGTGCGCCGCTTCGACGTTGCCGGCCTCATCAACGGACCAGAATCGCAGCGTGCGAGAGCCGAATGGCGGACCGCTGATGGTGCGAGCGAAACCGTCGGTCTGATCCGCAGCGTCGACGGTGGAGTACGTGTGCGCGACGCCCGATCCGCCGACGTTGTCTGTCGCAGCGAAGGCGATCGTCGCAGACTCGACGTATGCGTACTTGGCATCGGAGGTCGTCGTCGGCGCGATCGCGTCGGCCGCGAACGGTCCCGAAACAGCCCATGGCGAAGAGAGGTCGCCGCGGAGTGACCGCACCCGGTAGTACCAGGTCGACGTCCAGTCGATCGTGGCGTCGCTGAAGGACGTCACACCAGCGCCCACGGTGCCGAGCGGGGTGAAGGGACCAGCCGCGGACCACTGGGACCGCTCGATGGCGAAGCCCGACTCGTCAGCGGAGTTGTCCGTCCAGCTGACGGTCGCCCGCGGACGCGGGGCGCCGCCGTCGGCGACGGTCACAGCGCTCGGGGCGAACGGTGGCTGCGGCGGTAGACCGGTCCATGCGCCTCGGTAGGCGCGCGCCTTGTCCAGGTAGTTGTCGAGCCCGCTTTCGAGTCCCGTGATCAACGGGCGGGCGACGGTGACCGGCACCGCTGCCGAACCGGCGAAGGCTACGCCGCGCAGCTGGTAGTCCCTGAAAGTGCCCGTGTCACTTATCTGTTCCGGAACCCACGTGGCTCCCGCGTCGAAGGTGCGCCACGCCATCTGGTAGGCCCCGACGATGACGCCCGAGTAGGGTCCTGCGAACGCCACGGAACGCATCGGAAGGTCGGTCGGCGTGAAGCCGCCGGGCATCTGACGGGTAGCGGTGCTCCACGTCATGCCGCCGTTGGAGGACTTGACCACGGTCGCGTTGTCGCCGACCGCCCAGACGTGCTGCGCGTCCGCGAACGTGACCGACCACAGATTCGCACCGCCGAGGCTGCGGGAAACGTCCGCCGTTGCCGTCAGGTACCGGATGGCACCGCCGTCACCGACCGCCAGGGCTCCATCGGTTCCGGTCACGGTCACCGCGCGCAAGGCGGGCGATGCCGGGGTCGCGGGGGGCGTGATGATCGACCAGGTCGCGCCGCCGTCGGCGGTATAGACCACGCCGCGGCCGTCACCGACGACCCAACCGTGGAGAGCATCGGCGAAGGCGACTCCGCGGAACGCCTTTGTCGCAGGCCATCCGGGAACGGCCTGCGTCGACCACGAGATGCCGTTCCAGTGGACGATCGTACCGGCGTTGCCCACCGCCCAGACATCTGTGGTGCTCAGGGCCGTCACGCCGTGGAGCTCCACGGCGACGCCGACGGTCCCGGAGGTCCAGCTCGACCCACCGTTGGATGTGTAGGCGAAGAACGAGTCGTTGGTGCCAGCGCCGAACGAGGCGTTGTTGATGCGCACGCCGACAGCCCACCCGTGCAAAGAATCAGCAAAAGAGATCGCGTTGAGCGCACTCGCGACCGGCGTGGGCGCAAGCTCGGGGTTCGGGTTCGGGATATCCGCGGGTCCGGAGTAGACAGGCGTCCACCCGAGACTCTCCGCGGGGATCGCACGAGCGACCGCAGGGGCGGCGATGACCGCCACCAGCAGCGCGGCTGCCACAAACGACCGGATCCGGCTGGACCGTGATGTCATGTCGGTATACCCCTCGCCCGAAGCGGAATGCGGAGCCGTCACCGGCTCCGCATCGTACTCGAATCCTGTTCCGGCCGCCCTCACGCGCGTCAGCGAGAAAGAAGCGTCCGGTGCCGGAACGGGCCTAAGTATACGCCCGTCCGGGGATGTCCCGACTAGTCGTCGGACCCGCGGTCACCGGAGTCCTGAGAACCTCCGTCGACACGATCGTGTCCCGGGACGCTGTGCGCGGCAACGTGTCCTGCGCCAGCGGCCCGATCCTCACCCTGCTGGTCGCCGACGGCGTTCGTGTCCGCCTCGCCCTGATCGCCGGACTGATGATCGACCTGCTCGCCCTGATCGCCGTCTTCGTTCGCGTCCTCAACGTCGACTTCGATGCCTTCCGACGCCTCGTCGTCCGCGTCATCGTGGTCGTAGAGACCGATCGCACCGGTCGACTCGTGCGAACCGTCGCCGGGGGTAACCGGCAGGATCGACGGGTCGCTCGAGATCACGGTGTGGCAATCGGCACACGCCCCCGAATTGTGACCTGCCGGCGGCACGGCTGTATCCGGGATCGCCGGAGCCGCGAGTGCGACCACACCACCGAGGGCCACGGCCACCGCGGCGAGGATGCTGACTATCACCGCCCGTCGGCGTACGAACATAAGGACTGTCTTCATTTCGCTCCCCTTCCTCCGTGTCGCCCCCACAGGGGCCGTACTCCCGTTATCGGGCTGCAACATGAGACGGGGATGAGAGCGCTGTGAGAAATGTCGAGCGGTGCCGGCCCTCAGGCCCGCATCGCGCGGGCATGGCAACGCATGAGGGCGCCGCCCGGCACGGGCGACACCCTCATGGACCGATCCGCTGGCGGAGGCGCGTGCGAATCGAACACACCCGGGAGGCTCTTCACCCCCCACGACGGTTTTGAAGACCGCGGAAGCCACCAGGCCCCATCCGCCTCCAGCGCGGTATTCTGCTTGGGGCCGGGAGGGGTGTCAAACCGCGAGGCACGAAGCGGGGTATATCCTGCTTAAAGCACATACGTGGGCGGGGGAAAGGGACGACGTGACCAGAGGCACAGCGACGAGGACCGCAGTGGGCGCGGAGGGCAAGCCTCCCAGGAACCCGGCGGGCATGACGAAGACCCGTCGGCTGGTGATCTGGGGTGCGGCAGGAGTGGTCCTGCTGGCAGTGCTCGTCGGATCGCTGATCTACACCGAGCAGTCGTCTTTCTGCCCCACCTGCCACGAGATGTCGCCGTACTATGACGCCTGGGCGAAGGGTCCGCATGCGCTCAACGCGGGATGCGTGGATTGCCACATCGACGCCGGCGTCGTCGCACATCTCGCTCACAAACCGATCGCCCTGAAGGAAGTCTGGGACCACTTCTTCTCGAACAGCAAGTTCCCGAACTACACGGTCGAGATCCCCAACTCCCGCTGCCAGAACGAGACCTGTCACACGACGATCCCCGAGAACAAGCCGGGTGTGGCGTTCTCCCACGCGAAGCACGCTGCGACGGCGCTGTGCAAGGACTGCCACACGCAGGCGGGGCATCTCGTGACCCTCGCGGCACTCGACGCGGTGGGAGTGCTCCGGCAGGACTCCACGGTCCCGGTCCCGGGCGGCCTGACGCCGTCGAGCGCCGCCGGCCACAAGAAGGTCGTGTGCCAGAACTGCCACGATCAGGCGACGATGAAGTGCTCGGCGTGCCATCAGGCGCCGCACGAGAACCGAGGCGAGTGCTCGTCCTGTCACGATCCGTCCGCACCCTTCGCGCAGGGCGTGCTCAACCACCCGGCCGTGCATCACGGGTATCAGTCGCGACCCTGCGTGGACTGCCATCCGAGCGGCCCGCCGGCCGTGTACTGCACGTGCCACAAGGGGAATCCCCCGACCGACTGACCGCCCGAAGACGTGATCCGAGGGAGCGCTGTGGCTGCGACCGCAGGGACCGACCGCGACCGAGCCAAGAAGTCAGTCCTCACGACGCGCGCTCGCCGCGCGTTGATCTGGGGCGCCTCGGCGCTGGCCGCCCTGGTGATACTGGCCGGGTCGCTCGTCTACACGGAGCAGTCGTCCTTCTGCAAGTCGTGCCACGAGATGGATCCGTACTACGAAGCGTGGCTGACCGGGCCGCACGCGAACAACGCCCAATGTGTCGATTGTCACGTGGATTCCGGCGTCATCGCTCACTTGGCGCACAAGCCGATCGCCCTGAAGGAAGTCTGGGACCACTTCTTCTCGAACAACCGCTTCCCGACGTACACGGTGGAGCTTCCCAACACGCGCTGCGAGGGCTGCCACACGAGCATCCCGGAAGCGAAGCAGGGGTTCTTGTTCTCGCATGCCAAGCACCAGGCGCGGGGACTGTGCAAGGACTGCCACTCGCAGACGGGACACGTCGTCACGCTCGCATCCCTGGACGCCGCCGGCGTACTGAACTCCGCAGTGACGACCCCGACTCCCGTCGGGATGATGCCTTCGAGCACGCCGGGACACAGGACGGTCGTCTGCCAGAAGTGCCACGATCAGGCCCGGATGAAGTGTTCGACGTGCCATCAGGCCACGCACAGCGAGCGCGGCGAATGCTCGAACTGCCACCTGCCCGACGGCGCCTTCAAGTTCAGCCACCCGATCGGCTCGGCGTGCGTCACCTGTCACAAGCCGCCGTCTCCGCATTTTGGAGGTTCCTGCGGTTCGTGTCACACCCCCGATGTGCCGTTCACTGACACGGTCTACCGACACGCGGCGGGCGCGAACTGCAGGACGTGCCACAAGCCGCCGGCCAACCACTACGGGACCACCTGCTCGCTGTGCCACAAGCCGACAGTGCCGTTCGCACAGGCCACGTTCCGTCACTCCGCCGGTGCGAACTGCGCGTCCTGCCACCGGCCTCCCTCGAACCATTTCGGATCCTCGTGCTCAGCATGCCACCGACCCGGCGTCGCGTTCGCGAGCGCGACGTTCAGGCATCCGGCTCGCACGGGTGCTCACAGCTACCGCTCGTTCGCCTGCGTGAAGTGCCATCCGAACGGCTACACGACCTCGTACTGTTCCTGCCACAAGGGCAACCCACCCACCGGCGACTGATCGACCATGAGAGCGCTCTCATACTCCTCTTAGAATCGCCTCATCGACGCGGGGGAAGATGATTGGGTGCGCTGCGGCAGCACGCATGCGCGAGCACAGGAACAGCCGACATCGGAGACACGTCATGCGCCGTCCCACAACACTCATAGTCTCGATCGTGGGCCTCGTCTCGTTCGTCACCCTGACGGCGCTCGCCACCTCGTTCGCAACGACGCCCGCGCCAAGAGCCGCCGACCTGCCTCGCATCGTGGCCGCACCCGCCGCCGAAACCACGACAGGTGCGGGTATCAGTACCGGTAGCAGCACGACATTGACGGAGACGGTCAACGCGCATCCGGGACAGGAGCCGTCGAGTTCGACGTCGTCCGGTTCTTCGAGCGGCACGAAGGCCGATCGCGGCACGGTATCGTCACCACAGGGCTCGAGCGGCCACCCCATCGTGGTTGCCCCGACGGATCCCGATCACGACGGTGACAACGATAGCGGCAACGTCGGCGGGCAGGACGGGGACCACGAGGTCGTCACGCCGCCGATACATGACTCGGACGAACAGGGCCGCAAAGGTTCACACTGATACACGATCGGATCCGGAGCGGACGGCAGGCTCGACCAGAGAAGGATTGGGGGCGCAGAGCATGAAGATCCTGTTGGTCGAGGACGAGGACCGGATCGCCTCCTTCGTGGTCAAGGGCCTTCAGGCCGACGCCCACGTCGTCGAGCGCGCGGCCGACGTGGCGTCCGCGAAGCGACTCGTCGCCTCACGCTCGTTTGACCTGGTTCTGCTCGACCTGCTTCTTCCGGATGGGAACGGCGCCGAGGTCCTTGAGGCTGTTCGCGCGCGCGACGACGAGATCCCGGTGATCGTGCTCTCCGCCCTCGGGGAAGTCGACGACAAGGTCTCACTTCTCGACCGCGGCGCCGACGACTACCTCACGAAGCCTTTCTCCATGCGCGAGCTCTCCGCGCGCGTGCGAGCGCACATGCGGCATGGCCAGGTGGTGTCGCATTCCCTCCGGATCGGCGAACTCGAACTCGACACCCGGACCCGCGTCGCGAAGCGTGGCGTGACCTCGGTCGACCTTCCGTCGCGCGAGTACGCTCTGCTCGAGTACCTCATGCGGCACCCCGGGCAGGTGCTCACGCGGCAGCAGCTCCTCGACGCGGTCTGGGGCTTCGACTTCGATACGGGAAGCAACGTGGTGGACGTGTACGTGGGGTACCTGCGCCGCAAGCTGGACTTCCCCGGCGCTCCTTCGGTCATCGAGACAGTGCGCGGCGCAGGATACCGTGTCCCTGCGTAACCGCTTCTCGATGAGCACTCGTGTGGCAGTGGCCGTCGCGGTCGTGCTGGCCGTCGGCGTGGCCGCACTCTCCCTGGCCGCGTACTGGCGCGTGGCCGGCCAACTGTCGGCGGACCTCGATCGCGGACTGCTGCGCGAGGCGGAAGCATTCTCGGCTGCGCTGCAGCCCACCGTCGCGGGCAACTCCGACCTGCGGGCCGCTACCCGCTCGTATCTGGGCGCGCGCGCTCAGTCGTTCTCGGGGACCTACCCGATCCTTCTCGTCCACTTCTCGAGCGGGACTCCTGCGGTCATCTCGAACACGGCGATGCTTCTGGAGAACGCGCCGGGCAATAACTCGGCGCTGGCGACGCCGACGGCACACGCCCAGTTCCTCGATCTCACCCTTTCGGGCGTCACCTACCGGGCAGCCGCGGTGCCCGTCACTTCCGCCGACGGAGTGACGCTCGCGGTCTTCGAGGCGGCACTCCCTTCGGCACCCACGCGCGATCTGGGCACGCAGGTACTGCTGTCGCTCCTGGCGATCTCGGTTCCCGTCATCGGCATCGGGACCGTGGCCGCCGTGCTTGCCGCGCGCGCGAGCCTGCGCCCGCTGACGCGGGCCGCGGCAACGGCCGCCCACATCACGCAGTCATCGCTCATGGATCGCATCGACTACGACGGCCCGGCCGACGAGGCCGGCAGGATGGTCGCCGCCATGAACGAGATGCTCGACCGTCTCGAAGGTGCTTTCGGCGAGCAGAACCGGTTCATCGCCGACGCGTCGCACGAACTGCGCACCCCACTCGCGATCGTCTCGGGACATCTCGAGTTGCTTCAGGACATCCGGATGGGTGAAGCCGACCGCGCCGAGGAACTGGTCATCGTCGCGGACGAGGTCGCGCGGATGGGCCGACTGGTCGACGACCTGCTGGCGCTCGCGCGGCTCGACGCCGGGTCGGCCTCGGCCACGCAGCCGCTCGAGATCTCGAGCATGCTGCAGGAAGCGGCGGCACGGGGCCGGATGCTCGGCGACCGCATGATCCTGTGGGAGAGCGAGCCGGACCTCTGGGTCGACGGCGATCCCGATCAGCTCACCCGCGCGCTACTCAATCTGGTGGGCAACGCCGTCGCACACACGGGACCGCATGGTCACGTGTGGCTGGCGGCATCAGGCAGCAGGGACCGGGTCAGCATCACGGTTTCGAACGACGGCCCGGGGATCAAGGCCGACGACCTCGGCCGCGTGTTCGACCGCTTCTACCGGGCAAGTGGGCCGCGACCCGGCGACAGTGGCGGTTCCGGGCTGGGCCTGGCGATCACGAAGCGGCTCGTGCAGATGCACGGTGGCACCGTCGCCGCCGCGAATCGTGCCGAAGGCGGCGCGACCTTCACGGTCACGCTGCCGCGGATCGCGGAACCGGATTAGCGCGCGCGCAACTTCCGGGCGTCTCCCTCGCGCTTGGTGAGGCCCTGCGCGTCGAAGTACTCGAGCAGCGGAACCACGTACTTCCGGCTGGCCCCGAGGATGTCTCGCGCGTCCTTGGCGAGTATCGTCCCGTTCTCGGTCAGGTAGAACACGATGCGATCGCGTGCCTCCGCCACGGCCTTTGCCGAGAAGTGCATGTCGGGGCCGAGCCGTACGACCTGGCCGGCCGATACCAGCTTCGTCAGGGCTTTGCGCGCGACCCCGATGTCGACGCCGGCGAGGTCGGCCAGCTCCGCGACCGTGGCGGTCGAGAGCCCCTGCATCTCGAGGATCGGCGTCAGCGATGTGAGGGCCGCGTCTTCCTCGGCGAGCGCGGAAGCGGCCGCCTGAGCGTGACGGACTTCGCCACCGGTCACGCGGATCAGTCCGCGATGCGCTGCGATGTCGAGAACCGCGTCGAACACCCGCGGCGCGACCCGCCGGTCCACGCGATCCCTGATGGCGCCGGCGGTCGTGCCGGTCGCGAGCGGGTGCGCCTCGTGGAAGCGAAGCAACTCGTCGATCGCGCCCGAGATCAGGCGCTCAAGGCCTTCCTCGGTCACGTAGTACGTGTCCGTGCCGACTTTGAAGCGCTCGAGCGAGGCCTTGTTGAGGTCATCCGCGACTCCGGCGCGCGGGAGTCCGAGTGCCGCTGCGGCCTCCGAGGACGTCATCGGGATGGCGCGCGACGCGAGCAGACCCGTGGTGGCGCCGGAAAGGTCGTGTGAGGCCAGCGCATCGAGCAGTTCGCGTTCGTTCTCGCGTAGGTTCGTGCGACGCGGTGGGAGCACATCGAGGACCGTTCCTCCGCCGATCGTGAACACCGGCGAGTACGAGCGGACGATGAAGCGGTCGTCGTAGCGCGGAGCGAGCGGCTCCTCGAGACGGACCTGCGCCAATGCCCGTCCGCCGGGTTCCAGACTCCCGCGGCCATCCATGAACAGGACGCGGCCGAGGACCTCGCGGGTGCCGTGGTGAACGTGCACGCGCGCGCCACTCTCGAACGGCTTGTCATTGCCCGGCAGGTAGGTAAAGAGCGCGTCGAAACGGTCGGTGACCTGCAGGCTTCCCGGCGCGGCGAGGATATCGCCGCGGGCGATCTCGTCGCGGTCGATACCGGCGATATTGACGGCCACGCGCATACCGGCCGTCGCCGACTCGACGGCGTTGGAGTGCACCTGGACGCCGCGCACGCGGCCCGCGCGCCCTGACGGAAGCACCTCGACGGCGTCCTCGCGCTTCACGGTGCCGGACCACATCGTGCCGGTCACGACGGTCCCGGCACCGGCGATGGTGAACACGCGGTCCACAGGGAGCCGCATCGGCAGATCGGCGTGCCGCGCGGACGCCTCGCGGGCCACCGCGTCGATCGCGGCGAGCAGGTCGGGCAGACCTGCGCCGGTGCGAGCCGATACCGACACGATCGGCGCGCCCTGGATGCTCGTGCCCGTGAGCAGACGCTCGATGTCGTCGCGGACGAGCCCGATCCAGTCGTCATCGGCCAGGTCGGACTTCGTGATGGCCACGACACCCTTCGGGATGCCGAGAAGATCGATGATCGCGAGGTGCTCGCGCGTCTGCGGCATGACGCCATCGTCCGCTGCGACGACGAGGAGGACGACGTCGATGCCGGTCGCGCCGGCCACCATCTGGCGTACGAACCGCTCGTGGCCGGGGACGTCGACGACGCCCATCACAGCACCACTCGGCAGCGTGAGCTGCGCGAAGCCGAGCTCGATCGTGACCCCGCGTTCCTTCTCTTCAGGAAGGCGATCAGGGTCGGTGCCGGTGAGCGCTTTGACGAGCGCCGACTTGCCGTGATCGATGTGGCCGGCGGTGCCGAGAACGAGCGAGGACATCGCGACCGCTACTCGCCCGAGGCGATCTCGGCGAGTCGCACGACGACCAGCTCCGACTCGTGGTCGGCGAGCGTGCGCGGATCGAGGACGACGCGGCCGTCCTTGATGCGCGCGACGATCGTCGGCGTGCCCAGGCGCAGCGCGGACTCGAGATCGTTAGCGCTCATGGCGTGCGGAGACACAGTCACTACCGTGGTCGGGATGTCCGCGAGCGGCAGCGCTCCCCCGCCGGCGCGCGACACGTCCGGCATCGCCGCGACCGCGAAGGCGTCGCCGGAGTTCGCAACGATGCTGTCGACGAGCGCATGTGCGCGGACGCTCACGCTCTCGGAGCTCTCGGTGAGCATGCGCAATGTCGGGATCTCGCGCAGAGCGCGAACGGGATCGAGGTAGAGGCGCAGCGTCGCCTCGAGCGCCGCGAGGGTCATCTTGTCGAGCCGCAATGCGCGGGCGAGCGGGTGCTTCTTCAGGTTGTCGATAACGGCCTTCTTGCCCGCGAGGATGCCGGCTTGCGGTCCCCCGAGCAGCTTATCGCCCGAGACCGACACCAGGTCGACGCCGGCCTCGATCGAGGAGCGGACCGTCG
>JANYLP010000060.1 GCA_025361445.1 Coriobacteriia bacterium
CGTATCCGTCACCCGGTAGCCTCCGGGCGGACGTCCGTTCGTGTCGGCCGCGCTGCGTGAGCGTGGCCGGTCGTGCTACTTCCGGCGCAGAAAGGCCGGGATGTCCGCGTCGTCTGCCGTGATCGGCTCGAACGTCGGTACCGATGCCGCCGTCGGGAGGACCGACTCCTCGGCCTCGTCCAGCGCGAGCGATGACTGCTTGCGACGCTGATCGAAGCCCGTGGCGATCACGGTCACGCGGATGGAATCCAGCATCGAATCGTCGATGACGGCACCGAAGATGATGTTCGCATCCGCGTGAGCCGCAGCGGCCACGACCTCCGCGGCCTCGTTGACCTCGAACAGCCCGAGGTCGCTGCCGCCGGCGATCGAGAGCAGCACGCCCTGCGCACCCTCGATCGAGGACTCCAGCAACGGGCTTGAGATGGCGGCCTTCGCGGCCTCGTGCGCACGGTTGTCGCCGGTGGCGAGGCCGATACCCATAAGCGCCGAGCCGGCGTCCTGCATGATCGTGCGGACGTCGGCAAAGTCGAGGTTGATCAGGCCCGGGACCGTGATGAGGTCCGTGATTCCCTGGGTGCCCTGACGCAGCACGTCGTCGGCGATGCGGAAGGCGTCAAGGATGGACGTCTTCTTCTCGGCCACCTGCAGGAGGCGGTCGTTCGGGATGACGATGAGCGTGTCGACATGCTCTCGGAGGCGCTTGATGCCCTCGTCGGCCTGCTGGGCACGCTTGCGACCCTCGAAGGCGAACGGTCGCGTCACGCAACCGACGGTCAGAGCGCCGATCTCTTCCTTGGCGATCTGGGCGATGACAGGGGCAGCTCCGGTCCCGGTACCGCCACCCTCGCCTGCAGTGATGAAGACCATGTCGGCGCCCTGGAGCGCCTCCTTGATCTCGGCACGTGACTCCTCGGCCGCCTGAAGACCGACGTCCGGGTCCGCGCCGGCGCCGAGGCCCTTGGTGAGCCCCACGCCGATGTGCACCTTGTAGTCCGCATCCGACATCAGAAGCGCCTGAGCATCCGTGTTCACCGCGATGAACTCGACGCCCTTGACGCCCGCTTCGACCATGCGGTTCACGGCATTGCTGCCGCCGCCGCCGATTCCGACGACCTTGATGACCGCCAGATAGTTCGCACCGGTCTCGAGCATCTGCGCTTCTCCTCCCGTTGCCGAGCTTTGTACTCGGCTTCTTCACTATAAGGCTCTAGTTGAGGTTGACTGTATGGCTGGAACACTCAATCTTTGCATAAAGGTTACCTGCAGCGCAACCCCCCACTTTCAGGCAGTGACAAAGGCCGCCCCCCGTCGTGCGGAGCGGCCTTTGTCCGAAGCGGTATCCCCATCCCCCGCGGGTCCTAGGGCCGTGTCACCACGTACGTTCCGAGGGGAACCTGCGGCCAAAGTCTCAGGACGTCGCTGCTGTACATGCGAATGCAGCCGTGGCTCGCCTGATGCCCGATGCTGGCGGGATTGTTCGTCCCGTGGATGGCGTAGCGCGTGAAGACGTACCGGTAGTGTCCCGCGGTTCCGACCCGCTTGAACATGCGCATCTTGCGGGGACCGTACACGCTGTGCGGATCGGTCTTGTACTTGGCGAGGACCTTCCACGTCCCGACCGGCGTCCAATTGTTGCGCCCGTGCGCCACCTTGTACGACGCCACGAGCTGCTGGCCAGAGACCCAGTAGAGTCGATAGTCACTCTTGTCGATCACGATGCACGTCGAGTACGGCCACTCGTAGCGCATGACCGACCTGCTGACCGAGTTCGTGGCTCCGGTGCGACTCGTCGCGATGACGCTGAGGATGTTCGCTCCTTTGGCCAGCCGGGCCGAGCCAAGACTGACTATCTGACCAGGAGCGCACGCAATGCTTCTGACGGCCGATCCGTTGACCTCAAGGGTGAGGGTGGCTGTCGAGGCGCCGGCCTGAGCCCTCAGCGCGACGGGGCTCACCACCCGGACCTTCGCCGGAGTGATCCATGTGGGTTGCGCCGGAGCGCCCCACGAATAGACGGATACCGCGGGACTCAGCCATTGCCCACCCTCGGCACCGTCGAGCCGCGCTGTGAGCGAGTGCATCCCGGGCGCAAGCGACACGTTGGCGAAGAGAGCGGTGCCCTCTGCGGATGGTTGCTGACCCACAACGTCGCTTCCGCGGAGAAGCGTCACGGTTCCGGAGCCCTCCCCCGCCTGGAGTCGGACGCTGATGTCGACCGAGGTCGTCACGTCGGCCGGCACCAGGACCGAGAGCGCTTCGGCGCCAAGCGGATAGGCCGCGGCCGTGAGTGCGAGCATCCCCGAGAGGATGGCCAGGACCACGAGGGGCCGTACCGCGCGTCCGTGCTGACTTCCCATGGATCCTCCCGATGGTGCGCGGTGCGCCCCTGCCGACCCTACTTGACCAATCCGTGGGAGGTAGGTCTGTCGACAAGACGGACGTCGATGCCCACCACCTTTCCCTTCTGCTCCTCGAGTATGCGACGCGCGATGCTGTCCTTTGTCGCAAGCGGGTTCTCTTTGTCGTCCGCCTGCCCGATCACGATCTCGACCCGGCTCGCGGTCAGGAGCGCCGCTCCGTCAACGCTCTCAGCATCGACGCCCACGACCATGGCCGCCAGTTCACGGCTGATCCCGGAAAGAATCGCGATCGCATTGAGAAGTGGCTCCGAAACGGTCCGGCGGCCCGGCTTCAGATCGAGTCCCGGAACCCTGCTGATCACCGGGACCGACGCCGTCGCATCCACGGTCGCCGTCGCGATCACCATGCCCTGACCATCGATGAGCATGAACGCGTCCCCCGCGTCGACGACTGCTATGGGCACTCGTTCGGTGACTCGGATCCGCATGCCGGAGGGGAACACCCGGGAGACCGCCACGGACGCGACCCAGGGGTCTGCTGAGATTCGCGAAGCCACCTCATCCGCGGGAAAGCGGAGCAGGGTCGCGCCCTCAGGGACCTTCGCAAGCGCGAGGATGGTCTCTCGCGTGAGATGCGTAGTCGGGTCGACCTCGATACTGGTCACCCGGAAGAGGTCGGAGCTGTAGACCCACGCGCACGCGCCCACGATGAGCACGACCGCCGCGACGACGGCCGCGATGCGAAGCTGCATCCCCCTGCGCTGACCCGAGATCCGCCGTTCGCGCTCAACCCGGCGCGCCTCGGCCGCCGCTCGCGCCTCGCTTCTCGGCTTTCCTACGTGCGAAGAGCGGCCGCCCTTGCTGGACTCGGCCGCAGCGTGCTGCGCCCGCGCGCGATCCCGCTGCCCGGTCGAGATGAAGACACTCTCACGCTTCTTCGAAGTGGCCAAGGAACTTGATCTCCGGTCTGAGGTCCGTGCCCGTCTCCGACTTCACGCGGACCTGGATGGCCCGGATCAGTCGCACCACGTCCGCGGCGGACGCCCCGCCTTCGTTCACGATGAAGTTCGCGTGCACCGGGGAGATGCGTGCGCCGCCTTCGCGCAGGCCCTTCATGCCGACACTCTCGATCAACTTCCCGGCTGAGCCACCCGGCGGGTTCATGAAAACGCTTCCGGCACTCGGCAGACCGATCGGCTGCGTCGCCTTGCGGTCCTTCAGGCTCCGCTCCATGCGAGCGCGGATCCGCAACGGGTCGATCTCCGAGACGCGCATTGATGCCTCGAGGATGATACCCCTGCCCGCGAGGCCACTGCGGCGATACTCCCATGCGACGTCACGCCCGTGAACGAGGACGAATCCTTCTCCGGGCACGTAGAGAGTCACGGTATCGACCACTTGCCCGATCCATCCCTCCCCGGTCCCTGCGTTCATGACGAGCGCGCCGCCGATCGTGCCGGGGATGCCCACGGCCCATTCGAGGCCCAGAAGCCCACGGTTGAACGCCTCTTGCACGAGGTGAGCGAGTACGCACCCGGCTCCCGCCCGCAGAAGCCCGCCCTCGACCGCGTGACGCTTGAACTCGCGCCCGAGCACGAGGATCGCTCCCGGATAACCCTCATCCGAGACGAGCAGGTCGCTGCCCTTGCCGACGACCGTCCACTCGACGCCCTCCTCCTCAAGGATCGGCAGTGCGAGCGCCAGGTCGTGGACTGTCTCGAGAACGCAGTACATGGCCGCAGGGCCGCCGATGCGGAACGTCGTGTGGCGCGCCATCGACTCGGCGGGGCGCACCTCTCCCACGAGTTGGGCGGTCAGCCGCGTACGGGCATCTGCCACGCTCATGCGGCACTCCCTTCGGCCTCTTCGCGTGCCGCGAGCGCTCGCACGATCTCAGGACCCATCGTAGTAACGTCGCCGGCACCCATCGTCAGCACAAGATCGCCCGGGCGCGTCCGCGCAGCCACGTACGGAGCCGTCGCCGACCTGTGTGGGAAGTACGCGAGCCGCGTGCGGGGGTGCGAGCGCAGCAGCGCGTCGACGACGGTCTTGCCCGAGACCCCGGGTACCGGAGCCTCACCGGCGCTGTATACGTCGAGGAGGACGACCCGATCCGCCTGGCCGAACGCCTCACCGAACTCCCGAGCGAGCGCAGCTGTGCGGGTGTAGCGGTGCGGCTGGAAGACGACCCACACCGCGCCATCGGTGGACGCACGGGCGGCTGCGAGAGTCGCCTTCACCTCGGTCGGATGATGGGCGTAGTCATCCACGACCCGAACGCCCCCGACCTCGGCGATCTGCTCGAACCTCCGCCTGACCCCCGCGAAGGCTGCGATTCCCGCGGCCGCACGCTCGACGTCGATGCCGAGCGCCCATGCAGTCGCGATGATCGCGGTCGCGTTGACCGCCATGTGCTCGCCGGGGATACCCACCGAGCATGCGACCTCGCGGCCGTCCGGAAGCACAACGGTGAACATGCTCCCGGCGGACATGGGCTCGAACGAAGCCAGCCGAACATCGGCGTCATCGGCACGCCCGTACGTCACGACCCGACGCTCGATGCGTGCGGCGAGCCCTCGGAGGACGGGGTCGTCCGCGCACAGGACCGCCACTCCGTCGGTGCGGATCCGTCCCGCGAATTCCTCGAACGTCTCCACGATCTCTTCGAAGGATCCGTAGTGGTCCAGGTGGTCCGCTTCCACGTTGGTGATGATCGCGCAGAAGGGGTCCAGCAGCAGCAGAGACCCGTCGGACTCGTCCGCTTCCACGATGTAGTAGGGACCCGATCCGCAACGCGCGTTGCCGCCGAGGCCCGTCAGCTCTCCACCTATCAGGAAGGTCGGGTCCGCCCCTGCCGCGATGAACGCGGCGGCGGCCATCGAACTCGTGGAGGTCTTGCCGTGCGTGCCTGCGACAGCGACCGTGAGCTGGTCACCCGCCAGCGCCGCGAGCATCCGGGCGCGGGGCCACACGGTGAGACCTCGCTCGCGCGCGAGAGCGAGCTCGGGGTTGCTTTCCGGGATCGCGGAGGAGATCACCACGACCTCAGGGTCACCGAGATTGGCAGCGTCGTGCCCGATCGCGACCGGCACCCCCATGTCCGTCAGCGCCGTCGCGTACCTCGAGTGACGCATATCCGAACCGGTCACGACGCGACCTCGTTCGTGCAGTACGCGGGCGAGGCCGCTCATGCCCGCGCCGCCGATGCCTATGAAGTGCGCGTAAGCGGAGCTCATCGTCCGTCTCTCTCGTTGTGGTTCCGCATCCGGCGCTCGCCCGCAGCCGTCCGCGCTGCGTCCGCGACCAACTCAGCGGCGTTGGGGTGTCCAAGCGCGCGGGCGGCGGCCGCCATGATAGCGCGTCGCGCCGTATCCGAGAGCAGGCCCGTCACCAACTCCCCGAACTCCGGATCGTCCAGCGCTGTGTCCGAGATCACTTCGGCGGCACCGGCCTGGACGAAGGGCTCGGCGTTGCGCGTCTGGTGGTCGTCGGTGGCGTACGGATACGGTACGAGGACCGAAGCACGCCCGATCACGGAGAGCTCGGCCAGGGTCGTCGCACCCGCGCGGCATACGATCAGGTCGGCCGCTGCCATGAGGTCGCCCATCGCATCGACGTACTGCTCTACCGACCACCATCGCGGCAGATCCGCCGCCTGCTCGCGGAGCGCGGACCTGACAGTGTCCGCCTCCTTCGGGCCCGCGATCTGGACAACGCGCAGGCCCTTCATGCCCGACAGTGTCGGATAGAGCCCTACCAGCGCCTGGTTCAGGTGACGCGCTCCACGGCTGCCGCCGAACACCAACAGCACAGTCGCCCCGGGTTCGATCCCGAACAGCGCGCGACCCCGAACACCGTCGGCGCGAAGTACCGACTCGCGAACCGGATTCCCGGTGATGAGCGTCCGCGCCGGATGGCGCAGCGAGGTTGCAGACGATCCGTACGTCAGACATACACGGTGGGCCCATCGTGCCAGCAGACGATTCGTCACGCCCGGGACCGCATTCTGCTCGTGGATGACGAGCGGAACGCCCGACATCACCGCTGCGATACCGAGCGGCATCGAGACGTACCCGCCGAAGCCGATCACCACATCGGTCCGTTCCTGCCTCAAAAGACGCATGCAGCGCACGAGCGAGGCGATCGTGGCGACGGCGCCCGTCAGGAGCGTGAGAGGACGCGCGCGGTCCCAACCGCTGGCGCGCACGGGGATGAATCGCAGGCCGGCTTCAGCGGCCAGACGCTGTTCAAGGTTGTCGGCAGCGCCCACGAACGCGACCTCGTCGGCGTCGCGCCCCTCGATCGCGCGGGCCACTGCGAGCGCAGGGTAGATGTGGCCGGCCGTTCCCCCGCCGCTGACCAGCACGCGCATCGGCATCCCTTCCGGCATAACGTCGCTCATCTTCTGGCCTTGCCCGGCGCGCGAACCACCCGGCCGGGGTCCCTGCTCACAGCGAGTATGAGCCCCACGCATGCCAGGTTCAGGACCAAAGACGAGCCGCCGTAGCTCACGAACGGGAGCGGCTCCCCCGCCACCGGCATCAGTCCCGTGACGGATGCCATGCTCATAAGCGCCTGCGTCACGATGATGGCCGTCAGCCCGGCGGCCACGAGACGCGCGTAGGGGTCCTTCGTCGACATCGCTATACGTACGCCGGCGTAACACAGAAGTCCGAACGCGATCACGACGGCGGCGGTGCCCAGCAGTCCGAGCTCCTCGCCGATGATGGCGAAGATGAAGTCCGTCTCGGGTGCCGGGAGGCTGCCGCCCTTCATGCGCGCCATGCCGAGACCGACTCCGAAGATGCCCCCTGAAGCGAACGCGTAGCGGGACATCAACGCCTGATACCCCGCGCTCTGGATGTCCGCACCCGGGTTGACGAAGCTGACGATCCAACTCTCGATCCGCTGGCGAACATGCGGATTGACCGCGACCAGGCCCGGTACGGCCACCGCACCCGCCGCGAGCGTGGCTGCGATGTACCGGCCGGGGAGCCCACCCAGAATGAGCACGAGGACCACGGCGAAAGCGAGAAGCATCGCCATACCCATATCCGGCTGCACCATCAGCAACACGAACGGGATGCCGAACGCCAGCGAGCCCACGATCACGTCGTCGCGGAGCGCTCTGGTCGGACGCTGCGAACGGTCCGCCATGATCCCGGCGAATACCAGCACGCAACCCAGTTTTGCGAACTCCGCGGGCTGCAGCGTGGCGAATCCAAGGTCGATCGCACGCACCGCCCCCCACTTCCCGACGCCGAGCGGCGTAAGCACGAGGATCAGGGCGATGTCGGACGCGATGAGCATCCACCAGCCGATCGGCCGGATGTATTTGACGGGAATACGGGAGCACACGAATAGAGCCACAAGTCCGACCCCAAGGAAGATCGCCTGCCGTGTCAGGTGCACGTAGCTGTTCCCGGTGGCGCTGAAGTCGTTCCACGCGGACGCGGAGAAGACCATGAGCAGCCCGCCGACCGCGAGGAAGATCGTCATGGCGAGCAGCAGGTACTTCGCTCCCGGAGCGGGGCGTGTCGCGGGTGCGGTCACGTGGTCGGTCCCGGCAGGGCACGGACGGCGCCCGTGAACGTGCGGCCCCGGTCCTCGAAATCGGCGAACTCGTCGAAACTGGCACATGCGGGCGAGAGAAGGACCACGTCGCCCGCACGTGCGACCCCACGCGCCGCTTCGAGCGCACCGAGCATGCCCGAGGCAAGATCAAACGGGGCTCCGGCCCTTCTGAACGCAACCTCAAGTTCTGGCTGAGACTCGCCATAGAGAACACAGAGCCGGCAGCGCTGCCCACACATCCGGGCGAGCTCGTCGAAGTCGTTGCCCTTGTTGCGGCCGCCGAGGAGCGTGATCAGTGGTCGCTCGCCGAACGCAGTCAGTGCCTTGAGGACCGCGTCAGGATTAGTAGCTTTTGAATCGTTGACGTACGAGACGCCCGCAACGGTCGCGACCGGCTCGAGCCGGTGCTCGATGGCTGTGAAGGTGCGTAGCCCCTCCCGTACCGCCGCCACGCTCGCGCCGAACGCGAGTGCGGCGGCGGCGGCGGCCAGAGCGTTCGCGACGTTGTGAGACCCGCGGATGAGCAGCTCGTCCACGCGCACAAGGACCTGCGGGCCCGATCCAACGTCAACGACCAGGGTTCCGGCCTCGACGCGGGCATCGGCCGGTTCGACCGTGCTGACGCTCACAAGCGATGCGCCGCGGGATGCTGCTCGAACCGAGACCGCGGCAGAGCCCGGATCGTCGATGTCCACTATCGCGACGTCGCCGGCGGTCTGATTGGCGAAGATCCGTTCCTTGTCTGCGGTGTAAGCCTCAAGCGACCCGTGCCAGTCGATGTGGTCCGGCGTTATATTGAGCAGAACCGCAACCCTCGGGTGGAAGTCGACAGTGAGAGCCAATTGGAACGAAGAGCACTCCGCGACGATCACTGCGTCGCCGGAGAGTTCGCGGGCCGCGGCAAGCGCGGGGTGACCGATGTTGCCAGCCGCCCGCGCATCGATACCCGCCTCGGCAAGCAGGTGCGCGATGAGAGCGGTGGTGGTGGTCTTCCCGTTGGTCCCCGTGACCGCGATCATCGGGACTCGTGCCACGCGGAAGGCGAGCTCGAGTTCGGAGATCACGGGCACGCCGGACGCGCGCGCGGCGACCATCAGCGGCCGGTGCGGCGCGATACCGGGCGAGGCGACCACGAGGTCGAACGTGTCGCCGGCAAGGTCCGAGGCGCCGATGACCGAACGGGCGCCCCGCTCCGCGAGTCTCTCAGCCGCGATCCTGAGCGCCGGGGTGTCGTGCTCCGCGAAGACCACGACATCAGAAGGATCCGCCCCATGACGGTCGAGAGCCCAGTCGACGACAGCCTCGCCGGAGCGGCCGAGTCCGAGTATCGCGACGCGTCCCTCGAGCTCCTTCATGTCAGGGCCCAACATTGAAGGTCGACACGAAGTAGAGGGCGAAGCCGGCGCCCGCGAATACGGCGGTCACGATCCAGAAGCGCACCATGATCTTGGTCTCGCTCCACCCCTTCATCTCGAAGTGGTGGTGGATGGGCGCCATCTTGAAGATCCGTCTGCCGGTGAGCTTGAACGACGCGACCTGCAGGATGACCGAAAGTCCCTCGATGACGTAGATCCCGCCGATGAGCACAGAGAGCAGCTCGGTCTTCGTGACGATGGCAAGGGTGGCGATCACGGCCCCGAGGCCGAGCGAACCTGTGTCGCCCATGAAGATGTCCGCCGGGTAGCTGTTGAACCACAGGAATCCGATACACGCGCCTGCAACCGCAGCGCCTACGAGCGCGACCGGAAGGTGGTTCTGCCGAAAGGCGATGGCTGCGAACGCGAACATGACGATCATCACCGTGCCGGCCGCAAGGCCATCAAGACCGTCGGTGAGGTTCACCGTGTTGCTGAAGCCGACGACCATGACGCAGATGAGCAGCAGGTAGAGCCACGGAACGAGGATCACCTGTCCACCGATTGCGAAGCTGCTGGCAAGGACTCCGAGGTCCGCGTTCAGCCCAGTGAGCGGCATGACGACCTTGGGCGACACGCCCGCCCAGTTCACCGCGAGGAGACCGATGGCGAGTGAGATCGCGACTTGCCAGGCGATCTTCGTCAGCGCCGTCAGACCCAGTGAGCGCTCCTTCACGACCTTCGCGAAGTCGTCGATGAAGCCCAAGATGCCGCACGCCAACATGGCTCCGAGCGCGAGGATGCTCGGCGGGTCGGTGCGTCCTATCGCGAGGAACACGCCCGTCACGACGAGCATGATCAGCACGCCGCCCATCGTGGGCGTCCCCTGCTTCACGAGGTGACCTTGCGGGCCGTCGGCCCTGACCTGCTGTCCGATGTTGCGGTACCGGACCAACCTGATCCACAACGGGAGCAGGAGCACTGCTGCAGCGACGGCGAAGACGATGACGACGAAGAGCCCGTAGGTCGGGTACTTGTCGATCTGGATGAGGGCGCCGAGGCTAGGCATCTGTTGCTAGGATCCTCTCAACGATCCGCTCAAGACCCATCGAGCGGGAGGCTTTGACAAGGACGGTGTCCCCGGCGCAGAGCAGATCGTCGAGGACCTCCGAGGCCTCCTCAACGGTGGCGCAGGGGCGGACATCACCGGTCGGCATACCGGCCGCGATCGCTCCCTCGGCGATCCGCTGGGCACGCGGCCCGGCGGTCACGAGCGCCTCTATCCCCGAACGCGCCACATCCTCGCCGATCCTGAAGTGCGCGAGTTCGGTGAGCGAGCCGAGCTCCGCCATGTCGCCGAGCACGGCGATGCGCGCACCGTGGGCGCGTATGTCCGCGAGTGTCGTGATCGCGGCCCTCATGGATGCGGGGCTGGCGTTGTATGCGTCGTTGATGACCGTCACGCCGTTCGCCGCCACGAAGAGTTGCATACGCATGTCGCTGATCTCGACCTCGCCGAGGCGGACCGCGATCTCCTCGAGTGTGATCCCCATGTGCAGGGCCGCAGCCGCGGCTGCTGCTGCGGTGTAAGCATGATGCCGGCCGGGGACCGGCAGCGAAACGCAGACGTCCTGCTTCCCGGCTGACAAGCTGAACGACGGGCGCCCGAGGTCGTCGACGGACACGTCGCTCGCCCGCACGTCCACCGACTCTCCCATCCCGTACCAGGTCACGGCGGCCGATGCGCGTGCCTCAAGGCCGCGCGACCATACGTCGTCACCGTTGAGGAAGACGCGTCCGTCCGCGGGGACGCACTCGACGAGTTCCCCTTTCGAGCGCACGATCGCTTCTTGCGACCCGAGCAGTTCCATGTGCGTCTGGCCGATGTTGGTGACTATGCCGAGGGTCGGCCGCGCGATCGCGCACAGTCGCGCGATCTGACCTTCTCCCCGCATCCCCATCTCGACGATCAGCACATCGGTCCGTGCTCCGGCTCTCAGGATGGTGAGCGGCACACCCAGGTCGTTGTTGCGGTTGCCGAGCGTGGCGATCACCGATCGCTCCGCCCCGAGGACGGCTTCCAGGAAGTCTTTCGTGCTCGTCTTGCCCGTGGAACCGGTGATCCCGATCACCGCGCAGCGGAGCGTTCCCCGGTGATGCGACGCGAGCGCACGAAGGGCGTCGGCGACGTCGGGAACGAGAACGACCGCCATCTCGGGCGCACCGGGCCTGCCGAGCTGAACGGACACCGACTCATCGAACCGGGCGACCACGGCCACGCGGGCGCCGGAGCGTGCGGCGCTCTCGATGTGGTCGTGCCCGTCGGTCCGCTCCCCCGGCAGCGCGAAGAACGCCATTCCCGGAAGGATGTCACGCGAGTCGATCTCGACACCGCGCAGCACG
>JANYLP010000091.1 GCA_025361445.1 Coriobacteriia bacterium
GCTCCCTCGCCCTCGGCGGGCGCGCCAAACAGCATCGAGGTCAGCGCCTGCGCGCCCCGGCCGCCGATCGCTCGCAGCGCTTCGATCGAAGATGCGCGCCAGGCCCACACGCCTCCTACAGGCCATCCCGCCCAGCCGACGACGCTGACCCGCCACGGGCTCGCGCGCAAGATCTCGGCGCTTCGAAAGGCGTACCTGGATGCATCCAACGCCCGCGGAGACGCTCTTAGCCGCGTGTCGAGCACCACGCGTTGCCCGTACGCGGGTAGCGGTGCGCCCTCGGGCCAGGAGACCCTGACCGCGGGACTCCCTGCCACACCGTCGAGCCGGGCCATGACGTCGATCCCGAACATGGTTGCGCGCGGGTCTGACACGACCAGCGCATTCCAAGCCCGTGGCCCGGAAGCGTCCAGCACCGACGCCGTCTGCCCCAGCCAGAGGCCATGCGCGAGAGCCACGGCCAGCGCACAGGCCGCAGCCAGCGCGAGCCATTTCAGGACCACGCGCCTGCACACTCCGACGGCTATCGCGAGAAGCGCTATGCCCGCGCATCCCAACGCCACCGGAAGGCGCTCCCCCGTCCGCCAACCCCACAGCGCGAGTTCCGTACCCGTCCGCGACGCCATCCACGTGGCGGCTGCGATCCAGACAAGCGGAGAGATGGAAGGCCGACCGGCCCCCTCGGATTTCCACCAGCGGGGCGTGTCGCTGCCGCGAGCGATCACTTCAGTTCGCACGGACCAGGTCTTTGAGCGCATCGAACTTGGAGGGGCCGATTCCCGATACGCGCATGAGGTCGTCGACCGTTCGGAACGGACCGTTGGCCGTGCGGTCAGCAACGATCTTGGCTGCCGTAGAAGGCCCCACGCCCGGCAGCGTGTCCAGCTGTTCCGCGGTCGCGGTGTTTAGATCGACCTTCCCGGGTGCCCCCGTACCCGGGGCTCCGGCGCCGCCCGAGCCCGCGGCGCCCGCGAGCAGATCGCCCTTCCTCGGTACGGCGATCTGCTCGCCGTCGACCACCACGCGTGCAAGATTCACCGCCGCCTGCTCGGCACCGCCGAGAAGCCCTCCGGCCGCGTCGACGGCATCACGTACGCGCGCGCCGCCGGGAAGTTCGTACACGCCGGGTCGCCGCACCTCTCCCACGACGTGTACCGCGACCGTCGCAGCGACAGCAGGTGCAGCCGGATCGGGTTGCCCCTTGGTCTGGGCCGCCGCTGCTCCTGGAGCGACGGGAGCGACCACGCCTCCCGACGCCGACCCCCACAGGACCCATGCGACCAACGCCGCGCACCCCACCGCCGCGACCGGTTTGGCAAGGCGACCGAGGGAGGGCAGCCCGTCCATTCCCACGCGACACGCCAGTTCCTCGACCCAGTCCCGGAGTTCGCGCAGCACGACAACGCCCCCTTGTGTCTCTTTGGACGAAGGGGGCGTCGGACGCAGTGCAGATCAGTCGCGCAAGCTGGGAGGGCTGCGCCTACGTATCACAATCCCCGTACGAGCCGACCGGATCCCGACCGGCAGCAGACCGGGCACGGAGTCGAGCGGACCGCGCGCCCAGGCTAGCCGACGACGACGCTCACCAGCCGGCCCGGCACGACCACGACCTTCCGTACGGTCATCCCCGCAATGTGCGCGATCACATTCGGGAGCGCCAAAGCCGCCTCGATGATGGCACCTTCGGAAGCGTCGGCTGCTACAACCACCCGGTCGCGGACCTTCCCGTTGACCTGGACGGGCAGCTCGAGCTCATCGGTGAACAATACCGCCGGGTCGAAGGTGGGCCACGACTGCCGATGCACGGATCCCGGCTCGCAGAGAACGACCCGCCAGAGCTCCTCGGCCATGTGGGGGGTGAACGGCGCCAGCAACAGCGTCAGATCGCAGGCCGCTCGGCGAAGCAGCGTCGAATCCTGAGAGGCCTCGGGTACGTCGCGCCGATAGTCGTAGACGGCGTTCACGTACTCCATGAGGCCCGCGATGGCGGTATTGAGCTGGAAACGCTCGACGTCGGCACCGCACTTCGCGATCGAGGCCGCCGTCGCCCGGCGCAGTGCCTTCGCGGGCGCGTCGTCCGCTGTCGCCCCCGGCGCTGACGCCGACATCTGCGAGATGTCATCCACGACCCGCCATGCGCGATTGAGGAAACGCCACATGCCCTCGAGCCCGTCGAACGACCAGTCCAGATCCTTGTCGGGCGGAGCCATGAACAGGATGTAGGCGCGCAGCGCATCTGCGCCGTAGCGGGCGATCATGTCCTCGGGCGCGACGACGTTGCCCTTCGACTTCGACATCGTGGCACCGTCGAGTTTGACCATGCCCTGCGTCAGCAGGTTGGTGAACGGCTCGTCGAAGTCGCACAGGCCCACATCGCGCAACACCTTCGTGTAGAAGCGCGAGTACAAGAGGTGCAAGATCGCGTGCTCTATCCCGCCGATGTACTGATCTACCGGCATCCAGTGCCCGGCCTTCGCGGGATCGAACGGAGCGCCGTCGTTCGTGGCGTCGCAGTAGCGAAGGTAGTACCAGGACGAGCACGTGAACGTGTCCATCGTGTCGGTCTCGCGACGCGCCGCGCCCCCGCATCTCGGACAGGTCGTCTCGTAGAACTCCGGGTGGTCGGCGAGCGTCTCGCCCCTGGTAACGTCGACATCCATCGGCAGTACGACCGGAAGCTGGTCCTCCGGCACCGGTACGAGTCCGCAGGCGGGGCAGTGGACCGCCGGGATCGGGTTTCCCCAGTATCGTTGCCGCGAGATCAGCCAGTCGCGCAACCGGAAGTTGATCGTCTCGCGACCGAGCCCGCGCTCGGCCAGCCATGCGGTCACCGCGTGCATCGCCTCGGACTTCTTGCCGCCACGCATGCCGGTGAACTCGCCCGACTGCACGAGCACGCCCTCCGCATCGAAGGCGCCCGGCCACGTCACGTCCGCGCGCACGCGCTCGCGCACGCCCGCGAGCTCGGCGAGCAGCGGATCGTCCTCGGACAGCACCACCGGGGGGATCGGAAGCCCGTAGAAGCGGGCAAAATCGAAGTCACGCTGGTCGCCGGAGGGCACAGCCATCACAGCGCCGGTCCCGTACTCCATGAGCACGTAGTCCGCGACCCAGACCGGCACCTTCTCGCCGTTGACCGGGTTGACGACGTAGCGGCCCGTGAAGGCACCGCGCTTGGTGCGGTCGCTGCCCGAGCGCTCGACCGACGTCTCCTTGGCGGCCATGTCCACGATGCTGCGGACACTCTCGTCGAACTCGGTGCCCGCGGTCAGCTCGGCGACGAGCGGGTGCTCGGGGGCCAGCAGGAAGAACGAGCAGCCGAAGAGCGTGTCCGGCCGAGTCGTGAACACGGTGATGCGACGGTCGGAGGGTTCCCCCGCTTCATCGCAGAGCGTGAACTCGACCTCGGCGCCTTCGCTGCGACCGATCCAGTTCGCCTGCATCGCCTTGACACGCTCGGGCCAGCCGGTCAGCGTGTCCAAGTCGTCCAGAAGCTCCTGCGCGTACTCGGTGATCTTGAGGAACCACTGTTCCAGCTCGCGCTTTTCCACTGTCGACTTGCAGCGCCAGCAGACGCCGTCACCGACGACCTGCTCGTTGGCCAGCACCGTCTTGCAGCTCGGGCACCAGTTGACCGGCGACGACTTCCGTTCCACGAGGCCGCGCTCCCAGAACTTCAGGAAGATCCACTGGCCCCACCGGTAGAACTCGGGGTCGCACGTGCGTACGGTTCGGTCCCAATCGTAGGAGAATCCCATCCGCTTGAAGGAAGCAGCCTGGGTCTCGATGTTCGCGTAGGTCCACTTCGCGGGGTGCGAGTTGGACTTGATCGCAGCGTTCTCCGCCGGCAACCCGAAAGCATCCCATCCGATCGGATGGAGCACGTTCATGCCGAGCATCGTGGCGTGGCGCGCGACCACGTCGCCGATGGTGTAGTTGCGGACGTGGCCCATATGGATGTCGCCCGAGGGGTACGGGAACATCTCGAGCACGTACTTCTTGGGACGCGAGGGGTCCTCGAACACGTGGTAGAGCCCTTCGGACTCCCACGACTCCTGCCACTTTGTCTCTATGACGTGCGGATCGTACTTGGTCACGGATCAGTCCTCGCGCTCGATGGTGCGTGGGGTGGGACTCACCCTCGTTCGCAGCATGATAGCGAATCGCGCTCGGCGACTTGTGGCGGTACCCACGCGCCTTCACGTCAGGCGGTGTTATCGTTGTGAGCGTACCAACCCACCTGATGGAGGGAACCCGATGTCTGAAGAGGGAGCAATCCTCGAGCCCGCGGCGTTCAAGAACGCGATGGAGAACGCGGAGCCCGCTCCTGCAGACCCTGCGCGGCAGTTTAGGATCGTCGCGTACGTAGCGATGGGTGTCGCCGCACCGTTCATCGTCGGTCATTTGCTGATCGGGTCGTTCGGCTTCCCCTATCTCGCCGCGATCTTCAAAGCGGAGTCGCTGCCGATGCCGACCGCGATGCTGCTCGCACTGGGCTGGCTGGCGGGTCCGGTGCTGGCGATCATCGACATAGCCACCTTCTGGCTGCTGTACCGATTGGCCCGGCGGTGGTGGATCGGGCTGCTTTTCGTTCCGGCGTTCATCTACCTGATGATGATGGCTTTCATCGGATTCCTGTTCTACCTTCCGCTCTTCCCGCTCATCCGCCTGGCGTAATCTCACAAGCGCTGCAGGCTACAACGCAAGGAGCCCCGACTCATCCGGGGCTCCTTCGATTTCCTGCGGGTACCCGCGCTATCGCGCCGGGTCGCCGAAGTAGTGCCAGTACAGACGCCAGAACGACGTGTTCCCGTGGAAGTGCGGTGTGTAGCGGTAGAGGGTCAGAGTGGCGGCATTGCTCGGATAGACCGCCGCGCCGTCGATCGTCAGCGAGATTCCGGAACGCCACGACGAGCGGTTCCTGTGCAGTGCGCGTGCACCGCCCCATATCTGGTTGCCGAAGCCCTGGTACTGCGACAGTGTGCTTCCGTCCATCTTGCCGCAGCCCATCGCCCAGTCGAGCGCGTACTGGCTCGGTGACCCCCGGGAGATGAGCGACTGCTCCTTTTGCAGGGTCACCAAGATGACCCGCGGGTTGACCTCCCATGCACCGGCGGCCTCGGCGATCATCTCGGCGGCGCTGCTGTTGACGCCCGAATGGTTCGAGCCCCGGTAGTCCCGAAGCGCACTCCCCTGCGTCTGGAGAAACGCCTGTATCTGCGCGACGCTCATCGAGGCGGAATCACCGAAGACGGCTTCCGAGATGATCGTGTTGGGGTTGTACGGCAACGGAGGAATCTCGCCATCCCCGCCCGCCGCGGCGATCGCCTCGGCGGCGCGCGCGTCCTCCTCCTGCTTGACGAGCTTCTTCACGTCCGCACTGAGCGAGGCGGTCAGCCGCTGTTGAGCGGCAGCCGCCAACTTCACCGTCTCAGCGCGGGCGTCGGCCCGCTGGCGCAGAGAGATCATCTCCGCCTCGCGCAGCGCCTGGGTCTGCTGGAGTGATTCGCTCTCGGTGCGCGACGTCGTCAGGCCGGCGACGAGTTCGGCGTCCGAGTCCTGGATGTAGGAGAACAGGTCGATGCGGGAGAACAGGTCGCCGAAGCTGCTGGCGGTCAGGATGGCTGTGAGCACGTCGATCCCGCCACCCGTGTACATGGCGACGGCGCGCTCATCGAGGGCCGCCTGGCGCGCATCGATCTCCCCGCCGAGCATCTCGATCCGTGTCGTCGTCCGGTCGAGTTCCTGTCGGGCGATCTCCATGGCGGCATCCGCATCAGCCTGCTCGGCAAGCGCCGCCGTGACCTGATCGCGCACCTGGGCAAGTTGCGCTTCCGCCTTCACGGCGAGCGCGCGCTTCGCGGCCAGCGACTTGCGGAGCGCAGCGCTCGAGGTCGCACCGGCGCTCACGGGGACGGCACACAGAAGCAGCGCGGCCGCAACCACGATGGCGATGGAACGCTGGGTGCGGTGCCGGTGCGTGGTGGTCTCTCCCCACAGGCTCGGCCGGACGGGCAATGAGCGAAGCGCCGGAGGCGTTCTCCGACGCCCCACGCCGTGTCGCGTGGGAAACGATACACCGTTGGTTGTGGACCTGCAGTGTCGCAGTCGTTCGCAGGGGCCGAACGGGCACCGATGTGAGACGGCGGGCCGGCCCCGAAGGACCGACCCGCCGGTACACCCTCCCGACGAAGGACTAGCGCGATTCCTGCTGCTTCATGACGGCAGCCGCGAGGATCAGCCCGGCACCCACGAGGAGCGCGGCCCAACCCCAACCCGGCTGGATCATGTCCGAGACCTGCTTGCCATAGGCGCCGGCGGCCTTCACAGCCTCACCGATCTTCGACGTGAGCGTGAAGAAGCCGTACGCGACAACGACGAGGGCGATCCCACCGCTGGCGAATAGAGGCTGCCACATCTTCCGGAGGACGAGGAAGGCCGTGGCCACCGCAAGGGCGGCGAACAGCACGCCGAGGACGACGAACATCCCCGTGGGTGAATCGGCTGACTTCGCCATCAGCTCGGCGCCCGGGCCGCCGCCAAGAAGGCTGTACTCGACGTTGACGCTGGCCGCCAGTCCGCCGAGCGCGCCGGTCGACAGCTTCAGCGCAGGCAGGAACGTCCCCACAAGGAGCAGTGCCGCTCCTCCGTACGCCATGAGAGACGGCTTGTCGGTGGGCATGGTGAATGTCACCGGTGCGGCCGGGGCCGGCGATCCGTAAGGGGCGATCGGAACGGGCGGAGCAGCACCCGCGCACTGCGGACATCCACCGGTCGCCTCGTCGTAGTCGGTACCGCACTTCGCGCAGAATGCCATTATGACCCCCGTCTCGAGATGCCTGACTCTCCCCGGGGTGTCATTCTACGCCTGCGCCCATGAAGCCGCTGTGTCAGCACACCGTACCGTTCCGTCACTGGAAAAGGCGGAAGCGCTACCGTCCGTTCAGCATGCTTGTGAACGCGGAAGCAAGAATCAGCAACGACCCGGCAGTAAGCGCGATCCAGCCGGAACCGGGCTGGATCATGCCGGAGAGGGCGCGAGGGTCGGCCCCTGTCGACACGATGAGCTCAGCGATCTTCGAGTTCAGCGTCAGGTAGCCGTACGCCGTGACAGCCAGCGCGAGCGCACCCGTGGCCCACAGGCCGAACCGCATCTTGATCAGCATGAGCGCGACCGTTCCGATCGCGAACGCCACGAGGACGACTCCGAGTATCTGGAAGTTCTGGATGGGTGAGTTCGCCGAGGCCCGTATCGCTTCGAAGCCCGGACCACCGCCGAGCAGGCTGAACTCGGCGTTGAAGACGATTGCGGACAACTTCAAGGCCGGCAGCAGGGTACCCACAACGAGGAGAAGCGCGCCTCCGTACCCGAACGGCGTGGAGATGTCGGGGAGGTACACGTTCCGCGGTGAACCCCCACCGGCGACGGCGTTGGCGCACAGCGGGCATCCGTCGAACCTCTCGTCATAGTGGGCGCCGCACTTCGCACAATCCGGCATTCGGTGACCCCCCCCGCATTCCCTGACCGACGCCTTTGTGCGGATTCTACAGGTAGGGCCCACCGTGTTCACGATGGGCCCTACGGGATATCTGTGGTGGAGCCAAGGGGGATCGAACCCCTGACCTCTTGGCTGCCAGCCAAGCGCTCTCCCAGCTGAGCTATGGCCCCACTTCTGGGTGGCCCGGTTCGGGCGCGAGGGACAGTATACGGAGGGGGTGCGGGAGGGTCAACCGGGCGTCGTGGCCGGGGCGTTTCCAGTCACGACTGAACGACCTGCACCTCGTCCCGCTCGAGCAGGCTACCCGGAGGTCCCTCGAGCGCGATCTCCAGAACCTCGTGCTCGCCGCGCCGTGCCACAAAGGCCCCGAGCACGTCGCTCGCGGCCATGCCGGCAAGTATCAGCGCGGCGCCGATGATCCCGGCGGTGCCAAGCCCCTCCCCCGCGAACAGCCAAGCGTACAGACCGCCGAACGCCGGCTCGCAGATGAGAATGAGTGCCGTTCGCGTCGGCGACAGATGCTTCTGGGCGTGCGTCTGGACCGCGAACGCGATCGCCGAGGCGAACACTCCTGTGACCACGAGCGCGATCCACAGCCCTCCGGAGGCTGGAATCGCGGCGTGCTCGGTCGCGAGCCCGAGGGCCGCGCAGACTATCGTCACGGTCGCGAGCTGCACGAAGGCGAGCGGCAGCGTGTCGTGCCCGCGCCCCATGGAACCCAGAACGATGATGTGCCCCGAGTAGACGACGGCGCACAGCAGGACAAGCGTATCGCCGAGATTCCACGTCCCACCGATGCCGGCGCCCGAGAGCAACCACAGCCCGGCCACCGCGGACATCACGCCCACCCACGCGGTCCAGCGCGGCATCCGGCGCAGTATCGTCGCCTGCAGGAACGGCGTGATCACGACGAACATGCCGGTGATGAACGCCGCGCGACCCGGAGAGGTCATCCCGGGCGCCAGGCCGAAAGTCTGGAAGACGTACCCGCCGGTCAGCAGCAGCCCGGCGATCACGCCGGTCGCGAGGGTGCGCAGATTCATCCGAGCGAACGTCTTCGGGAAGATGACCGCGAATGCCACGGTGGCGATGGCGAAGCGCCATGCGAGGAACGAGAAGACCGGGTAGTCCGCGACCGCGTCCCGGACCATGACGAAGGTCGAGCCCCATACGGCCGAGACCCCGACGAGCGCCGCCGTCAGGAGCAGGCGGCGAGTCCCGTCGGTCACGCCGACTCCACCGGGGCCTCTTCCGTGGCGTTCACTACTTCCTTGGGGAGTTCGAGACGAGGAGCGTCGCTCCACAGCTTCTCGAGGCGGTAGAACTCGCGCTCGGCGGCCTGGAAAACATGGACCACGAAGTCACCGTAGTCGAGGAGCACCCACTTCATCTCCCGCTCCCCTTCACGGCCGATCGGCTTCGCACCGGCATCGCGCAAAGCGTCTTCGATCGAGTCCGCGACGGCGTGCACCTGCCGATCGCTCGAACCTGAGGCGATGAGGAAGTAGTCGGTGACGACGAGCGTCTCCGAGACGTAGAGCGCCATGACGTCGGTGGCCTTCTTCTCCGCGGCAGCGTTCGCTGCGATGCGGACGAGGGCCTCGATGTCGGCGTGGCTTGAAAAGCTCACTGAACTCCTTCAGTCGGTATCGTCGAGCTGTCGCGTGCGGGCGGCCGGTAGTCGGCGCCGATGATCACGATCATGTCCGTCAGGTCCTGCGCGACCGATTCCACCACTATCCGCCCGACCCCCAGCGCGGTTCGCACTGCTTCCGCCTCGGCCTGGGTCCCGTGGAACAGATGGATCTCCGTGGTCTGATATTCGAAGTTGCCGGCGTTGCCGCTGTCAACGATCCGGAATCCGGAACGGATCAGCTGTTGGGCCGCCACACCAGCGAGTCCCGAGGTACCGACACCGTTGTAGACGATCACCCTGGGAGTCGCCTGCGTCTGACCGGGCTGCACGCCCCACCACTTCAGAAGTAGATCCGCGATCTCCTTCTTCTGCGGTTCGAAGTAGCGCTGGTCTCCGACGGCGACGGGCTTCACCGGAAGAGGGACGATCCACACATCCTTCGCCCCGACCTTCGCGAAGTACGACGCGAACGCGGCGAGTTCATCTGCCGTGAGATCCGTGGCAGTCACTGAGGCCAGCAGGCCGCTGACATCCTGGCTCCGCAAGAGAGTCTGGTACGACGCTCCATCGACGACGACATGCTTTCGGAACGGGACCCCGAAGAAGTTCGAGATCGCGTCTTCACTGACCTGCGGTCCGAGAAGGTAGCTGGCACCGACTCGCTCGAAGCCCTGTCCCGGAACTTCGACGAAAGCGCCGTCCGGGATCGCGATACCGAGTACCTTGTTCGTCGCGCGCTCGGCCTTGAGAGCGACGAAGCCTACCACGACGCCGTCACTCACGCCGATCACGAGCAGATTGTCTTGGTCCGGCAACGGGGAGACAGTTGTCGATGTGGCGGGACGGGGCCGGGCCAGCCAGTTGATGCCCAGCACGATACCGAGGACCGCACCACAGGCAACGATGACGATGAGTACGCCTGCAAGGA
This sequence comes from Coriobacteriia bacterium, assembly GCA_025361445.1. Classification (GTDB taxonomy): domain Bacteria; phylum Actinomycetota; class Coriobacteriia; order Anaerosomatales; family PALSA-660; genus PALSA-660. The sequence continues at coordinate 10,064 of JANYLP010000091.1, forward strand.
GGCGCTTTCCAAGTACCGTCGCCTTCGGCAGCGCGCGCTTGGAGCGCGAACCGGGGGGCCCAGCGACCTCCGCAACGGCCCCCTCAGCATCGATGGGGTGCTCGTCCGGGCCCGACTCCGTAGGCTCCCGCGTGGAACGTATACGCGTCAACCGGCCATGCGCGCGTCGCCGCGCGTGAGTCCGAATCAGCGGTGCAGACAGCTCGGACGTTTCGGCGTCGTCTTCCGACGGCGGCTCGGGCACAAATGCCGGCTCGGGCACGAATGCCGGCTCGGGCTCCGGCTCCGGCTCAGGCTGCGGCGTGAAATCGCCGCCGTAGTCATCGGCATCGAAGAGCGCCTCGACCTGAGGCGGCACGAACGGTTCGGGGCCGGACGGGTCGAAAGCGACTTCCGGCTCGTCGACGGCGATCTTTCGCCGCACGCGCTTGTCTCGGGACCACCATGCCATCACGCCACCGCCGCAGGGTCGAAGAGAGCACGGCCAGTCTCGCGCTCGATCGCAGCGCCCACTGCCGTGGAGATCGGATGCAGCGGGAGGCCGCGGTCCAGGACATACCGCACGGAACGCCCGTACCCGAGGCGGAAACACTCGGCAAGCGGTCCGGCCTCGCACGCGCGGCGCAACTGTTCCACACCGGGATAGTCGCGCGCCGGTTCGATCATGTCCGCCAGGTACACGACACGGTCGAGGTCCGACATCGGAAGTGCGCCGACCGTGTGGACCTCGATCGCCGAAAGCACCGACTCCCCCACACCCGGCAGGTCGCGTCTCACGAGCACGGCGCCCATGCGCGCGTGAAGGAGGTGAGAGTGCTCACGTTCGAAGGGCGAGACCGGGATACCCGCCTCGTCCGCCATCTCGACGAGGACCTCACCGCTCGTGTCGCGCGCGTAATCATGGAGAAGGCCCGCCAGCTCCGCGTCGGCCTCATTCACACCGAAGCGGCGCGCGAGTCTGCCCGCAGTGACGGCGACGCGCTCCGAGTGCGCGACCGATCCGGCATCGAGGTACGAGGCGATGAGTGCGCGCCCCGGCGCAAGGAGGTCAGACGACCGGTTCACGGTACAGACCGTTCTTCTCGATGTAGGCGGCGACCGCCTCAGGCAGCAAGTACCGAACGGGACGACGTCCGGAGACGCGGGAGCGGATGTCGCTCGATGAGATCGCGAGTGCAGGGACCTCCATCGCCTCGAGATGCGGAGCGACCGCACCCTGTACCGGCTCGAGGGAGTCCAGATCAGCGTCGAACCCGGGGCGTGTTGCGGCGATGAACGTGCACAACTCCGCGAAGCGTCCCGCGTCCTTCCAGGTGAGGATCTCGCGTACGGCGTCCGCCCCGGAGATGAAGAACAGCTCGCTGCGCGGCCCGTAGATCTCGCGCAGCTGGAGCATCGTGTCGACCGTGTAGGTGTCCCCGGGCCTGTCGATCTCAAGGCGCGACACTTCGAAGTCCGGATTCGACGCCGTAGCGATCACCGTCATGAGGTACCGGTCTTCGGCAGAGGACACGTGGCGGTGCGTCTTGCGGACCGGGCGCCCCGTGGGCATGAACACGACCTTGTCCAGGTTGAACTGTACGAGCGCCTCCTCGGCCGTGACGAGATGGCCGAAATGCACGGGGTCGAAGGTCCCGCCCATGATGCCGATGCGAGGGGTCTTCCTCACTTAGCGCACCTGCCCGCTGCCCATGCCGATGAACTTGGTCGATGTGAGCGCCACAAGGCCCATAGGGCCCCGCGCGTGCAGTTTCTGGGTGGAGATGCCGATCTCGGCCCCGAGGCCGAACTCGGCGCCGTCCGTGAAGCGCGTGGAAGCATTCACGTACACCGCGGCGGCGTCCACCTCATCGGTGAAGCGCTTCGCGGCCTCGTAGTCACCGGTGATGATCGCTTCGGAGTGCTTCGTCCCGTACGTGTTGATGTGCGAGATCGCTTCGTCGAGCCCGGAGACGACCTTGATCGACATCTTCATGTCGAGGTACTCGGTGCCCCAGTCGTCATCCGTTGCGACCGCGACGGAACCGCCGCCCAGCGCCATCGAGCGCGCATCTCCCACGAGTTCCACGCCGGCGTCCGCAAGCGCCCGTACGATCGACGGAAGCGCCGCGCCCGCGATCGCGTCATCCACCAGCAGGGACTCCGCCGCGTTGCATACGCCCGGGCGCTGACACTTCGCGTTGATGATGATGGGAAGCGCCATCGAGAGATCCGCGTCGCTGTGCACGTAGATGTGGCAGTTGCCCACGCCGGTCTCGATGACCGGCACCTTGGAGTTGGCGACGACGGAGCGGATGAGCCCTGCTCCGCCACGCGGGATCAGGACGTCGATCAGCCCGTGGAGCGACATGAGCTGGTCGGTAGCGGCCCGGTCGGTCGATGCGATGTACTGGATCGCCTCGCGCGGCAGGCCGACGGAGGCGATGGCGTCCGCGAGAACCTCGGCTATCGCCATGCAGCTGCGTACGGCGAGCGAGCCCCCTCGCAGGATGACGGCGTTCGCCGTCTTGATCGAAAGGGCCGCTGCGTCCGCCGTCACATTCGGGCGCGCCTCGTAGATCATCGCGACGACGCCGAGAGGGACGCGGACCTGAGAAAGCCAGATGCCGTTCGGCATGCGGTGGCCCGAGACGACCTCACCGATCGGGTCCGCCTCGCGCGCGAGCGCGACAATCGCGGAAGCGATCCCGGCGATCCGCCCGGCATCGAGCATCAGGCGGTCGAGGAGCGGGCCGGGCGTTCCGGCACCGCGCGCCGCCTCCATGTCGAGCAGGTTCGCGGCGAGGATGAGATCCGCGCGCTCCAGCAGCGCAGCGGCCATGGCGAGCAAGGCCCGGTCACGCACCGCGCTTGAACTCCGCGCGAGCGCCAGCGACGCCTCACGAGCGTTCAGAGCGAGCTGTCTGACTTCCGACATGGCCTGGCTTCCGATCGTTCGGCTCCCTGCAGGGAGTGCGCTCACAGGATGACGAGTCTGTCCCGGTGGACGACCTCGCGCCCGGCGAGTGCGGGATCGAGTTGCGCGATGCGATCCGACCTCAGCCCCTTGATCCGCTCGAGGTCAGCGGAAGAGACGTCGGCGAGTCCGCGTGCAAGCTCCGCGCCGGCCTCGTCTACCACTGAGACCGGGTCGCCGGCGGCGAACCGGCCTTCAACGCTGAGCACTCCCGCGGGCAGCAGGCTCGTTCCGCGCAAGCATAGCGCCTCGCGCGCGCCCGCATCGACCACGACCGTGCCCTTCGGGTGCCGCGCGAACGCGATCCACAGCTTCCGTGCGTCCGCCTCGCCCTCACCGCCTGCGAAGTACGTGCCGACGGGCTCGCCCGCGAACGCATCGATCAGCACATCCGGACGCCGGCCGTCGCAGACGACCATGGGGATGCCGGCCTTCATCAGTATCCGGGCAGCATCGAGCTTGGTGGCCATGCCGCCGGTCCCGTGGGTGCTCCCGGAACCGCCCGCCGCGGCCACGACTTCATCGGTGAGCTCGTCGATGTGTTCCAAAAGGACCGCATCGTCGTCCCTGCCCGGATCGTGGTCGTAGAGTCCCTCGATGTCCGTCAGCAGCACGACAAGGTCCGCATGGACCATCACGCCGACCAGAGCCGCCAGCGTGTCGTTGTCTCCGAAACGGATCTCGTCGACCGCGGTCGTGTCGTTCTCGTTCACGACCGGGACGACCCGCATCTCGAGAAGACGATCGAGCGTACGGCACGCGAACAGATACGCCTGGCGATGACCGGTGTCATGGCGGGTGAGGAGCACCTGGGCGACACGGACCCCCTTCGCGGCCATCACCTCGTCGTAGGTGCCGATGAGACGGACCTGCCCCACTGCGGCGGCCGCCTGCAGGCCGGTGAGCTCCACGGGGCGGGCGTCGAGGCCCAGTGCCTCGACGCCTGCGGCGATCGCGCCCGAGCTCACGACGACGACGTCCGCGCCACTCTCACGCAGCGTTGCCGTCTGGCGTGCCAGGTCGGCGAGCCACGCGCGGTCGACCCGACCGTCTGCGCCCGTGAGCGTGGACGTGCCGACCTTGACGACGATGCGCTTCGCGCGGCTCATACACTCTCCCCATCGAGCGGGTGTGGTGTCAGCAATGGTAACGGACAGCGGGGCCGACCGCCGACTGCGCGGTCCTATACCTCGTCCGCGCCTTCGGCGTCGAAGTCGAAGCTGACCGTACCGATCGTGATCGAATCCCCGTCGACGGCGCCGGCGCGAAGCAAAGCGGGTTCGACTCCCGCGTGCCGGAGGCGCCGCTGCAGGAAGCCGACCGACTCGTCGTTGTTCATGTCCGTCATCACGACCATGCGCTCGACGTGCTTGCCGTGGACGGTGAACTCGCCGGGAGCGGTCATCTCGACGCTGAGGTCCTCGTCTTCCGGCGGGCTGTAGACGTAGACCGCCTGATACGGGGCCGTACTGACCTCCATCGTGAGGCGGGCCTTGCGCACGACCTCACCGACGGCGAGCATCATCGACTCCATGCCTTCGCCGGTCGCCGCCGAAACCGGGAAGTACGCGCGCTCCCGTTCGGCGGCCCACGCGGCAACGGCGGCCGAGGCTTCCCGCGCGCCCTCCATGTCGATCTTGTTGCCGATCAGGATCGTCGGGCGCGCTGCAAGGTCCTCCGCATGAGCGGACAGCTCGGCCTCGATCGCGCCGATGCTCTCGATCGGGTCGCGCTCGTCGTAGCCGCCGGTCAGGTCGATCACGTGCAGGATCACGGCCGTGCGTTCGATGTGCCTCAGGAACGCGTGCCCGAGACCGAGACCTTCGCTCGCGCCTTCGATGAGTCCGGGAACGTCCGCCACCACGTAGTCGTACTCCCCTGCCTTCACGACACCCAGGTTCGGGACGAGCGTGGTGAAGGGGTAGTCGGCGATCTTGGGACGAGCCGCCGACATACGCGCGATCAGCGAGGACTTGCCCACACTCGGGAAGCCGACGAGCGCCGCGTCGGCGAGCAGTTTCAGTTCAAGCGTGATCCACCGCTCCTCGCCGGGTTCGCCCAGCTCGGCGAAGGCGGGGGCGCGACGCGTCGGCGTCGCGAAGTGGGTGTTGCCGCGTCCGCCGTGGCCTCCCCTCGCGACTACCGCCTTCTGACCGGCGTGCGTGAGGTCCGCGATGATGCGGCCCGTCTCGTCGTCGCGGATGACCGTCCCGAGCGGCACGGTGAGCTCCAGGTCCTCGCCGACGGCGCCGTCCATGCGGCTGCCCTTGCCGTGTGTGCCGCGGGTGGCCTTGAAGTGCTTCTTGAACTGGTAGTCGATCAGCGTCGAGGTCTGCACCTCGGCGACGAGCACCACGGCGCCGCCGCGGCCACCATCCCCGCCGTCCGGACCGCCCTTGGGCACGTGCTTCTCCCGGCGGAAGGAAGAGCATCCCGCGCCGCCATCGCCAGCAGTCAGGTGGATCCGAGCCTCATCGACGAACATCACGACCACGTCATCTCATGTTGTGTGCACGCCGCCCACCGGGGCGGCATCCGATACTCAGACTAACGCGAACCCCCCACAGCGAGTAGCGGCGGGGGGCTCGGAGGAGAACTTCACTACTGCGATGCGTCAGTCCGGCGTCTACTCGGCTGCCGCCAGGCGGATGTGCACCTTGCGAACCTTGCCGTGCGTGAACTCGACGACACCGGGCTTCATCGCGAAGAGCGTGTCATCGCCGCCACGACCGACGTTGTCACCGGGGTGGATCGCTGTGCCCCGCTGGCGGACGAGGATCGTCCCGCCGAGGACGACCTGACCGGCGAAGCGCTTCACGCCCAGCATCTTCGGCTTGGAGTCGCGACCGTTGCGGGTCGAGCCGAGGCCCTTCTTGTGTGCCATGTCTCTACACCTGCCTCGTTACTCGGCCGACGGAGCCGGCTTGGTGGTCTTCTTCACAGCGGGCTTCTTGGCGGCTGCGGGCTTGGTGTCCGCGGCATCCGCCTTCGGAGCAGCAGGCTTCTTGGCGGCGGCAGGCTTCTTGGCAGCCGGCTTGGCCTCGGTCTCAGCCTTGGGAGCAGCAACCTTCTTGGCGGCCGGCTCCGCGGCGGCCTCGTCCTTCTTGGCAGCGGCCTTCTTGACGGCCGGCTTCTCGACAACGGACTCGTCCACGGCCTTCGCTGCCTTCTTGGCACCCGCGATGGCGATGTCCGTGACCTTGAGGAGCGTCAGATTCTGACGATGTCCACGCGTACGCTTGTAGCCCTTACGCTTCTTGAGCTTGAAGATCATCACTTTGTCAGCCTTGCCGTGGCCGAGTACCTCGGCGGTCACGGTGGCCTTGGCTGCATCGTCTCCGACGAGCATGTTCTCGCCGTCGTTGACCGCCAGGGCAGGCAGGGTGACGACGGCACCGGGCGCTGCGTCGAGGAGTTCGACGGAGACCGTCTCGCCCACTACGACCTTCAGCTGCTTGCCGCCGGTCTTGACCACTGCATACATGTCAGGTTCGCCTTACTGCTCGGTTGATTGCGCGAGGAGGTATGTTAGCACAGGGTCGGACGTGCGCAAACCCCGCACTACGCCTCCGGGTGTGTCCTACGGCACTCTACCGCAAAGCGCGCTCGATGGAACCAGCTTTGCCCTCGATGAGCACCCTGACTTCTGCGGGTCCACAGTCCGGATCGCCGACCATCGCGACTTGCTTGTGGGTCTCGGCGCGAAGGGCCGCCAGCACGTTGCGCCCGGGCTGGTTCACGATCGCGAGCGTCTCAGGCGCTATGCCGAAGAGGTACGCGGCGCTGCGGCCGGCGAGAAGCGTCTCCCGCATCCTGCGCTCCACCATGATCCGGCGGGTCGCTTCCGACAGAACCCTCCCCTGCCCGTGACACGTCGGGCACGGGTCGGTCAGGACGGTGTACAGCCCGTCGGTGACGTTCTTGCGGGTCATCTCCACGAGCCCGAGGCGGGAGATCTCGCTCGCCCTGGTCTTCGTGCGGTCGCGGTCGAGCGCGTCGGCAAGACGCTGTTGGAGCTGCAGGCGGTGCGCGGGATCCTCCATGTCGATGAAGTCGATCACGATGATGCCGCCGATATCGCGCAACCGGAGTTGGCGGACCACTTCGTCCGCCGCCTCCAGGTTGGTCTTGACGATGGTGTCCTCCAGGCTGCGACGCCCGGTGAACGAGCCCGTGTTGACGTCGATAGCCGTAAGAGCCTCGGTCTGATCGATGGCGATGTAGCCGCCGGACGGGAGCCTGACGGTACGCTCCAACACGGCGTCGATCTGCGCGTCCACACCAACGGCATCGAAGAGCGGGATCTTCTCCCGATAGAGCGACACGCGCTTGACGAGGTGCGGAGAGGTCTTCTTCAAGAACGAGACGAGCTTATCGAAGGTGGCGCGGTCGTCGACGACAAGGCGCCGGAAGTCCTCACCGAACACGTCGCGCGTGAAGCGGAGTGCGAGGTCCATCTCGGTGTAGATGACCTCGGGAGCGAGCGCCTCTCCGGCCTGGTGCTGAACCCGCTTCCACAGGCGCTGCAGGAACTCGAGATCCGCGAGGAGGTCCTTGTCGCTGGCTCCGGCGGCCGCGGTGCGCACGATCAGGCCGATACCGGGAGGCGCCGCCTCCGTGATCAGCGCGTGAAGGCGCTCGCGCTCTGAGTCGGGCAGCTTCCGGGATATCCCGACGAACTCCGAGAAGGGCATCAGCACGAGGAATCGTCCGGGGAGGGTAACGTCGGTCGTCACGCGCGCGCCCTTGGTTCCCATGGGGTCCTTGAGGACCTGCACGACCACCTGCTGCCCGGCCGTCAGAAGCTGCGAGATCTCACGACGTGGCACATCCACCGAGCCGTCGCCGTCGACGACCTCGTCGATATACAGGAACGCGTTCTTCTCAAGGCCGATGTCCACGAAGGACGCCTGCATGCCCGGCAGCACATCGCGAACGCGCGCCAGGTAGATGTTGCCGACCACGGAGCGCTTGGCGCGCTCCAAGTAGAACTCGACGAGCACCCCATCCTCGACCACGGCGACCCGGGTCTCGGAGCTGTCGTGGGAGATCATCATCTCCCGCACGAACTCGGCCATACCTTCTCCCTCAAGAGAGGCCGTCCGCAGGACGCGCCTGCAGAGCCTACCCCTCCTCCGGGCGGAGAAGGACGCGCGTGACGGCCACGGATGCCGCGTTCGCATCCATGCGTCCAAGTGCCTCGCGGACAAGGGCCTCCGGCCGAAGCGAACCCCATGCTCCCATGTGTATCACCATGCGAACGGTCCCCCGGCCGGGCTCCTCGCTCACCTGCGCCCCTTCGGGGAGGCAGATTGCGAGGTCATAAACCTTCAACGCACCCTTATGCTCGATCGCGAAGCTCCCCGACCCGACCACGTCGGCGACTGCCTCCGCCAACCTTCCCGGACCCATGTCCGGGTCTTCCACAGAGACCTCGTACTCACCCAGCGTCATCGCGGCTGTGAGCGACGGTTCTTTGTCGCCGACATACCGCGCTTCGACCGGTGCGAGGCCGACAGGGGTCGCGGCGCGCAGCATCTCGAGCGTTTCCGCCGCCGGGACGAGCCTTCGCAGCCACAGGTCGTAGCTCTCGGCGAGCCCGGCGCTCCCGACCGGCAACGCCGGACCGAAAGCGATCTTCATACGCGGGTTGAACCCCTGCGTCACAGCATACTCCAGCCCCGTGCGACGCACCGCCCTCTCGCAGGAGTGCGCCACCTCGAGGTGGCTGAGGAAGCGGAGGCGCCCGGTCTTGCCGTACGTGACCCTCAACCGGAACGTCGCGTCAGCCACGGGAACCACCCGCCAGGATGACATCCACGCCGAGTTCCGGACAGGCGCCGCAGTCGGTACACCCGTCGAACGTGCAGTCGGTCGTCGGCGTCCCTGCAAGCGCACGTTCGCGTTCGAGCGCGAGGTAGTCCTCGCTCACACCCGTCGAGATGTGGCTCCACGGAAGTGGCGCGCCAACCACGCGAGGGCTGGACCCAAGAGCAACCGGGTCGATGCCGGCCGCCTCGAACGCCTCGAGCCACCTTCGCAGGGAGAATCGCTCCGTCCAGGCGTCGAAGCCGCCGCCGGCCCGCCACGCGTGCTCGATCACCGGTGACAGTTCACGACCGCCGCGCGCGAGTGCACCTTCCACGAACGACACCTCGGCATCGTGCCAGTGCAGCTCGACGCCCTTGCGCGGCATCGACTCACGCAGCACCTGCTGGCGGTGACGGACCTCATCCAGGGTCAGCTGAGGCTCCCATTGGAACGGTGTGTGTGCCTTTGGCACGAAGGTGGAGACCGAGACGGCGATGCGCATGCCGCCTCGCTGAGCCGGCGGCGTCGCTTCACGCGCGACGGCCAGCACCTTCTCGACCAGGGTCCCGATGCCGCGGATGTCGTCATCCGTCTCTGTGGGAAGGCCGAGCATGAAGTAGAGCTTGAGACGGCGCCAACCACCCTCGAACGCGGTGCGGACCGTGGCCACCAAGTCATCTTCGGTCACGTTCTTGTTCACGACGTCGCGCATGCGCTGCGTTCCGGCCTCCGGCGCGAACGTCAACCCGCCACGCGCGCCCTCCCCGACGAGGCGGGCCATGGCCACCCCGAAGGCGTCCACACGCAGGCTCGGCAGCCCGATCGTCACGGCCCGGCCGCGGAGCGCGGAACCCAGGCGCCGCAGGACCTCCTCGATCTGGCTGTGATCGGTGGTGGACAGCGAGGTCAGCGAAAGCTCCTCGTGCCCGGTGCAGCGGAGCTGACCGAGCGCATCGCGCACGATCGAGTCGGCACTGCGCTCGCGCACGGGGCGGTAGACCATCCCCGCCTGACAGAAGCGGCAACCGCGCGTACAGCCCCGCAGGACCTCGACCGTTGCACGATCGTGGACCACATCCATGAAGGGCACGATCGGCGACGCCGGCGATCGGACCGCGTCCAAGTCGCGCAGCACACGCTTGAGAACGATCGGCGGCACGCCCGTGCCGGCGCGCGGGCGTGCAAAGCTCGAGTCAGTGGCCGGCTCGTACAGAGAAGGCACGTACACACCCGGAACCACCGCGAGCGCCAGCAGTGTGCCAGCCCGGTCCAGGCCCTCGGCCTTCGACGCCCGGTGTGAGGCGACGATGTCGAGGACAGCCTCCTCCCCTTCACCGATGAGGAACGCATCGAAGAACTCGGCGAGCGGCTCCGGGTCGAACGCGCACGGACCGCCACCGATGACGAGCGGATCGGCGTCCGCGCGGTCCGCCGCGTGGAGCGGGATCCCGGCCAGATCGAGCGCTTCAAGGACGTTGGTGCAGGTGAGTTCGTATGGGAGCGTGATGCCGAAGAGGTCGCACGACGAGACAGGGAGCGCGCTTTCCAACGTTAGCAGCGGCGTCCCCGATTGACGAAGCGCCGCCGCCATGTCGGCAGCGGGTACGAACGCACGCTCGGCAGCGACATCGTCGACCGCGTTCAGGCGGTCGTACAGGATCGCGATGGCCTGGTTCGCCATCCCGAGTTCGTACGTATCCGGGTACAGCAGCGCCACCCGGTACGAGGCGTCATCGCGGTGGACCGCACCGAATTCGGAGTCGATGTAACGGGCGGGCCGTTCGACGTGCGACAGAAGCGGCTCGACGCGTTCCCACCCACCCGTCACAGTACGGGACCCGTCGAAGCGCCGAGCGGATCCGTGCCCTCGAGTACGACGAACGTGGGCTGCACCGGTGGCGCGTCGATGAGCGTTGGCTGGCCGACTACGTCGAAGGTATCGACGGGCGCGGCGCCCGCATCCGTCACCGGCCGCACGTCAGCCGTCCCGGTCGGCGCGAAAGCCGATGAGGCGCCTGACGGCCGCGATCCGGAGAGTCGACCGGTGAGATGCGACGCGGTCTCAGCCGCGCTCTCCGCGAGCGCGCGGGCGACGCCGGGCAGATCGGCCCCCTTCTCGAAGTAGGCGATCGCGGTCATACCCATCGCAAGCGTTCCCGAGTATGCGATGCCGCCCTTGATAGCCCACCCGAAGCCAGGCACAAGACCGACGACCTCACGCGCGAAGGTCCGGAACGCGAGCCCGCCCGCGACCACCGCGGCGAGTTCCTTGATCCTGGCCCTGTCGAGCGGCTGGCCGTACGCCGCGGCGATCTGCAGGAGCATGCGGCCCTGATTGAGCGTCATGATCGGCATGTCGGCGCCAGGGATGAACATGACGGCTCCGACCACGGCGTTCTGCATCGCGCAGTGCCTGACGGCTTCCTTCGCGACCGCGCGGCGAACGAACTCGAAGTTGTGCCCGAGAGGGATACGAAGCTTCTCGAGGCGCGCCATCGCCCAGTCAGCCAACGGGCCGGCGAACAACTGCGCCGGATCGTCTCCGACGAGCACGTCGGCCGCCGGATGTTCGATCACGCGGGCGAACTCAGGCCCGTCCCCGCGAAGGGCCAGAACGGCCGTCGGTATCGCGCGCGACCGAAGATCCCTGAGTGACGCCTCGAGATGGGCGCCACTCCCTGCGAGCAGGATGGCCGCGTCGGCCCTCGGGTCGACGCGCAGCAGAGTATCGGGTTCGATCACGGCGACATCCACGATCCCGCTCGCCGACGTGGGCTGCAGCATCGCGCGCGCCGCTTCCACGAGCGCGTCGGGGGCATCTATCTCGACGAGCACGGCGATCCGGACCGGAAGTTCGCGGTCGGCCTTCAGGCGCTTGCCCGCGGCGTAGAGCGCACGAACGTCGATCGGCAGGTTCACAGCCACGGCCGCGTCACCCTTTCGGCTCGTTGGATCACAGTCCGGTCCCGTATCTACGCGACCAGATCGACAACAGGATACCGACACCCGCGAGGTTCGTGACCATGAACGAGGATCCGTAACTCATGAACGGGAGCGGGATGCCCGTGACCGGCATGATGCCGACCGTCATGCCGACGTTCTCAAGCACCTGGAAGATCCACATCGAGAGCAGTCCCGCGGCGATGAGCGCGCCGTACAGATCGCGGCTCGACGCAGAGATGGAGAGCGTGGCCGCCAACAGCGCGAGATAGAGCGCCAGCAGCGTGATGGCCCCGATGAAGCCGAACTGCTCTCCGAGGACCGAGAAGATGAAGTCCGTGTGCGGTTCCGGGATGAAGTTGAATCTGCTCTGAGTCCCGGCCGCCAGACCGGTCCCGCTCATGCCGCCCGAACCGATGGCGATCTTCGACTGGGCCAGGTTGTATCCGGCCCCGCGAGGGTCGAGGGCCGGATTGATGAACACGAGCAGGCGGTTCACCTGATATGCCTTGATCAGCACGCTCGTGTCCTTGACCTCCTGGACAGCGTCCGCCCCGGCGCTGCTGGCAGCGGCCGCGGCGGCCGCAGCGTAGCCGGGGTCGTACGGCCCCCGCTGCAGCGTGCGATTCAGCACTTCGTTCGCGCCGAAGACGACACCGACGAGCACGACGCCCGAGAGTGCAAGGACGAGGAACCAGCGCGGCCTCAACCCTCCGATCAGCAGCATCCCGAGCGAGATCATGATGAACACGAGTCCCGTGCCGAGGTCGGGCTGCAGCAGGATCAGCACGAACGGCACCGCGGCATACCCCGCGACGCGCGCGACGTCCTTGAACTTCTCGATCTTGCCGCCATATTCTGCGACGACCGCAGCCATCACGACGATGAAGAGCAGCTTCGCCGGTTCGGATGGCTGGAAGAGCCGGATGCCCGCAACCTGCAGCCACGAGGTCGCTCCGCTTGTAGTGCTCCCGAGACCAGGGATCCGCGGCGAGAGGATGAGCGCCGAGAGCAGGATCATCAGTGGGCCGGTCCACGACTTGTACTGCGTGTAGTCGACCAGCCAGGCCCCGATGAGGAAGAGCGATCCGAGCGCTATTCCGATGAACTGACGCTGTACGAGGGCGTTGTGCGCGACCATCGAGATCGTCGCCGTCCATACCATCAGGCTCCCGTAGCACAGAAGCGCCACGACGGCCGAACCCAGACCGATGTGCAGCCGGTCGGACACCATCCTGAGAAGAGGACGACGTGGCTTCATCGTGAGACGTCCGTCGTGTGGATCGCGCTGTACTTCACGCCGAAGAGCTTGCTCATGATCTGGCGGGCCGCAGGGGCCGCGACGGAACCGCCGTGACCGCCCTGTTCGATCACGACCGAGATCGCATAGCGAGGAGAGGCAGCGGGCGCATAGCAGGCGAACAGAGCGTAGTCGTCCTTCCCGTTGACCTGTGCCGTGCCGGTCTTGCCGGCGACGCTGATCGGAAAGCCCCTGAAGGCGCCCTTGCTCGTGCCGATCGTCGTCACGCCGACGAGCGCATTGCGCACCGATCGAAGGTTCGAGGCGGAGAGTGTCGCGTCGATGGAGACCGTCGTGCTCGCGGTGATGGATGGCGTCCCGTCGCTGCCGAGCACGGCGTCGAGCACGTGGGGCCGGATCACCAGTCCACCGTTGCCCAGAGTCGCGTATGCACTCGCAAGCTGAAGCGGCGTGACGAGCAAGTCCCCCTGCCCGATGGACATGTTGACGGTGTCGCCGGGAACCCACTGCTGGTACTCGGGGTAGTCCTTGTTGAACTCCTTCTTCCACGCTGCATCGGGGACGCGTCCGGACACTTCACCGGACAGATCGATCCCGAGGCGTGCCCCGAGCCCGATCGTGCGCGCGAAAGCCTGCAGCTTCTCCCCGGGGGTCTCGTAGAACCGCTTGCCGAGCTCGTAGAAGACGGAGTCGCAGGAACGGATGATGCCGTTCATGAGGGTCAGGTGTCCGTGACCCGTGTGCAGCCAGCACCACTTGGCCCACTGCGTGCCGAAGCCGACCCAGCGACCCGGGCAGAAGTAGGTCGTCCCCGGCGTGGTGATCCCGGCTTGGAGGCCGGCCATCGCCACGATCGACTTGAACGTGGACGCGGGAGCATAGGCCGCCATGATCGCGCGGTTGTTGAGCGGATACTCAGAAGCCGGGTCGTTCAGCGCCTTCCAGTCGGCGGCGGACACGCCTCCGAGGAACTTGGCGGGGTCGTACGTCGGGATGCTCGCCATCGCCACTACCGCACCGGTCTTGATGTCCAGAACGACGGCGGCACCGGCGTGCGCGTTGGTGAATCCCTGACGGTGAGCCTCGGTGATCGCGTCGGCCAGAGCCTTCTCTGCGACGGCCTGGACATCCTTGTCGATGGTGAGTCGAACATCCTTGCCCGGGCGAGGCGCTCCCTCGGCGAGAACGCTCCGCATATGGCCCTGGTTGTCCACCTCGAAGCGGCGGAATCCTTTCTCGCCCTGCAACACCGCGTCGTAGTAGGACTCGATGCCCGTCTTGCCCACGATGTCGCCCATGCTTGCGCTCGCGTCAAGGAGCTTCGAGGCGGCGAGCTGGTCCTCCGAGACTTCGCCCGTGTAACCGAGCACGTGTGCTGCGAGCGATCCGAGCGGGTAGTCGCGGACTGCGGCCTCCTGGACTTCGACCCCGGGGAAGTCCGCAGCGTGCTCTGAGAGATAGGCGGCGGTCGCCAGGGGTACGTCGGTCCGCAGAACGCGAGGGGCCAGTCGTTCCTGCTTGAACGACGCGAGCTTCGACAGGATGTCTTCAACGGTCACGTCGATGGCGGCGGACAGCCGCGCGACCAGGGTCGTGTCCTGCGCGATGCTCGACGGCGCGGTGACCGTCATGACCGGCTGGTTGGTGACCAGCGGACGCCCCTTCACGTCCAGGATGCGTCCGCGCGGCGCCGGCAGCGAAACCTCGCGCGTGCTGTTTTTCTCCGCCGCGGTCACGTACTGGCTGCTCGAAAGCACCTGCATACTCCACAGCCGAGCAGCAAGAACGCCGAGCAGCACGATGACGACGACGCCGAGTACGGCGAAGCGCCCTTTGAGCTGTTCTCGGAAGGTGGTCATGCCGCAGTGTTCCTCAAGGTCGGGTGGTTTTCTGACCCCTACGCCAGACGGCGGAAGGATCTCATCGGCCGCTCAATCCGCAATAGCCGGGCCAGCAAGGGATAGACGAGGACCGCGAGCGCGGTGTGATAGACCGCGCTTGGCAGCATCGTGGTCAGCAGTCCGCTCCAGAACGGCGCTCCCGTCCCCATGACCGAGAGGACGATGCCGTACGACACCTCGGTAGCCAGACTGGCGAGGGCGACGACGCTCACGGGAAGCAGCCATCCTTCGGCGAAGAGGTTCGCCGTGAGCATCCCTGCGACGTATCCCACCACGGCAAGCACAAGCGCAAGCGGACCCACGACGCCTGCGTTCACCAAGTCGAGCACCAACCCGCCCACAAAGACGGCGACACAGCCGGCGACCGGTCCCTGTGTGAGCGCGATCGTCACGACGACAAGGAACAGGAAGTTCGGGACGATCCCGAACACCGCGATCTGCGGCGCGATCGAAACCTGGAGGATGAACCCTGCGAGAAGAGTCAGGGCTATCGAGAGCGGCTTGCTCACTCTCCCCCTCCCGGCTGAGCGGCGGCAGCGTTCTGGCCGGTGATGACCAGGACTTCCTCGATACGTTCGATGTCCACCCGTGAAGAGACCGAGATCGCCGCGTACAGGTCGGTCTGGGGCGCAGAGACGCTCGTGACCTCGCCGACGACGATCCCTTTGGGGTACACGCCTCCGAGTCCCGACGTGATCAGGACGTCCCCGACGACCGGCGCAAGCGCCATCTCGACGAAATCGAGTTCCAGCGACTTCTGCGACGCACCCCGCACGATGCCGTTCGCACGCGTCCGCTGGACGAGAACGGCGACACCGCTCGACGTGTCCGTGATAAGGCGCACCTGCGACGTGAAGGGCGTCACTTCCACGACCTGGCCGACAAGTCCGCCCGCGGCGATCACGGCGTCTCCACGCTTGACCCCCGACGATGTGCCACGGTCGATCAGGATCGACCTCTGCCGCGAGTCGGTGGAACGGCCGATGATCCGGGCGCCGCTCGTGGGAAGGTCCTGCGCCTTTGCGAAGTCGACGAGCGCGCGGATGCGATCGTTCTCGAGCTTCGCTTCCTCGAGCGTGGCCAGCCGCTCCTTGAGCTGCAGGTTCTGCTCCTTCACGGTCGCGTAGTCGGCGCTGTTGACGCCCAGTCCGGTCGCCCAGTTCCCGACGGCGCGGAACGGCGCGGCCACCCACGTGCCCGCGGTCGCGAACGGCTGGCTCGCCGCCAGCAGTACGCGGCGGGCGCCGTGGAGAGGGCCGTCATCGCCCTCGCGATACCAGACAGTGGTGACGATGAGCGCAGCGACAACGAGGACCGCCAGCACGAGCGGGCGGCCCGCGCCGCGGCGGGTATCGATCTCGAGACGCTTCACAGGCTGCTTCTACACTCCCTCTCCCGGCCCGCTAGTGCGAGACGGTGAGGACCTTCTTCAGGACGTCGATCTCCTCGAGCGCCATCGCCGAGCCGAGAACGACGTTGATCAGAGCGTTCTCCGACACGTGCACGGGGATCCCGGTCTCGGCCCTGAGGCGGTCGTCCAGCCCTTTGAGGAGGGCGCCTCCGCCGGTGAGCACGATGCCGAACTCCATGACGTCTCCCGCAAGCTCCGGAGGCGTCTCTTCGAGCGTGGCCTTCACCGCTTGGACGATGGCCTTCGTGGGGTCCTCGACGGCGGTGCGGATCTCCTCGCTGGAGATCGTGAGGGTGCGCGGCAGCCCTGTCTGCAGGTCGCGGCCGCGAATCTCCACGTCGAGCTCCTCGGGAAGCACGTACGCGCTCCCGATCTCCATCTTGATCTCCTCGGCCGTGCGTTCACCGATGAGCACGTTGTACTCGCGCTTCACGTGAGCAACGATCGCCTCATCGAACTCGTCTCCACCGATGCGGATCGACTGCGCGACGACGATGCCGCCGAGCGAGATCACCGCGACTTCCGTGGTGCCTCCTCCGATGTCGACGACCATGTTGCCGGTCGGCTCCTGGATCGGGAGTCCGGCACCGATCGCGGCCGCCATCGGTTCCTCGATGAGGAACGCCTGGCGCGCGCCCGCCTGCATCGTCGCCTCGAAGACAGCGCGCTTCTCGACCTCGGTGACGCCGGAGGGCACGCACACGACCACGCGCGGCTTCGGCTGCCAGGGGAAGCGCTTCACTCGCGTCTTGTTGATGAAGTAGCGCAGCATCGACTCGGTGACCTCGAAGTCCGCGATGACGCCGTCCTTCAGCGGCCGGATCGCGACGATCGAACCCGGCGTGCGCCCGAGCATCCGCTTCGCCTCGATCCCGACCGCAAGCACGCGCTTGGAGTCCTTCTCGACCGCGACGACCGACGGCTCGATTAGCACGATGCCCCGACCGCGAACGGAGACGAGCGTGTTCGCGGTTCCGAGGTCGACGGCCATGTCGGAGCCCCACGAGTTGAAGAAGAGGTCGATAAGCGACACAGCTGATTCCTTTCGCGGGCCGGATCGCCCGTGGTGATGCATCGTCGCAGGCACGTCAGAAACCGACCGCGGCCGAGCGCACTCAAAGCCGCTGAAGACCCGATCGGACTACGCGTCAGTCTAGCACAGGGTCCGAGAAACCCCTGCTCGGAGGCGAGAACGACACACGACCGTCACAGGACCCCCATGTGCCGAAGCGA
>JANYLP010000022.1 GCA_025361445.1 Coriobacteriia bacterium
GCCATCAAGGCCATCATCCCGCACCGCGAGCCGTTCCTGCTCGTCGACCGCATCGAGGAGTTCGTGCCCGGCGAGTCCGCCGTCGGCTTGCTCGACGTGACGAGCGAGATGTTCTGGGTGCCCGGCCACTTCCCCGACTACGCGGTGATGCCCGGTGTCCTTATCGTCGAGGCGTGTGCCCAGGTCGGCGCGGTCGCCCTGCTCTCGCTGGACGAGAACAAGGGCCGCATCGCGTTCTTCGCCGGGATCGACAAGGTGCGCTTCAAGCGCCAGGTGCGCCCGGGTGAGACGCTGCGCCTGGAGTGCGTGATCACGAAGCGTCGTGGCCCGATCGGCTTCGGGGAAGCGAAGGCTTGGGTGGGCGAGGAGCTGGCGTGCGCCGGTGAGTTGATGTTCGCCATCAAGTGAGCCTTGCGCCCGCTCGTCCGGGCGCCCGCGTGCGCGGGGCTACGGCTCCGTAACGCGTCAGCGCCGCGGCCGTTCTGCCGTATACTCTGCAATCGACTCCACGAGCACCGCGCCTCGCGCGCAGGTGTGTATCCGACCCGAGAAGGACAGCATGCTCGACGAATCCGATCGTTCGCGACGCTCGCGCCACAGCCGCTCGTCAGCCAGCCGCAACAGTGCGCGTCGTGACATCAAGGGTCTTGAGCCCTCTGCATCGCGCGAGCAGGCGGTGCGTCAGACCGCTCGTCTTCGCGCTCGCTCCGGCAAGGACATGTCGCCCCCGGCGCGCAGCCGTCGCAGGCGTCGCGCGTGGGCGATCGTCGGCATCGTCGTGGGCGTGCTGCTTGTCGCGTCTGTCGCGTACGGTCTCGTGCTGTTCAGCAAGGCAGGCAAGATCAACGATCGCGTCAACAACGATTCGGCGCTCCAGCAGGAGCTCGCCAGCGAGAAGGCGTCGGCTCCGGGCGAACCCTTCTACATGCTGCTCATGGGCTCGGACACCCGTCCCGGGCAGACCCAGCAGCGCTCGGACACTCTGATGGTTGCGCGGATCGATCCCAAGAACAAGAAGATCCAGATGATCTCGATCCCGCGCGACTCTCGTGTTGCGATCCCGGGCAAGTGGACGACCAAGATCAACGCAGCAGCCGTCTACGGCGGCCCGGCACTGGTGCTCAAGACGGTCAAGCAGCTCACCGGACTCCCGATCACGCACTTCGTGAACCTGAACTTCAACGGATTCCGCGACGTCGTCGACGCGATCGGCGGCGTATGGATCGACGTCCCGTTCGACATCTACGACACGAAGGCTTCCGCCTACGGCGTCGCCTACGCGACGGTCAACAAGGGCTACCAGAAGCTTGACGGGAAGCATGCGCTGACCTTCGTCCGGACTCGTCACACCATGGCCGACAGCGACTATGGGCGCATGCGTAACCAGCAGGCGTTCATCAAGGCGCTTGCGGCACAGGCACTCTCGCTGTCCAACGTGTTCAACGCCGCGGGCATCGTTGACGCGGTCGCTTCCAACCTGGATACGGACCTGACGCCGCTGCAGCTCGCCGACCTGGTCCTGCAGTTCAAGGGGATGAAGCCGGCCGATCTTGAGTCGGCGACCGCGCCGAGCGCGCCCAAGTACATAAGCGGAGTCAGCTACGTCATCCTGGATGACGCGAAGTTCGCGGCCATGATCGGCAGGATGAAGCTCGGTCAGCCGCTGGACCCCAACGGCGCGTCCCCGACGCCGACCGTTACGGTCAAGCCGGCCGACGTGAAGCTGACGATCCGCAACGGCGCCGGTGTCTCGGGCCTCGCGAAGGCGTGTTCCGACTTCTTCCTCGCGAAGGGGTTCACCATCCAGGAGACCGGCAACATGGCGCAGTCCGTCTACGGGCAGACGCAGGTCATCTACCAGAAGGGCTACGAGGCGCAGGCGAACTTCGTCCGCGAGACCCTCGGCTTCGGAAATGTGATCCCGTCCGCCGGCATGTACACGTTCCCCACGCATGTGATGGTCGTCATCGGCAAGGACTGGAAGAGCCCGACCACGACGCCCTAGTGCCCACCCACCGCGCCGGGACCGCGCGAGGATCCGACCGATCGGGAGGTTTGCGTGCTCTTCAGTAGCGTGAGCTTCCTGTTCGCGTTCCTGCCGCTGGCAGTGTGCGTCTACTTCGTCGCGCCGGGCAGGCACGTGAAGAACCTCGTGCTCTTGGCGCTGAGCATCGTCTTCTATGCGTACGGCGGCCTCGGTTCGCTTGCGGTCCTCGGATGCTCGATCCTCGCGAACTACCTGTGCGGACTCGCGGTAGACCACTTCCGGGATGTGCCGCGCGCGGCCCGGACCGCCCTGGTCGTGGGCGTGGTCGTCAACGTCGCGCTCTTGGCCTCCTTCAAGTACCTCGGTTTCCTCGCCGGATCGGTGAGCGCCGTATCCGGCATCAGCCTTCCCGTGCCGACGCTCATCATGCCGATCGGTGTCTCGTTCTTCACATTCGAGGGCCTGAGCTACATCATCGACGTCTACCGTGCGAAGGCACCGGCGCAGCGCAACCCGCTCGACGTCGCCCTCTACATGGGGCTGTTCGCGACGATCATGTCCGGCCCGATCGTGCGGTACTCGCAGTTCCACGAGCAGATACGCGGGCGCAGCGATCGGCTCGAGGGACTGGCGGCCGGTGCGAAGCGCTTCACCGTTGGGCTCGCCAAGAAGATGATCATCGCGGGCGCTCTCGGGACCCTTGCCAACTCTGCTTTCGCGACCCCTGACGTGGATCTCTCGGTCGCCGCCGCCTGGCTCGGGGCCCTCGCTTTCACCGGGCAGATCTACTTCGACTTCTCCGGTTACTCCGACATGGCAGTCGGCCTCGGACAGATGTTCGGGTTCCGGCTGCCTGAGAACTTCGACTACCCGTACATCTCGCAGTCGGTCACGGAGTTCTGGCGTCGCTGGCACATCTCTCTAGGCACTTGGTTCCGCGAGTACATCTACATCCCGTTGGGCGGCAACCGCGTCACGCGCCTCGTCAACCTTCGCAACATCCTGATCGTGTGGGCCCTCACCGGCCTGTGGCACGGTGCCAGTTGGACGTTTGTGGTGTGGGGCGTCTACTACGGCGCACTGATGGCGGTGGAGAAGTTCGTCCTCGGCGATCGCCTCGAGCGCATCTGGCGGCCCATTCGCCACATGGCGACGATGCTCGCCGTCGTCGTCGGATGGGTGATCTTCAAGTCCGACACGCTGGGCGGGGCGCTTCAATATCTGCAGACGATGCTCGGGCTCGGCGGTCAGACGCTCGTCGACGGCCGCGCGCTCTTCTATCTGGCCCAGTATCGCTTCGAGCTCATCATCGCCGTCGTCGCGTCGCTGCCGCTGGTGCCTCTCGCGCGGGGCTGGTGGGAGAAGTCCGAGAGGTCGGCACTCGCGCGCGGGCTCTTCACCGCAGGTACCGCTCTGGTCCTCGCGGCGCTCCTGATCGTGTCGACCTCGTACGTCGTGAGCACCACGTTCTCTCCGTTCCTGTACTTCAAGTTCTAGGGCGGTCGCCGGGTTGAGCAAGCGCTGGGAGAACATAGTCGTCATCGCGGTCTTCTTCGGCTTCCTCGCCGCGGTGGCCGTCGGCGGCCTTGTGCAGAAGGACCGCGCGAAGTCGACCCTGGAGGAGAGGGCGCTGGCGAAGCGGCCGCCGGTCCGCGTCGCCGACATCGCTTCGGGGAAGTTCGGACGCGATCTCGAGACCTATCTCAGTGACCAGATATTCCTGCGCGACGGATGGCTGTTCCTGCACTCCACGCTCAACATGCGCGGGCTCGGCAAGGTCGAGATGAACGACGTGGTCGTCGGCAGCGGCGGGGCTCTGCTGGGTGACCTCTCCGGGCACAAGCCGATGTCGGAGGCCAAGATCGGCACCGAGCTCGACGCTACGATCGCCCAGTTCAAGGAACTTGACGCACTCGTCGGATCCTACGGCGGGAAGCTGCTCGTTGTGGGACATCCGACGAAGAACTCGTTCCTGCGGGCCAGCTATCCTACGGGCTTCGGGTTCCCGGAAGACTACACGCGCATCGCGCCCCGCTATTTCGCCGCGCTCGATTCGGCTGGGATCGCGAACGTCGACATGGCCCCCATCCTCGAGCAGCACCGCAGCGAGGGACTCTACTTGCTGACCGACCACCACTGGACGTTCCGTGGCGGCTACCTGACGTACGTCGCCATGATGGAGAGGCTGGGACTGAAGCCGCTCGCAGAGGCAGACCTCGACATCCAGACGCTCCCGAACCAGTTCGCTGGCTCGTTCAATCGCAAACTTGCGATGGCGTTCCCCGAGACGCAGAAGCTCGTCATCGCCACGCCGAAGGTGCCCATCCCGTATGCGCGCACTCAGGACGGAAAGCCCTCACCCAGCTTCTTCAAGAACCATGCGCCCGGTGTCGGTGTGTCGTACAGGATCTACGATCAGGGTGACCTGGCCGAGATCGTCGTCGACACGAGCCGCCCCAGCCTCCCGAATGTCCTGCTCGTGGGGGACTCCTTTGCGAACGTGATAGAGACGCTGCTGTGGACCGGATTCAATCAGAGCAGGTACCTCGACCTGCGCCACTACACGGCGACGTCGCTCTACGACTACGTCCGCATGTACAAGCCTGACGTGGTGATCACACTCGTGCGCGATGAGCGCTATCTGTACCGCGTCGGCAACGGGCTCTTCTCAGGCAGCGGGGCCGAGACCGACACCGAGTAGCAGCGGCCAAAGCGCCCGCGCGTCGGGAAGGGCCGGTAGGTGTTCACTCAGACGTCGGGGATGCCGATACACTTCTGTGAGATGCCGCTCGACGTGGTGTCCCGGTTGTTCCGCTCGAGCGTTGGAGGCGGCCGGAGTGGTGCGCAGGTTCGCTGGGTTCGTGGCTACGCTGCTCCTGGTCCTCGCGGCCCAGGTCCCTGTCGCTCACGCCTGGGGAAACGGTGGCTACGACGGTGATGGCTACGGTACCCACGACTGGATCCTCGAGCAGGCCGTCAGCCTGGCCGGCGCGGAAGGACAGTGGGTCGACCTCGACGTCGCGCTTCGTGCCACGGACGACCCCGACTACGACGGTTCGGATCCGGGCCTTCACGGATTCAAGGAGTCCGGCTGGTTTCGGGGAGCGCCGTTCGCCGTGTCCGAACTCCACCGGCAGGCCGTCGAGGCGTACAAGGCCGGAGATACCCGTCTGGCGAGCCAGCTGCTCGGTCGGCTGTCGCACTACTACACCGACATACTGAATCCGTTCCACAGCGCCATCGCCGCAAGCGGACGTACCACCGTCCACTTCGAGTACGAGATGGCCGTCAACGACTACACGAACCGCCCCGGGATGAACTCGGGATGGGTCAGCGCACGCGCCGCGATCCCGGTCGTGGACGTCCGCGAGAAGACCGCCAACGCTGGCGTCTTAGCGCGAGGCTACTTCCCGGCGCTTATCGCAGGCGCCGATTCGGGCGGATGGCTTCGGATGTCCTCGGATTCCGTGCGTGCGATCACGATCAAGATGCTGAGCCGAGGTGCGAACGACCTCGCCGACATCGTGCGCTCGATCCCGGTCGGCGTCGGCGTTGCGCCGACCCCGGCCTCCGTCCATGCCGACATGTCCACCCACACGCCCTCGCGGGGCGGGAACCCCACTGTCTCGGCCACCGTCAGGGACGCGCACGGCGTGCCGCTCCAGGGAGTGTCGGTCACGTTCACGTTGTACATGCCCTCGGGCCCCGTGACCGATCTGAGGTACTCGGACTCGCACGGAGTCGCGCGGACCTACCACCGGGTCGTGTCCGCTGACGCCGGTCACACGATCCGCGTCGTGGCGGTCGCTGAGGCAGGCGGGAAGTCGGCTACATCGACGACGACGTTCACTCCGCGGGTGTCGATCGGGTCGGGCACAGGCGGCCTGAAGACGAGTGTCTCGAACTCACATCCGGCGCAGGGCAGCGTGGTGGCGGTCACGGCGATAGTGCGGGATACGAGCGGCAATCCGATGGCCGGGCTGAAGGTCACCTTCTCCTGGAAGTTCCGGACGAAGACTGTGACGGTCGACGCGGTCACCGATTCGACCGGCGTCGCTCGATGCTCGCGCAACATCTACGCCTCGAGCCGTGGGTTCCGCGTGATCGTCAGCGCGCGGGTCGTCGTGGCGGCGAGGTTCGCAAGCACATCGTTCGTGCCCCGCTAGGGCCTTGTCCCCCGTCACGGAGTGGTCGTGCTCGCAACACTTCCATATGCGCGCGCAAGCGCGGCCGGCAGCGTTCCTGCGAATTCCACCCGGTCACCGTTCACGATGATCACACTCACGAGTTGCGTTATCGAGCTGTTCTGCGCCTGCAGGAAGACCGGCTGGACGTAGGCGACGCCGCTCTCGACGGGCATGACCAGCATGCTGCCGAAGAGCACGGAGTTGCCCGGCTGGCTCCACAGCGTCAACTGCTGTGAGATGCGCGGGTCCTGGTTGATCCGGGCGGCGATGTTCCGGGGTCCGAGGGTGACGCGGGACTTCGGGAGCAGGTAGACGGTGCGCGTTCCGTACGCACCCGGGTCGCATGCCGTCGCCATCCATCCGACGAGGTTGTCGCGATTGGGGAGCGAGTAGGGCTGCAAGAGGTACATAGCCTTGCCGGTCGGCTTTCCCGAAGCATCCGGCAGATCGAGCATCAGGTAGGCGGGCTGCATGGGCTTTCCCGCGGCGTCTTTCGGCACGTCCCACAGGTCCTCACGGTTGTAGAACACCGTGGGATCGGTCATGTGGTAGGCCCGGTACGCGTCCGCCTGGGCTGAGAACGACCGACGCGGAGCGCGGAGATGATCGGCCACCGAGGCCGGTATCTGCCCCTGGGCGGTGACCACTGACGGGAAGATCGTCGCCCACGCGTCGCGGATCGGGTCATCGCCGATGGCGTAGAAGTGCACCTCTCCGCTGTAGGCGTCCATCACGACCTTCACCGAGTTGCGCAGGTAGTTGGTGCCGTTGGCCAGCGGCTGCGAGTTCGGGTAATGGTCTGTCGAGGTGTAGGCGTCCAGGATCCACACGATCCGCCCGTCGACGATGGCGGGGTAGGGGCTGTCGTCGTAGGTCAGCCACGGTGCCAGCTTGATCGCGCGCTCCTTGATCCCGCGGTAGAGCAGGATGCGGCTATCGGCGCGGATGTAGCCGGAGAACATGAGTTGGTCCGAGCCGAGCCGGACCGACCAGGCAAGGCGTGACAGGAACGACCCGACCGGCGCCCCGCCCGCCGTGTAGCGGGTCGTCGCGTTCTTCTCTCCGGTCGGATAGTCGAACTCATCGATGCCGGTGTTGACGACCGCGTAGCCGGCCATGTCTGGTCCGAAGTAGATGCGCGGTTCGTCGGTCCTGAGCGACGGCGCGTACGCCGCAACGTCCGAGGCGACCGTCGAGGGGATGTCGCCCACCAGGAACGTCGGGAAGCCCTGCGTCGTCGTGCGGCTCGCGGAGCTCATCGCCAGTCCGTAGCCGTGGGTGTAGACGAGATGTGTGTTGACCCAGGTCTGAGCGTTGGAGGGAAGCCCGGTCGGGTCGATCTGCCGCGCGGCGACCAGCACCTGCCGCAGCTCGCCACCGATCCGGTAGCGGTCGAAGTCGATCGCGGACATCTTGTAGTACGGCCGGATGGTCTGTAGCTGGTTGAACGCCTGGCTGACCGTATCCGGGGTCCAGACGGTCGCATCTGCGAGAAGCGCTTCCGCACCGACCGACGCGGACGCGGATAGCGAGGTCATCCCCGCGTAGGGGACTCCATTCACCGCCGTGAGGTCGAAGGCGGCGCGCGTCATGGCGATGTTCCGCGCGCGGTACGGCTGCTCGAGCGTCGCTTCGTTCGGCGTCGCCACGTAGGTCTGGACGACGTACGGCCACACGCCGACCAGAAGCACCCCTGCCACGGCGTAGGCGGCTGCGGACATGAAGCTGACCTTCCATCCACGACGCCCCGCCGTGGCGAAGAGCACGAAAGCCAGAGCAAGCGATAGCGCCGACATGATCCAGAACGCGGGCAGTGCAGCGACGATATCCGAGTACGAGGCGCCGAAGATCTGACCCGCCGGGGAGTACGAGATGCGCCAGACGGCGATCCAGAAGTTGAGGCAGATGGCGATCATCAGCACACCCGCAAGCGACAACAGGATCTTCTTGAGCTGCGACCAGCGGAAGGGGATCGCGTCGATGACGCGCACCCGGCTCGAGGCCGTGATCGCCGCAACGGTGACGATCGCCACGACGGTAAGGCCGTTGAGCCACTGGTAGAGCATCTCGAATGCGGGGAGC
>JANYLP010000046.1 GCA_025361445.1 Coriobacteriia bacterium
TGTTCGATCACGTCCACGCGCCATGCCTGGGGCAGGCACGAGCGAAGTTCGTCGAGTGCCCGGGAGAATGTGGTGTTGTCTGAAGTGGTTGTGTTGCGCATCATGCACAACATCCTACTTCCAGACAACACTTACCGCAAGCCACGACTTCTTCCGCTAAGGCGAGTCAGTGAACGTGCTCCTTCCCTCCGTTGTGAGCCTCGGTCCCCTTGCCAACGCTATAGCCGCTGCCTATACCGTCCTGGAACGCCCCGGGTTTGACGGAGGCTCCGTTTCCAGGATTCCGTGAGGCGGCCACTCGCTCAGACGGACCGGGGTTGCCATCCTCGCGTGACGCCGGCTACCGTGTGGCGGGTGGGACCTGGCTCGAACACTCAGGTGACGCCTGGCCTTCGGTCGTCGATGCTAGCGGCTCGCGATGGACACCGCCTTCCTTGCCCACTTGCCTTGGGTGACCGCGAGTATCAATGCGTCCGCGAGGTCAGCGCGTCGGGTCCGTCCGCCGCCCTTGATCGCGTTGGCCTCGACAACGTCGTAGCGCCCCAGCGGATCGTTGTTCATTCCGCCGGGCCGGATGATCGTCCAGTCAAGATCGCAGGTCTTGAGCTCCTCCTCCATCTGCCGCATGTTCAGGATGGTCTTGCCGAGCAGCCGGCGAAGCACCCGAAGCATGAACGACAGCTCCGAGTCGGACTCCGTCCCGGCTCCCTGGGCAGAGATCACCGAGATAGGGCGGCAGTCGTGGGACAGCATGGCAGCGATGATGTTGTTAGTGCCCGCGGCGAACACGGGCTCCTTGTCCTTGCGTGAAGCGCCGAGCGTTGAGATGACTGCATCGGCGCCCTCGACCGCAGCGTTCACTGCGGCCGCATCGCGGGCGTCACCCACAACCAACTCCAAGTGCGGGTTCGCGATTGCCAGCTTGGACGGGTCGCGCAGGAACGCCCGCACCGAGTGACCCTTGTCGAGCAACTCTGCCACGACCAGCTGGCCGGTCTGACCGCCGGCTCCGAACACGGTGATGAGCATGGGCTAGGACTCCTTGGTCACTCGTCGCTTCCACGGCTTGAGGGTCGAGATGACGATCATGAAGAACACCAACGCCGTCTGCAGCAGGTGCCAACCAACGAACGCATTCTGGCTCGCGGCATACGACGCCACACCCTGACCCGCAACGGAGGCTTCTACGAGTCGGCCGAGAAGCGGACCGAGCCAAAGCGCCCCCGCGAAGATACACGCGACTGTGATGATCCACTTCACCGTCACCCATGCGTGCTTGAAGAATCCCCATTGCGTGAAGATCGAGAAGCACAACCCCGTTACCATGGCGATGACGCCCCCGGGTATCGTGACCCAGCTGTCGACGACCTGCGCCGCAACGATCATCCCCGCGCTCGCTCTCGGAGCGACATGACCCGCAAGTCCGACGAGCACGAGCATGCTCATCGCGCCACCGAACCACAGCCCGGCAGAGGCGATGTGGATGACCTTGACCCACTGACGAGCGCGGTTCGAGAGCCTGACCATCGCGACGCTCCCTTCAGATCGCGATCGAGTCGCCCGGCATCGGCATCAGGTACTCGACCCCGGGATGCTTCTCGCGCATCGCCTGCGCGATTCCGGGCTTCGGGTCTGGCAGCGCGAACGGCCACACGCTCATGACGAGGTGGACGTGGATGCCGATGACTGTCGATACGCCAAGCGCATCGACCGCTGAACCGATGTTGTCTTTCGTCATCCCGGGTCCCAGCCGGAAGTTCTTGAGCGGGAGCGCCGCGGCATCCGGCTGCAGCCGCATGCCGATGTCGGCAAAGAACGGCGCGAAGCTGGTATCGCCGGCGAGGTAGAGTCTGCGCCCGTCGGCTTCGACCACATACCCGCAGCAGGCCCCCGGATGCACTGCCGGGGTGCATGTGACGGTTATCTCACCATGTGCCTGCGTGTCCCATGGCTTCAGCTCCACGAGCGACTGCCTCGCCGAGTAGCCGCCCATGAACTTGAACCCGGAGGGCACGAAGACGGGAACGCCGTCGGCCAACATGTCGAAGAAGGCCGGGTCGCAGTGATCCGGGTGGTTGTGCGTCACGAGGACGAGGTCGCACTCGCTTGCTGCTCGATCCACCGTCATACCTAGCGGCTCAACGCGCTTCGAAATCGACATGACCGAAGAAGCGAAGAACGGGTCTATCACGATGCGTGTGCCGCTTGCCTCCACGAGCAGCGTGCTGTGGCCGATCATCGTGACGTTCACGATACGGCGGTCTCGACCGGCGTCCAGCAGGCCGCGTTCCGGGTCGCCCACTGCTTCAGGGTGTGCGGCCTGCGGCCGATGAGCTTCTCGAAGGTGTCGGTCGTGCCTGCCGCCATGCCGAACTTCGCGATCGCATAGATCGACCCCATGACGTTTACGAACTCGTCGTCGTAACCGCACTCATGCTTCATGTGGCGCTTGAACTCCTTGGCGGAGGGCCTTGGATAGGTTATCGGGCGATCACAAGCCGCCGACAGGATAGTGGCCACCTCGTCATAAGTCAGCGCCTCGCTTCCCGTGAGCTCATACGCCTTCTTCTCGTGATCCGGTGTCGTTAGGCAGACGGCTGCGGCCTCCCCTATGTCGGCGACGTCGATGAAGTTGGTGCGCCCGTTGCCTGCCGGAACGTAGATCTCGCTGCGGTCCCGTATGTCGGCGAGGTGAGTGGTGGTGAGGTTTTGCATGAAGAAGGACGGGCGCAGGAACGTCCATGCGAGAGAGCTCTTCTTGAGCAGGACCTCGATACCGTGGTGCGGCACGAAGATGTTCTGTCCGGCGCCCTGCACGGACAGGAACACGACCTGCCTGATGCCCGCCTTCTCCATCGCCTCGACGAAGGGCCGAAAGGCCTTCGCGTCTGCCATGTGCGGCGGACGCATGAGAAACACCCGATCGACGCCCTCGAGCGAGGGCCCGAACGTCGCCGGCGCCGCGAAGTCGAACTCGACGGGGACGGCACCTTCGACGACAGCCTGGTCCCGACCGGGGAGCACCGCCGCCTTGACGGATGCCCCTCGTGCCAGCAGCTGCTTGACGACCTCGACGCCGACGTTGCCGGTCGATCCCGTGACGAACACCGAGTTCATCGTGAGCCTGCTTTCCTCTTGGTAGCGGGGGTCTCTTGGGTCTCGCAGAGCCTGGCGAGCAGGTGGCCGAGAGTCTCGCGCTCTGTCGCGGTCAGGTGAGCTGTGGCCTGGGCAGACACGGTGTCTGCAGCGGCCATCACGACGGGGATCGTCGCCGCAGCCTTAGCGGTCAGCCCGATCAGACGCGACCTTCCGTCATCAGGGTTGGGAACAGCGTCGAGCCAGCCGTCACGGGTAAGGCGGTCGAGCAGCCCGCTCGTCGTGGCGGCGTCGGTGTCGATCGCCTCGGCGATGGAGCGCGGAGTCAGACGCCCCGCATCCGACCGCGCGATCGCGATGAGTACGGCGGCTTGCTGAGGGGTGAGGGCTGTATCGGCAAGCGAATCGCCCAGTTGCAGGCGGAACTGCCGTGTGGCCTTGTTCAGAAGGTAACCGATGTCCGTCGTCACCCTCACGCACCCCCTTCGCGCTTGCGCCCATGCGGGCCGAACACGCGCCCGATGCCGGCGAGAAGCTCAGCCGTGACGCCGAGCTGGTCGATGACTGCACCCGTGTCGTAGTAGTCCGAGCTCCGGACGATCTGGCCGTCCTTGAGCTCGAAGAAGGTGACCGCGCGCGAGGTGAAGCGTTTGCCCTTGGCGCCCGGGATCGGGATGAGCCCCGTGTTCGTCGCCGAGAAGGTGTACTCGATCGCTGCCGTGGCGCCGGCTATCGCGACGCTGGTCACGTCGACGTCCACATCCCCGAGTCCGGCGTCCGCCTTGCCGAGAAACGCCACTATCTCGTCGTGTCCACGAGCCTTAAAGCCGTTTGCCACGTCTTCGAGGATGCCGTCAGGCGCGTAGAGCGAGGCGTGCTTCGCCGAGTCGTGTTCGTTTTGGGCATCGACCCAGTCTCTAAGGACTTCAGGCCAAAGGTCAGTAGTCATGATGCAACTCCTTCGTCTACGAACGATGTGCTTAGTATACGAAAGAGTTTCGGATGTGCAAGAGGGTTCACTGGGAGTCGTGTGCGACCTCGCCACCCTGCAGGTCTATAGCTGGGTGCATCCGGGGCAGCAGCGCGAAGCGGCCGAGGGTTTTGCTGCCGCGGTCGCCGCGAAGTGGGGCCCACGGATGGCACACATTTGGACCGCTGACCGTTCATCCGCGAGGCTGCTCCCATGAGAAAGCGCAGGTAGACCCGCCTGTTTGCACAGCCGGGTCTACGTGATTTGTGGTGCCCCCAAGGGAATTCGAATCCCTGTTGCCGCCTTGAAAGGGCAGAGTCCTTGGCCGCTAGACGATGGGGGCGTATGTGGTTCGTGGTGCTCTGCGCCGAGGCGCGGGTCCGCAAAGTGGTGGGCCGTGCAGGTTTCGAACCTGCGACCTTGGGATTAAAAGTCCCCTGCTCTACCAACTGAGCTAACGGCCCGGCTTGTGGCGCGGGTACGGATTATACGCAGGCGCGTACGGAATCGTCCACACCGGGCGTGACACTCAGTCGCGCTCGATCGCGCGCGCAAGGTCGTGGTCGAACGTGAACACGGCTTCGCCCAACGCCGCGCGCTCCAGAAGCAGACAGTCCACGAACGAGAATCGCGGCGACAAGTGCATACGCGCGAGCGCCGCATCGGCAAGGAGCGGGTCCCAGGCGACGAAATCTCGGGAGCCAAGTGCCTCCCGAACAATCATCGCCACATCGCGGCGCCGCATAGCGTACGTGCGCTCAAGCACCCAGCAGGACTCTCCGAGCACCGCCTCGCCCATCTCCAATCGGCCGTGGATCCGAGCCATCGCGACAACCGATCGGTGCTGCACCTCCCGGCCCGAGACCAGGGCGGCCACGAGCGTGTTTGCATCGCCCAGCATCAACGCGCCCGCCTGCGCCGCGACCCGGCGACCGCGATGATCGGCGTGTCCGACAGGTTCTTGGGAGGCAGGTGATCGAAGTAGTCCGCGATCGCCTCGTCATCGGTCGCGAAGCGCGGCGGGTCCTTTGGGAGGATTTCCTTGTGCTTCTCGCGCACCTCTTCCATGGAGAGGGGCCGTGTGACCACGACGTAATCCCCCTTCACCTCAAATGCGAGGAAGTCACCCGTTTCGAAGCCTAGGGCTTCACGAACTTCCACAGGCACGGTGACTTGGCCCTTGGTCGTCATCTTGGATGAGTAACGCATGATGCCTCGCTTCCTTACTTCGCGCGCATTCCTTACTTTGTAGCGTACTCCTTACTTCTGACACGCGAAAGGAGGGCCGGACACGTTCCCGACCCTCCCGTGGTGACGCTGCGGATCGCGCCTCAGTGCCGGAAGTGCCTGTGTCCGGTGAACACCATCGCCACGCCGAGCTCGTCGGCCTTGGCGATGACCTCCTCGTCGCGGATCGAGCCACCCGGCTGGATAACGGCCGTGCATCCGGCGGCCGCGGCCACCTCGAGCGAGTCCGCGAACGGCATGAACGCGTCCGACGCACACACTGCGCCCTTCGCGTTCTCGCCGGCCTGCTCGGCGGCGATGCGCGCTGAGTTCACGCGGTTCATCTGACCGGCGCCCACGCCCACGGTGACGCGGTCCTTCGTGTAGACGATGGCGTTGCTCTTGGTCGACTTGGCGACCTTCCAGGCGAACAGCAACTCCGCCATCTCGTCGGCGGTCGGCTGGCGCTTGGTCGGCACGGTGAACGCGGCCGCGTCCTCGCTAACCGCGTCGCTGCGCTGCACGAGCAGGCCGCCTTCCACCGCGCGGCTCTCGTAGTGGCCGCCCACCGGACGCAAGCCGCCGGTGCGAAGCACGCGCAGGTTCGGCTTAGCGGCGAGCAGTTCGAGCGCCGCCGGCTCGTAGTCCGGCGCGATCATGACCTCGACGAACTGCTTGTTCTCGTTGATCCCCTCGATCACGGAGGCGGGAACCGTGCGGTTGAACGCCATGACGCCGCCGTATGCGCTGATGGGGTCGCAGGCCTGCGCCTTGCGGTACGCGGTGGTGATGTCGGCGTCCACGCACACGCCGCACGGGTTCGTGTGCTTCACGATCACGCAGCACGGCTCCTCGCCGAACTCGCGAGCGGCGGTCCAGCACGCATCGGTGTCGAGGATGTTGTTGTAGGAAAGCTCCTTGCCCTGCAGCTGCTCCGCGCGCGCCAGGGTGTTCTCGGCAGCGTCGATGAAGCGGTAGAACGCCGCGGCCTGATGGGGGTTCTCGCCGTAGCGGAGGTCCTGGACCTTCTCCAGGCGGAATCGCACCTCTTCCGGGAACGCAGTCTGCTTGTAGCCGGACAGGTACATCCAGATCGCGCTGTCGTACGCGCTCGTCTTGGCGAAGACCTCGGTGGCCAGCGCGCGGCGCGTCGCATACAGCGTGCAGCCCTTGTTCATCGCCATCTCTTCCAGGATGCGGAAGTAGTCGGCGGGATCGGTGACCACGGTCACCGATTCGAAGTTCTTGGCGGCACTGCGCAGCATGCTCGGGCCACCGATGTCCACGTTCTCGATCGCCTCTTCGAGGGTGACACCCTCCTTGGCGATGGTTGCCTCGAACGCGTAGAGATTCACGACGACCATGTCGATCATGCCGATGCCGTGCTCCTCGGCCGCCGCCATGTGCGCGGCAACGTCGCGACGCGCGAGCAAACCGCCGTGGACGCGCGGATGCAGCGTCTTGACTCGCCCATCCATCATCTCGGGGAAGCCGGTGAGGTCATCGATCGGGCGCACGGCGATGCCGGCCTGCGCCAGCACCTTCGCAGTGCCGCCGGTCGACACGATCTCGACGCCGAGGTCGGCGAGCGTCGCGCAGAAGTCGACGATCCCGGTCTTGTCGGTGACGGACACCAGCGCGCGGCGGATCTTGACCTGATCGATCACGGGAGGGGCGCCTTTCGGGGGGTGGTGCGGGACGGTTGACGCCGCCAGACGGGCGGCGACGCGGTCATTGTAGCCGAAGGCGCGCGGATCGGCCGCGCCCCGCGACGGCACCCCGCGACGTCAGCCCTGCCAGAGCTCGGCGAACTCCTCAGCCACAGCAGCGAACACGCGGCCGCCGCGTCCACGAACGGCCACGGCACCGGCATACGCGTTGGTGAGGAATAGCTCATCGGCATCCGCGACAGCGGCGGCCGACAGCGCCCCCGCGCGAGCGGGTACGCCCGCGCGGGCGCACGCATCCAGCAGGAACGCCCGCGCCACTCCTGCGATCGCATCCGGTGCGAGCGGTGTCACGAGCGCGCCGCCGATGACGGCCCAGACGCTCGCGGTGCTGCCATCCGTCACAAGCCCCTCGGATGACACGATGATCGCCTGGTCACCGCCGAGCGCACGGGCGCGCCGCTGGGCCTCGTCCCACCAGGAGCGATCCGCCGGCTTCGCTGCGCCGGCAGGAAGCGGAGGTGCACCGTCCGCGTCCACGGGGACCGCCACCGGCCCTCCGGGCACATCCAGTGAGGACAGCCGGCGCTGGACGCACGCATCGAGGAGCCCATCAGGGGTGACGACAAGCGTCAAACGCAGCCGACTGGAATCGGGGCCAGCCCAGCTCGAGGCTTCGCGGGCGACGAGCGCGTCCGCGGCCTCGAGCAGGTCTTCGCCGCAGCCGCCCGAGGCGAGCCGCAGCCGGTGGTACGGCCACAGCGGCACACGACCGGAGACCAGCCGGCACGTCTCACGCAGGGGAACGGTGGGCGCCGGTCCCGGGACGGCTGAAGCGCCCACCGCGTTCATCGCGGCAGTACGTGGACCCGTCGACCCTCGACGGTCACTCGCCCCTCGGCGACCGCGGCCAGCACCCGCGGGTACAAGACGTGCTCGACCGCGTGGATGCGCGACTCCACTTCCTCGATCGTGTCGCCCTCGACGATCGGCACCGCCACCTGCTCGATGATCGGGCCCTCGTCGAAGACCTCGTTGGCAAAGTGCACGGTCACGCCGGTCTCCCTCACGCACGCATCGAACGCGTCACGGATCGCGTGTGCACCGGGGAACGCGGGCAGCATCGCGGGGTGGATGTTGAGCACGCGCATCGGATAGGCGTTCAGCACCTCGACGCCCAGCAGCTTCATGTAGCCAGCCATGACGACGTAGTCGACCTCGTGCGCCTCGAGCACCTCGCACACTGCGTGGTCGTAGGCGGCGCGATCGGGGAACGCCGCAGGTGAGATGTGGATCGCCGGCACACCGGCGAGCCGCGCACGCTCGAGGCCGAAGACGTCGCCCTTGTTCGAGATGACGACGGCTACTTCCCCGGCGATATCTCCGGTCGCGCACGCGTCGAGGATCGCCTGCAGATTGCTGCCGCCACCGGAGATGAGAACGCCGAACCTGGTCACCGGCGCTCCCCTGCTCTCAGGCGTAGCGAACGGTGCGGGAACCCGGGACGATCTCGCCGATCTCGTAGACCGTCTCGCCGGCGGCGCGCAGAGAGGCCGCAGCGGCCGCAGCATCGCGGGGCGCGAGCACCAGACACATCCCGATACCCATGTTGAACGTCCGGAAGAGCTCGTCGTCGTCGAGACGGGTCGCCTCGGCCAGCAGCTCGAAGACGCGCGGGCGCGGCCACGCGGCGCGGTGCACGAGAGCGTCGACGTCCTCGGGCAGGCAGCGGTCGAGGTTCTCCGTCAGCCCGCCGCCGGTGATGTGCGCGATGCCCTTGACCGCCACCCCGGAGCGCAGCACGTCCAGCATCGCCTTGACGTAGATGCGCGTCGGCTCCATGAGCGTCTCGGCGAGCGTGCGGCCGCCCAAGTCGAGGCGCGGAAGACCGATCTCCTCCTCATGGCCGTCCACGAGCACGCGCCTGATGAGCGAGAAACCGTTGGAATGGACGCCGCTCGACGCGATCCCGAGGATGACGTCGCCCGCCTCGATGGCCGAGCCGTCGATCAGTCTGGGGCGATCCACGACACCGACGCAGAAGCCGGACAGGTCGTAGTCGTCGGCGTCCATCACGCCGGGATGCTCGGCCATCTCGCCGCCGACGAGCGCGCAGCCGGCACGGCGGCAACCCTCCGCGATCCCGGACACGATCGCGGCGACCTTCTCGGACTCGATGCGCCCGATGGCGACGTAGTCGAGGAAGAAGAGCGGCTCGGCGCCGGAGGCGAGGATGTCGTTCGCGCACATGGCGACCAGGTCGATGCCGACCGTGTCATGCTTCCCGAGAAACTGCGCGAGCTTGAGCTTCGTGCCCACACCATCGGTGCCGGACACCATGACCGGCTCGTCCATCGCCTTGAACGCCGAGGCGGAGAACAGCCCGCCGAAGCCGCCGATGTCGCCGATCACTTCGCTGCGGTAGGTGGAACGCACAGCCGCGCGGATGGCGTCGACCGCACGTGCGCCCTCGCCGGTATCGACTCCCGCATCGCGATACGAGACGGGGCCGTTCTGGTCACGGTCGGGCATCGCTGCGCGGTCTCCTCGAGAGTGGGGCGGCCTTGACGCGTGCATTGTCGCATACGTGCGCGGGCGCTCTACGACACCGCTCTCATCAGCGCGTCGGCGATCGGGTGAGCCAGCGTGGCCAGCGCCGACACGAACATGATCGCCACGAGCGCCGCCGAGAGGTAGCCGGTCCCGCGGTGGACCTGCCGGCCGACGTAGGCGCCTGCCAGCGCGGGGAGGCCGTAGCCGACCACGAGCCCCGCGATCGCCCAGGCGACCAGGACGGGAACGGCTTCCGACGAACCGGCGATGCGGATGCCGTCACCGACGGCCCATCCGGCCGCCACGACCGCGCCGGCGAGCCAGGGGCGGTAGCGGGGGGCCTTACGGTAGCCGGCGAGCGCCGCGGCCAGCGCGGCGGTGGCCGCCGCGTACAGCGGGGCGAACTGGAGGCCGAGCGCGGCTCCCGCGGCTATCTGCGCCAGCACCGGTCCGCTGCTCAGCAGGAAACGCCGGACTCGAGCGCCATCTTGCCCTGGCGCACCGAGTCGGGGATCTCGACGGGGTAATCACCCGTGAAGCAGGCGAGGCAGTAGCTCTCAGCGGGGGCGCCGGTGGCCGCCACCATGTCCTCGACGGACAGGTATGCGAGCGTGTCGGCGCCGATGTGGTCGCGGATCTCGTCGACCGTCTTCATCGCGCCGATGAGCTGTTCCTGTGTATCGGTGTCGATCCCGTAGAAACACGGCCACGCCACCGGAGGGGACGTGATCCGCATGTGGACCTCTGTCGCGCCCGCCTCGCGGAGCAGCGCCACCAGCTTGCGCGTCGTGTTGCCGCGCACGATCGAGTCGTCGACGACCACGATGCGCTTGCCCGCGAGCATGTGCTTCATCGGATTGAGCTTCAGCTTGATGCCCTGCTGACGCAGCATCTGGCTCGGCGAGATGAACGTGCGGCCGACGTAGCGGTTCTTCGCAAGCCCCTCGCCGTACGGGATCCCGCTCGCCTGTGCGAAACCGGTTGCTGCGGGAGTGCCGGAGTCCGGGACTCCGATGACGAGGTCCGCGTCCGCCGGCGCCGAGCGCGCGATCGCGGCACCCATCTTCTGGCGGGCCTCGTACAGCGTGCAGTCGTACATCGAGGAGTCGGGCCGCGCGAAGTAGACGAACTCGAAGATGCACAGCGCGGTGCGTCCGGGCTCGACGGCCTGCTCGGACTCGATCCCGGCCGACGAGATCTTGATCAGCTCGCCGGGGGCGACATCGCGCACGAACTCCGCGCCGACTATGTCGAGCGCGCAGGTCTCGGACGCGATGACCCATCCGGCGCCTGCCGGGAGAGTGCCGAGCACGAGCGGACGGACGCCGTTCGGGTCGCGGAAAGCGTAGAGC
Source organism: Coriobacteriia bacterium (assembly GCA_025361445.1). Lineage (GTDB taxonomy): Bacteria > Actinomycetota > Coriobacteriia > Anaerosomatales > PALSA-660 > PALSA-660. The sequence continues at coordinate 10,866 of JANYLP010000046.1, forward strand.
GCCTCTTCGCTCATCATCACGACCGCATACGCCCCGGTGATCAGCTTCATCGCCTCGCGGATGCCACCACGGATGGCGTGGTGCTTCTGCGTGAAGTGGTTGATGAGCGTGACCATCACTTCTGAGTCTGTCGTGGACCGGAAGCGGATGCCCACGCCCTTGAGCTTGTCGCGCAGCTCGACCGTGTTGACCAGGTTGCCGTTGTGCGCGAGCGCGATCGTGTTGGGACCGATCGACGAGAGCATCGGCTGCGCGTTCTCCCAGCTCGAGGACGAGCCGGTGGTGGAGTAGCGGGTGTGCCCGATGCCGATGTGACCCTCGAGCGTGTCGAGGTCGCCCTCTTTGAAGACCTGCGGGACGAGGCCGAGTTCCTTGCGCAGCGTCATCGTGTGGCCGTCGGCTACCGCGATACCCGCTGACTCCTGCCCGCGGTGCTGCAATGCGTGCAGACCGAAGTAGATGAGGCGGCTGACCTGCTCGTCCGGCGCGTAGACGCCGAAGACGCCGCACGCCTCTTCCGGGGCTTCAGGTCGCTCAGACAGGATCCAGTCATCCATGTGGGGAGATTCTTCCCTCGCCGCCGTCGAGGAGGGGATTCTACCATGCGACGGCGTCCGTCCCCTCGGCGCCGCGGTGAGCGAACAGACCCGCCGCTACCTCACGGTGAAGTACTTGTAGACGCTCCAGTTCGAGGTCGCGAACAGTCCGCCCGCGTAGTACGCGCGAACCGCCCAGCTCCCGGCGTACGGGACGCTCACCTTGTATGTGTACTTCGCTCGCGACCCGGACGTCGTCACGGTGCGGCTCGAGTAGTGGCCCGAGTGCGGGTAGACCCGGTAGTGGCCCGACACCTTCCGGTACAGGTACACCCGCGCCGTACCTGCGAACCAGGGCGAAACATAGCCCGCGATGGTGAAGTAGGTATGGCGGCGTGGACTCGTTGCCGACAGCGTCGGTCTGGTGAGAGCCGCTTGGCCGACGGGAGCCCACGCGAGCCGATATGTGCCCGTGCCTGTCGGGCCGGCCGGCGGCCGGTAACCGTCGATGCAGATCCGGTAGATGCTCCCGGCGACCGCCTCGAAGGCCAGAGCGCTCGCCTTGATGCTCGGGTAGCGGTAGTCGTCGTTGAGGGCCACCGCCGAGAGCGCGCTGACCGACGCCCCCGTGTAGACCGCGAGTCTGGTGTCGAACGAACTGCCGAGCATGCTCATCCACACCCGGCCGCTGGAGGGAGCCGTCCATGCGAACCAGACCGTCGAGCCACCGCCGTAGGCGGGCTCGCCCGCTTCCCGTGTCGCCCCGGCGTTACTCCCCGATGCGGTCCCGTTCGGAAGCGTGAGCGGGATGGCGAACGCGAACGCATCGTTGCTCTGACCGACGAAATCCTGTCCGTACACGTCGGAGCCCGACACCGTCACGGATCGGGCATCGAGGACGAATCCGAGGCCTTCGGCCGCCACCGCCAGCGTGTACGAGCCGTCGAACAGGCCGGCGATCGAGTAGGACCCGCTTCCGTTCGTGGTGGCACTCCTCCCGCCCGAACAGGTCACGCTGACACCGGACACGCCGGCGCCCCCGACGGTCCTGACGGTGCCGTAGACCGAGCTCAGCGGGAACCAGCTCAGGCGGTAGGCTCCTGCTTCCGCGCTGTAGCCATCGACCGCGATCCGGTAGGTCGTCCCCGATGTGGCGTAGAAGCCGGCCCGGCTCTGATGCACCGAGGAGCTGATGTCGTCGTTCGACGTGATCGAAGTGAGCGTGCTCAGGGACGTTCCCGTGTACACGTTCAAGACGGTGTCGAAGGAACTGTCAGCGGTACTGAAGGCGTACCAGCCGGTGCTCGGAGCCGTCCACTTGAACCAGACCGAGGATCCGCCGTAAGAAGCGGCGTGGTTCGGCTCACCCGCCTCCTTCGTCGCAGACGTGCTGACGCCGATGATCGCACCGGAAGGACCCGAGACGGTCGTTGCCGACGCGAAAGCGTCGTTGGCCGGAGCGATCGCTGGAGCGAACGCGGTCATGAAACGATAGGTGTAGGTCGCGTCCGTTCCGTCGAACTGGACGTAGACGTCGGACGGCTGCATGTCCCAGTTGTCGTGGATGATCATGTACTGGGAGCCGGTCTCGCCGGGCGTGTAGTCGAATCCGACCCCGGTCACGGCGTGGTCCTCGTAGTCGAACGAGTCCGGTTCCGAGACCACAAGGCCGTTGAACCCGAGGACGACCGGCCGGTCGGCCTGAACCTCCGCCACGTAATCGATCCACGAAAACCAATGGAGCGAGGTGAACGTGAAGTCGTAGCCGCCGATCTCGCTGGCGTAGTCGAACATCCCAGGACCGAAGTCGTCCATCTCAGCTGCGCCGCCACCGCCGGCGGCATCGTAGGTATGGAAGTAGACGTGCAGGTCGTTGACGAGCTTCTGCACCAGGGACTTCTGGGGCGAGGACGGGTTCGGGTCGTTCGGGTCGTCGTACGGTGCATACTTCGGCAGGGAGGTAGGATTCAGACGCGTGTATCCGCGCTGGTCAGCCCAGTATTTGATGACGTTGGCGCCCGAGGTCGGCGCGCACCCGGAATAGTAGACGCCGGCGTTGAGGTACGGGCTTGCGAGGTACTTCCCGACAGCTGACGGCAAGGTGGCCGCGTTGTACTCGGTCGACCGGTAGTTGTACTGGAACTGCAGCAGGTCGGGAACGCCCGCGATCATGTGGTAGCCGGTTCCGAGCGCGGCCGACGACGGTCCGGCCGCCGCCGCTGAAGGGCCGCGACTGCCGGTGGCAGACGACGCGCGCCCGAGCTCGGCGATGCTCACATACCGTTTCGTGGGCGACGTCCATGAGACGGTCTCGAGCACGTACCGGCGCGTCCCGAGGTACACCTGCCGTCGCGCCATGCTGCCGCGGTCCCTCGAGGCCACTGAAGATCTCGCATCGGCCATGCTCACAAAGACCGGAGACTGATTCCGCGAGAACTCGATGACCGGTCCGGACCGCCGGACCGCGTCGACGCTGAGGTAACCGAGATAGGCGTCCGTCTCACTCGTCACCCGGAAGACGTAGACGGCCGGATGTCCGTCGAGGTCGTCGGTGCGGGTCCCGGCGTCGACGTGAGCAGCGATCCAATCGGCGAAAGCACCGGGGGTCCGGACGTCGAGGAGGAACCGCCGCGCACAGTCGCGTGCCTCGTCGGGCGTGATGAGAGCCGAACCCGCATCGGCCGCACGCTGAGCCGAGCAATAGGCGGCGGGCGTGCCCGTGCTCGCGAACGCAGGCGGTGTGGCCGCGAACACGAGCGCGGCAGAAAGAGCGAGCGCTCCAAGGATCGACCCGCTGATGCGGATCAAGATGGCTTGTACGCCCGTGCGCCGCATCGCCTACCGACCTTCCTGCGGACTACCCCTCGACCAGCTGCTCCGAAAGCGGCGCATCCCCGGCGACGAGCCCCTCAAGCGTAGGTACCCACGCCTCGCTCAGCGCCGACAGCGTCACGTCCAGCTTGTCCTCGATGGCGAGCCGCTCACCGCCGACCTCGCCGATCACACTGAAGGGGACTTCGTGGGAGAAGAACAGGTCGGTGAGCGCCTCGGCGTCCTCGTCCGCACAGGTGAGCACGATGCGCCCCTGCGTCTCGGAGAACAGCGAGGCCACGGCGTCGAGGTCGTCGTCGAGCGCCACGAAGGCGCCGATGCGCCCGGCGATCGCGCACTCCGCCAGAGCGACTGCGACGCCACCCTCGGAGCAGTCGTGCGCGCTCTTCACGAGCCCAGCCTCGATCGCGTCCAGGAGCGCCCGGTGGATCGCAAGCTCCTCCTCGATGACGAGTGCGGGCGGGGCACCGGCGATCACGCCGTGGACGACCGACAGGTATTCGCTGCCGCCCATCTCGTCGGCCGTCTCGCCCAGCAGCACGACGACGTCGCCCGCATCGCGGAACGCCATGGTCACGCGCTTCGAGGCGTCCTCGAGAACGCCGACGAGGCCCACGGTCGGCGTCGGGTAGATCGGACTTCCGAACGACTCGTTGTAGAAGCTCACGTTGCCGGAGATGACCGGGACGCCGAACGCTTTGCAGGCGTCGGACATCCCGCGCACCGACTCGTGGAACGTCCAGAACACCTCGGGCTTCTCGGGGTTCCCGAAGTTCAGGCAGTCGGTGATGGCAGCGGGGCGCCCGCCCGCGCACGCTACGTTGCGCGCCGCCTCGGCGAACGCGATCTGCGCGCCGACATAGGGGTCGAGATAGCAGTAGCGGCCGTTGCAGTCGGAGCTGACGGCGATCGCACGCGCGGTGCCGGCGATGCGCAGTACCGCGGCATCGCTTCCCGGCAGCACGAGCGTGTTGAGCATGACCTGCTGGTCGTACTGGCGATAGATCCACGCGCGCGAGCACACGTTCGGGCTCGCGAGCACGCGCGTGAGCACGCGCGCAAGGTCGGCGGGGTCGGTCTCCCGCGGAAGCGTGGCCGGGTCGAAGGACTGCACCTCGTCGAGGTAGGCGGGGCGCGTCATCGCGGGGTCGTATACCGGCGCATCGGAGGCGAGCGTGTCGGCGGGCATGTCGGCAACGATCTCGTCGCCCTCGCGCACGACGAAACGCCCGGTGCCGGTGACGCGGCCGATGACGGTGGAACGAAGGCCCCACTTGGTGCAGACGGCTTGCGCCTCGTCCAGCCGCTCGGGCGTGACCACCGCGAGCATGCGCTCCTGCGATTCGGAAACCATGAACTCGAACGGCTTCATCGCGTCTTCGCGAGCCGGGATCTTCGTCACGTCGATGTCGAGCCCGACGCCGCCGCGCGAGGCCATCTCGGAAGCCGAGGAGGTCAGGCCCGCCGCGCCGAGGTCGCCTAGGCCTACGAGCAGCCCGCCTTCGAGCAGCTCGAGGCACGCCTCGATGAGCAGCTTCTCCTCGAACGGGTCGCCCACCTGCACCGACGGCCGCTTGTCCTCGGCCTTCTCGTCGAACTCCTGGCTGGCGAGAGTGGAGGCGCCGCCGATGCCATCACGACCGGTGGTGGAGCCGATGAGCAGCACGAGGTTGCCGGTGCCGGAAGCCACGGCGCTCGTAAGGTTCTCCTCACGCATGATGCCGATCGCCATCGCGTTGATGAGGCAGTTGCCCTCGTAGGCCGCGTCGAAGTAGACCTCGCCGCCGACGGTGGGCACGCCGAGACAGTTGCCGTAACCGCCGATGCCGGCGACCGCGCCCTCGAACAGGTAGCGCTGGCGCGGGTTGTCGAGCGTGCCGAACCGGAGCGAGTTGAGCGACGCCATGGGGCGCGCGCCCATCGTGAAGATGTCGCGGATTATGCCGCCGACGCCGGTAGCCGCGCCTTGGTACGGCTCGATCGCGCTCGGATGGTTGTGCGACTCCATCTTGAATGCGACCGCCCATCCGTCCCCGACGGAGATGACGCCCGCGTTCTCGCCCGGGCCCTGCAGCACGTACTCACCCGTGGTCGGGAACATCCGCAGCGCCTTCTTGGAGTGCTTGTAGCTGCAGTGCTCGCTCCACATCAGCGAGTACATGTAGAGCTCCGTCAGCGACGGCGTGCGCCCGAGGATCTCGACGATCTTGTCGAATTCGGCGGGCTTCAGGCCCAGCTCGACCGCGAGCGTGGGAGCAAGTTCGGGAGACAGATCGTCACGCATACGGAGAGCTCCTCGTGTATCGGGTCGGGCGGATCAGGCGTCCGGGTTGTCGGGATCGAAGAAGCTGTCGTCGAAGCGCCGACGCATGTCCGTTGCGGCCGTCTCCTGCTTGTCGGCCTCGCGAATCGCCGCGCACTCCGCATCGAGCCGCTTCTCGAGCCGCTTGCTCGTCGGGAAGACGACGCGGAGCAGGTACGCCATCTGCTGGGCGAGGATGACCGGCAGCACCACGTAGAAGTTGCGCATCCACGGCAGGCGCTCAGAGATCAGCGGCATCTGCCACACGATGAACGCCACCACGAAGACCGCCTGCGGGATCGCGTAGAACCAACGGCCCTCGAACACGCCGGCGTAGTCCGTGCCGCGTCGCTGCAACGAGTTGTAGGCGACGAAGCCCGCGAACGCCCAGATCAGGATCCCGAGCGCGATGATGGCCAGCCGGACGGGATCGTTCAAAGAGATGGTGACGATCACGGGCTACACCCCCGCCATTCGCTCGACGACGGATGTGAAGAACGACTGCCCGTCGGTGCCGTTCGCTTCCGGGTCGACGACGCGCTCGGGGTGCGGCATGAGCCCGAAGATGTTCCCACTCTCGTTGCAGATGCCCGCGATGTCGTCCAGCGCGCCGTTCGGGGCGCTGCCGCCGGGCGCGCGCGTGCCGTCCGGCTCGCAGTAGCGCAGCACGACCTGCCCGCCGGCCTCGAGGCGCGAAAGCGTCTCCGGATCGACGGTGAAGTTGCCCTCGTTGTGGTTGATCGGGATGCGCAGCACGGTGCCCGACGGCACCCCGACCCAGCCGCACACGCTCGGCTCGACACGCAGCGGCACGGTCTCACAGATGAACTTGAGCCCACGGTTGCGAAGCATCGCGCCCGGCAGCATGTGCGCTTCACAAAGGATCTGGAAGCCGTTGCAGATGCCGAGAACGGGGCCGCCACGCTCCGCGAATCGAATGACTTCGGCCATCACCGGCGAGAACCGCGCGACCGCGCCGCACCTGATGTAGTCCCCGTAGCTGAACCCCCCGGGCAGCACGACCGCGTCGAAGCCCGCCAGGTCGGTGTCGCCGTGCCACACGTAGTCGACGTCGATGCCGAGATACCGGCAGGCGATGACGACGTCCTGCTCGCAGTTCGAACCGGGGAAACGGACGACACCGAACCTCATCCGGCGCTCACCGCGCCTTCCGCTTCCACGATGCGGTAGTCCTCGATGACCGGGTTCGCGAGGAGTTTGTCGCACATCTCGCGGACGCGGGTGATCTCGTCGGGGCCGTCCGCCACTTCCAGCCGGATGTACTTCCCGATCTTCACGCTCTCGATCTCCGTGTAGCCGAGGCTGTCGAGCGCGCGCGCGGCGGTAGCGCCGGGAGGATCGAAGATGCCCTTCTTGTAGGTCACGAAGATCTCGTAGCGCGCCATCAGGCGACCCTGCCCCTCTTGTCCGTGTTCCGCTCGGTCCCGTCGGCCCGGCGGTACCTCATCAGTATCCCGCGAACCGGCTGCAGCGCGATCAGGCTCCCGAAGAACAGGAAGATGCCGGGCCACGCGAACACCGGCAACTCCCGCACGGCTTCGGCGACCGCACCGGAGGTCGGCTCCGCGGACGCCGGTGCATCGACCGTCGACGCGGCAACGGCCGGCTTTGGCGCGGCGGTCTCGATGCGGACGATGTCGACGATGCTCCAGGCGAACAGCAGGATCCCCACTAGTGCCGTCACAAGCAGGCCGGTCTCAAGTATCCGGAAGGTCCAGAACGCCCGGGAGCGCCCCTGAGTCGCGGTCACTCGGCATCCTTCTCGGCGGACTCTGCTGGTTCGTCGTTGTCCGACGCGGCAGCGACCGGGTTCTCTACCTTCGTCGCCTTCGGCTTCGTCGATCTGCCGGTCTTCTTCTCGGCCTTGGAGCCGCTCTGAGCAGCAGCGAATGCGGCGGCACGCTCCTTGCGGATCGGGCCGAACTCGAGGTAGAACGCGCCGCCCATGGCAGCGATCCACAGCACCCAACCTATCGAAACGACCAGCACCCAGGGCCCGGACGCTGCGTTGACCGCAGCCTCCACGGTCGCCGTCGTGGCGTTCGATGCAGCTGACGCGGCGACGCCGGCAGCGTCACCCGCGTTCTTTGCTGCTTCCTGTACCACCCACAGGCCGACGGCCATCGCGAGCGCGCCGCCCCACAGCCACCACCAGATCCGGCGCAGTCGCTTGCCCCGCGGCGTGTTCTCCGCCGCACGGAGCGAGGTCTTGGACGAGGATCCGGAGGAAGAGGACGAGCCGCCCGACGACTTCGAAGCTGCCATCGCGCGACTCCACGCCGACGTCTTCTTGGCCGGCTTCTTCGCGGACTCACCAGGCGTGAGGTCGGCCACCGACCGCTTCGGCTTCGCCGCCGATGCGCTCCGGCGCGTCTTGCCCTTCTGGTCGACCTTGTAGCGGTCGTTGTACGGACTGCGCTGGGCCATGGCTTAGCCTCGTTCCGGTTGGAAGGCGCGGCCGGTGATCAGCTCGTACGCCTTGATGTAGGTCTCGCTGGTCTTGGCGATCACATCCGCGGGGAGCGCTGGCGCCGGCGGGTTCTTGTCCCAGCCGGAATCCACGAGCCAGTCACGGACGTATTGCTTGTCGAAGGACGCCTGGCCACGGCCCGCTTCATACGAAGCGGCCGGCCAGAACCGGGAGGAGTCCGGCGTGAGGACCTCGTCCACGAGCGTGACGACCCCATCGATGAGTCCGAACTCGAACTTGGTGTCCGCGATGATGATCCCGCGGGACGCGGCATGGTCGCGCGCGGCCGAGTAGAGCGATACCGCGGACTCCAGGAGAGCGGAACCGTGTTCGCTCCCGACGATCTCGAACATGCGGTGCACGGAGATGTTCTCATCGTGCGTCCCGAGTTCGGCTTTGGTCGAAGGGGTGAACATCGGCTGCGGCAGACGGCTCGACTCGAGCAGCCCGGCAGGCAGCGGCATCCCACAGACGGTCCCGTTGCGTTCGTACTCGGCCCAGCCGCTCCCGGCCAGATAGCCGCGGACGATGCATTCCACCGGGAAGACGGTCGCCTTCCTGACCAGCATGAACCGGCCGGCGAGCCAGTCCGCGTGCTTCGCGAACGCGTCGGGAAGATCGGCGACATCGGCGGAGATGAGGTGGTTCGGGACCACGCCCGAGAGAAGATCGAACCAGTAGAGGGAGAGCTTGGTGAGCACTTCCCCCTTGAAGGGGATCGGATCGGGAAGCACGACGTCGAACGCACTCAGGCGGTCGGTCGCAACGAGGAGAAGTGCGTCGCCGAGGTCGTAGATGTCGCGGACTTTGCCGCGGGCGTCGGGCCGGAGGTCGAGTGGCTCGTTCAAGTCCGTCCCTTTGCGTCCGGTGGTGGCGTGTGAAAGGTCGCCGCATCCCACCGGATGATCTCCCGGAACGGACGCGACGGCGCGCTGACATTGTAGCCGTTGCCCTGCGCGCGCGAACGCGCGCATGGCGTCGTCGCGGCGCCCGCCTACAGCCAGAGCTGGAACACGAAACCGGCGATCGCGGCCCCGCCATGGACGAGCCCGACGCCGATGATCGCGAACGCGATGATCCGGTGGACCCGCCAGTGCAACGCACCCTTCAGCTTGATGATGCGCAGTCCCATCAGGGCCTGGAGCACGAGAGCGAGCCACAGCAGGACGCCCACGATGATGATGGCGTTGAGCTCCAGCGCTGACAGGTCCATCGGTCCTCCGTCTCGAAGGCGAAGCGTCCGCTCCGCCGATCAGCAGGTGGCGGATGCCTCCGACCCGGTCTGGACGTTCCTACGGCCCGGCCACACCGAATGCTCGATCCGACCGCGTCCCGCGCGTTTGCCTCTGTACATGAGTTCGTCGGCGGCACGCACCATGAAGTCGACCGATTCCGGGGCCATCTCGAATGTCATCGCACCGATCGTGCAGTCGACGTCCCACGAGCCGTCCAGTGTGTCGGTCACGGCCTCGCGTACTGCGGCAAGGACCCCCGGCGCAGCTTCTGCGTCGGTGTCGGGGAACAGTATCCCGAACTCGTCACCGCCGAGCCGTGCGACCATGTCGGTCGAACGGAGCCGCGATTGGATCGCAGACGCCGCGGCCCGGAGCAAGCGGTCACCCTCGGTGTGACCGAGCGTGTCGTTGACGTGCTTGAAGCGATCCAGATCGACATAGGCCATCGTCAGCGGGTGGCGGTTGCGTCTCAGCGAAGCGAGCTCGAACCTCGCGCGGTCGGAGAAGCTGCGCCCGTTCGCAACGCCCGTGAGGGCATCGGTGCGCGCCAGCTCGGCTTCCCGGATGCGCGACCGCTTCATGACGTTCACGAGCTGCGTGACGATCAGGAAGAGGCCCAGTCGCACGGCCGCGTTCCACGTGATGATGAAGAGTGAGTAGGTGGTGCCCCCGAGGGCGTCGAGTGACGCCCACAGCACCACGCTCAGGAGGGCGAGGCTCGACCCAGCCACTCGCGAGATGAACCACGTCGCGAAGATGACGGGCACGAGGTAGAAGATCGACAGGTTGAGCTCGACGCCCGTCAGGTAGTCGACCGACGCGATCCCGCCCACGAGCAGAAGAGCCAAGGCCAAGAGCGTGGAAGGAGACTGGCGGGAGAGCGCCTCATCCAGGCCCGCCCCGATCCCGTGGGGCATCAACGCGGCCGACCGGCCCCATCCGCTCCATTCCGGATCGCCACCGGGCGTCGATGCGGAGACAGGCACCTCGGGCCGCTCGCTCATCCCTGCCGTTGCCTCAGCCCGCTGCTCCGATTCCGACACCGCACCCCCCTCGATGGTTTCGCACAGCGTAGCTGCCCCGCGGCTCGTGCGACAGGGGGCAATCGCCTCCAACCGAAGGTTATGACCGGCCGCGGCGGCGTTCCGGGTTCAGCATCTGTGTCTCCGCGGACGGCGCCGTCTCCGTGCCGTAGTCATAGGGAAGGTCGTCCGGGGTACCGGGGACGCCGTGGTCACTGAGTGGATCCTCGGCCAGCTCGTCGGGGGCGCAGAAGTCGTCCTGACATCCGACCTCGTGCCCGCCGTTCACCGGCACGAAGACGCCGCCCTGGCGCTCGTATTCCTCTTGCTCGAGCGGCCTCTCACCATGCATCCGCGCCATCTCACACCTCCCGACACCGGCTTCGCACACTACGGATAGGTGATACCCCGAAAGCCTCGAGGCCCGCATGTGGCAGGAACCGGGCAGGGACAGAGTGAGGTCGATCGCCGGCTCTTAGAACTCGAGCCGCTCGAGCCGCTCGAACAGCACGCCTGAGCGCGCGAGGAACGCCCTCGGGTCGAAGATCTCCTCGAGCTGCGCGAAGGTTAGCGGGAAGTCCTCTTCTACCTCGAGGTAGTCGCGGAACCGCGGGCCGGGCTCGGCAAGCTGGATGTCCTCCCAGCACTTCATCGAAGCCCGCTGGACGACATCGTAGGCATCCTCACGCGACATCCCCGTATCGACAAGAGCGAGGAGCACGCGGCTTGAGTAGATGAGACCGCGCGTGCGATCGAGGTTGGCGAGCATGCTCTCGGGATACACCACGAGCCCGTCGAGGATCCACTCAAGCTTGCCCAGGATGTAGTCGAGCGCGATGAAGCTGTCGGCGAGCACCACGCGCTCGGCCGAGGAGTGCGAGATGTCGCGCTCGTGCCACAGGGCGACGTTGTCGAAGCCGACCTGCGCGTTGGCCTTGATCACGCGCGCCAGGCCGCAGACACGCTCGGCGGTGATCGGGTTACGCTTGTGCGGCATCGCGGACGAGCCCTTCTGGCCCGCGGTGAACGGCTCCTCGGCCTCGAGGGTGTCGGACTTCTGCAGCGCTCGGATCTCGGTGGCGATCGACTCGGCCGTGGCGGCCACGACCGCGAGCACCGCGAGCACGTGCGCATGCCTGTCGCGCGCGATGACCTGCGTCGAGAGCGGGTCGGGCGTCAGTCCCAGCTTCTCGCAGACGTAGCTCTCCACGAACGGGTCGATGTTGGAGTAGCTGCCCACGGCGCCGGAGATAGCGCCCCACGCGGCGGAGAACTTCCGTGTGGCGATGAGCCGCTGCTCGGCGCGCTTCAGCGCCCAGGCCCACGCGCCGAACTTCATCCCGAAGACCATCGGCTCGGCGTGGATGCCGTGCGTGCGCCCGACGCACAGGGTGTCTTTGAACTCGAGCGCGCGGCGCTGGCAGATGCGGCCCAGACGGCGCACGTCGTCCAGCACGATGTCCATGGCCTGCGTCATCTGGTAGCACAGGGCCGTGTCGCCGAGATCCGACGAGGTCATCCCGTAGTGGACCCACTTCGACGGCTCGCCGATGTGCTCGCTCATGTTGGTGAGGAACGCGATGACGTCGTGGTTGAGCGTGGCCTCGAGCTCATCGATGCGCTCGACCTCGAAGGCGGCGCGCTCGCGGATCAGCGCTGCCTCCTCCTTCGTGATCCCGATGGCGCCCAGCTGCGCCTGCGCCTCGCAGGCGAGCACCTCGATCTCCTTCCAGATCTCGAACTTGTTCGCGGGAGACCAGATGGCGCCCATAGCGGGACGCGTGTAGCGATCGATCATGTAGGACCCCTAGCGGAGTGGGAACGTCACTCGGCCATTATCGCACCAGGAGCCCGGCAGCCGCCTGGCTACAGTCGGCTGACTCGCAGTCCCAGCTCGTCGGCGAGGTCGTCGAGATTCGGGACGCCCACCTCGTTCATGCAGCGCAGCGCGATCGAGGCGCACGCCGCCGCATCGGAGGCGGCCTCGTGATGGTTCAGTGCGATGCCGCAGTGGCGGCACACACTGGCGAGCTGGTGGTTGGGTAGATCCGGCCACACGCGTCGCGACACGGTGACGGTGCAGTGGTAGCCGGCGATGGCAGGCGGTTCCAGCTCGTAGCGCGCGAGTGATGCGCGCAGGACGCCCATATCGAAGGGAGCGTTGTGCGCGAGCACGACCACCCCTGCGCGGAGGTACGCGGCGATCTCCGGCCACAACTCGTCGAACTCCGGCTCATGAGCGACGAGGTCCGCGTGGATGCCGTGGATGCGCGTGTTCATCGGCACGAAGTAGTTGCCGGGCGGCTGGATGAGCCAGTCGCGCTGCTCGACGATCCGCGCGTCCTCGATCACCGCGAGCCCGAGCGCGCACGCGCTCGCGCGCTCGCGCGAAGCCGTCTCGAAGTCGATGGCGATCCAGGTGCGCGGCATGGGTCATCCGAGGGTCAGGGGCGCTGGTCGACGGAGCATAGCAGCACCGCCCGGCCGTGGGCACGAAGCGCGTTGCAGGTCCTCGGACACGTCGGGGCGTGAGCACCGTCTGGGGCGAAGCTGCCGATTCCGCCTACTCTGCTCCGCGCACCCGCGCCAGCGATGCTGCCTCGATGTAGACGTTGCCGACTTCCGGATAGGCCGCCTTCAGGGCCGCTTCCACGCGGGCGATCGACGAGTGCATCCCCGCCGCGTCGACTCCATCACGGAACGCGACATCGAGGTTCACCAGCAGCTCCTTGGGGCCCACGTACATCGTCCGGATCGCGCCGACCCCTTCGATGGAGGCATCCGCGATGACGAGCGCCTGCATCGCCGCGAGCAC
>JANYLP010000047.1 GCA_025361445.1 Coriobacteriia bacterium
GGTTCCGACAGGTCGAACTCCACGACACCCAGGTCGACTCGGACTATCATCGTCTCGGACTCCTCTCTTCTTGTGGATTCAGCGATCTCACTGAAGAAGGAGTCCACCTGTTTGGTCAATGTCCGAGTTTGGGATGCTTCCTCGCGTCCGCCCTGCTGTTGTGGCAGTAGGAACAGCTGTGCTAACATTCCTCCGCTTCACCCTGACACGAACGACAAACCGCGCCGCGATGACGACGGCGTGACTCGTAAGGAGAGAATCCGATGTCGCAGGTCTGCACTGTATGCGGGAAGGCGCCGTGCGCCGGCCGCAACGTGAGCCACTCCCACCGCGTCACTAACCGCATCATCCGTCCGAACATCCAGCGCGTTCACGCGCTGATCAACGGCACGGTCAAGCAGGTCAACGTCTGCACCAAGTGCATGAAGGCCGGCAAGATCACGCGCGCCTAGTCACAACACTTCATTCTTTGTCGATAGAGGCCCGGCGGACATCGAGTCCGCCGGGCCTCTTCGCGTCACGGTTCGGGCGAGGCTACTCGGCTTCAGCCAGCTCAGGATGCTGGGCCAGCAGGCCGATGAAGCCCTCGACGACAGCCGGGTCGAATTGAGCGCCCGAGGCCGCGTCGAGCTCTTCGAGCGCAGCAGCGGCGGTGAGTGCATCGCGGTACGCCCGGGGGGAAGTCATGGCCACGAAGGCATCCGTCACCGCGAGTATTCGGGAACCCAGCGGGATCGAAGCACCGGAAAGACCCGTATCGTAGCCGTCGCCGTCGAAGCGCTCGTGATGATGCCGGACCACCGGAGCCAGGCTCTCAAGCGATGGGACTTGGAGCAGCACGTCAGAGGCGACCTTGGGATGGGAACGTACGAGCCCGCGATCCACGGTGGACAAGGGCCTGTCCACAGCTCCCACAGAACCGGTCGCAAGGCCCATCCCTAGGTCGTGCAGGATGGCTGCCATGCGCAAGGAGATGAGATCGTCGTCCTCAAGCCCGAGGAACTCCCCCAGCGCTACCGACAGACGGGCGATACGCCTCGAAGCATCCTTGCGGTACGGGTCGTCGGCCTCGAGTGCGGCTGCCAGCGTCTCGAGGTTGCTCAAGTAGAGATCCCAGCTCCTCTCGGCGGACTCCGCATTGCGCATCGCCACCGCGGTCTGAGAACCAAGGATCCCGAGAGCGCGAATGTAAGCGTCGGTGAGCCGGGCAGGGAACTGGCGGGAGCCGACGTTCAGCACACCGAACGATCCCTGGGAGTCCGCGATCGGGACGCTGACAGCGGACAGGACCCCGTGCCGGCGCTGGCCGGACCGTCCGGGAAGGTCCTCGACCAGAAGCGGTGAGGATGTCGCATAGACCGTACCGGCGATCCCTTCTCCCCCGCAGACGGCCGTCGTGGCGACAACGTCCGCGGGAAGGCCACGCGAGACGGCGATCCGCAGCATCCCACCGTCAGCGTCCGGGACCATGATGCTTCCCGTCGAAGCCCCGGCCATCTGCATGGCGCGCTCGAGTGCGGACGTCAGCACGTCGCCTCCGGCGGCGCCCGAGGCAAGCTCCTGTGCGGCCTGAAGCAGCAGCACGGCCGCATCCATCTCCGAACGCGCGACGTGGACGGCCAAAGAAGCGGTGAGCGATCCGCGCAGGATCGCCGATACCTCGTTCAGGACGACGGCAGAGGGAGCGTCCTGCCCGCTCACGACGTCGACCGCGGCGACCCCCCGCACCTCCGGAGTGCCGACGGGCACGGCATAGCGCCACGTCGCCTCACGCCCGGGCAGCGCAGAATCGGGATCGAGTCGCGCGAACACGGCCGCGCGCGTACGCGCAGCTGCGCCCAGTATCGGGTCGGTCAGCGGGATGGGGTCACTCGATGGCACGCGGGGGCCGAATGCCGCGACCAGCCGGAGCGTATCCGTCGAGCGGTCCTCAAGCCAAACGTGCGCTGCAAGGGTGTCGAAACGCTCGGCGACCGCGTCGTAGAAGGACATCAGAACGACGGCGGGCTGAACGGAGAAGGGCGTACGTACCGAAGGGGCAGTGGCCGACTGTGTCGGGTCCGCGCCCGGGGCCGGCTCGCCTGAAGCCGACTGTGCGACAGAGGAGAGACCCACCGGAGCCTCCTGATCATTCTCGGCCGGGAGCGCGACGACGATGAGCTCCTCATCAGCGGCGTTGACGGCTGCCATCACCGCGTCAGAGCCCGCGTGCGGCGCGACCGCTGCAGGTGCGACCGGCGTGCCGGACGTGACGTTCGCCGCAGGGGCTGGTCGCCCGGGTCCGGTCACCGTCTTGCCGCGCTGGCGGGACCGACGACCTGAGGATGCAAGGACCACGGACAGCGCGATGAGGCCGAACGAGGCCCAGCCTGCAGTCGACGATGCATCGCGAAATGACACGAAGGCGCACGCGCCCGCGCCGATCAGAGCGATGAACACGAGGAATGACCGCACCAAGAACCCCTATCGCCTCGATGGTGGGCGCCTATCCCGGTCAGTATAGACCGCCGGATTCGACTTCCTCCACGATGACGGCGGCAAAGCCGTTCGTCACCGAGACGCGGAAGGGTCCGCCGCTCGCGGAGTTGCTGATACCCAGGCCGGACAGTGGTGGGAGCGGGGCACTGTGAAGCGGCCACCGGGCGCCCTCGATCGTCACAGCGCACTCGGTTCCCAAGGCGAGAACGCTCACGGTCACGCCCGCGTCCAGGTCAAGAGCCACGGCGTGCGAATCCTGGCACACGTAGGCTGTCCAGGATGGCTCATTCGCGGTCGCGCCAGCGCCCGCTCGCATCAACGTCCCGAACGCGGCAAGCGTGTGGTCGATGCGTGACGTGAACGACGCAGTCAGGGCGATCGGTGAATCCCACGAAGCCACCGCCCGATCGACGGCGAGCTCCAGGTCGGTCCGGTCCTTGGCGGCGGGATGCGTCTCAACGACGCACCCGAGCGCGCGCAAGCGCTCGACAGCGCCCGCTGCCGAGCCGTCGAAGTCGCCGACGACAAGATCGGGCACACGCCCGAGTGCGACACACCACTCCCCTGCGGCGTCAGCCGCGACCACGTGTGGCGAATCCGCCAGCAACTGCCGGTAGAAGGGCTCGTGACCAGGCGCCGGTGCCGCCCCGACGACGAGTGTGCGGTTCATCGCGTGGGCACCGCCCGCTCAAGCGTCGGAAGGATCAGCAACGCGAGTCCCAGACACGCGAGGCCTGAGGGCACCATGTACGAAGCGTTGTATATCAGCGAGTAGAGCCAGATGGGCTGACCCTCCGGAGCGTACTGGCCGAAGTAGACGATTCCCGAAGCATAGTGGGCCGCGAACCGCGCAACGATCGCCATGACCCCGAACGGCAATGCGACCGCGAACAGGCCGAGCGCCTGGCGTCCCGCGACCATGGTCCTCTTCCACGCCGGCGCGCCGAGTCCGGCGAGACCCACGAGACCGTAGGCGACCCCGTAGTCGAGAAGGAACTGCAGCGGATAGACGATCTGGACCGGGTCGAGGGTGTAGTTGAGCAGCCCGTAGATCGCCCCTGTGAGCACGCCCGGCGCAAGTCCCCTCCTGAGCGCGAGTATCAGGATCGGGAGCATGTCGAGTGACACAGACCCGCCGAACGGCAGCTTGAAGAGCATGAAGCGGCCAAGCACGTAGGCAAGGCCGATGGTGAGCCCCGACTCGACGAGGACCCTCGTTCTGGTGCCGGTCATCGCAACGACCTCCTTCGCATCGGGCGCGCCGATGCACTGCGAGGACCGCGCGGGTGGACTCAAGAGCGGAGGAGTCACCCTCCGGATCCGTCGTGCGGCGCCGCATTACCGGCACCGTCGTCTTCTCGGTCGCGACCAGAGATGCGGGTCGCCTCTCAGCCGCGCTCGACGCGGCTCCCGACACGGTTTGAAACGTTCGCGTGCCACACGATCACGCGGGAAGGATGGTAGCAGAGCCGCCCTCGCCTACTCCATGCCCCGGAGATAGGGATACGGATTGACCCAGCGCCCACCGGGGCCCATCTGGAAGTGACAGTGGTTGGCACCCCCTGAAGCATTGCCGGTGTTACCCACGTAGCCGATGAGCTGACCGGCCTTCACGCGGACGTTGCCCACGGCATATCCGTTCAGGTGCGCGTAGTAGTACTGCCAGCCGTTGTCACCGGTCAGCGTGATGGACTTGCCGCCAAGACTGTTCCAGTGGGGCCGGACGCGCCCGCTGACAACGGCAACAACAGGCGTCCCTTTGGGCGACATGATGTCGGTGCCCTTGTGCGAACGTCCTCCGGAGCGCGGCGCGCCCCACGTGTTCGAGTAGTAGTGCATGCCGCGAACCGGGAAGACCATCCCGTTGGG
The DNA here is from genome assembly GCA_025361445.1 of Coriobacteriia bacterium. Taxonomy (GTDB): domain Bacteria; phylum Actinomycetota; class Coriobacteriia; order Anaerosomatales; family PALSA-660; genus PALSA-660. Next base: position 4,348 of record JANYLP010000047.1, read on the forward strand.
GCCCGGTGGGTGCTTTCCGCCGGACTGATGCGCGATCGCAGCAAGAACCCTGTCGTACTGGGTCTTCTTGGCTGCCATCTGACCTTGTAGTGCTTTGTAGGTCGTTGACGCCGCTGCGAGCTCGTCCTTCTCGACCTTCGCGTCGGCGAGCAGGGCAACCCGGTCGGTCTGGAGTGCGATCCGCGTGTCCTTCACCGTCGAGATGAGGTCCGCGTCGCTCATCGCTACGATCGTGATGTAGTCGAGGCGGGTGACGAAATCGTCCCACGACGTGGCACCGAAGACGAAGTCGAAGACGCCCATGTCACCACCCTGGCGATAGAGCGCGTCAGCGCGTGCGGCCAGCGCGTCCTCGGCAACGGTGAGCTTCTTTGAGGCCGACTTGATCCGTGCATCGGTCTGCTTGATGCGGTACTGGGTGTCCTCGAGTTTGGTGAGGGCCGCGTCGTAGGCGTCGCCAGCGGGTGTCGCCTCCCGTCGGAGCGCCTCGAGTTGCGCCTTCAACTGCACGACAGTCGCGGCACGAGCGGGCGCGGGCGACGCGAGGCACGAAGCCCCGAGCACAGCGATGACAAGGAGGAGTGAGCCACAAAGCGTGACCACTCTCTCGACACGAGTCCGTCCCTGAGACAACCGCATCATTGCCTTCCGTAGAGCTGCGCGAGAGCACGGTAGATGTCAGACGCCACGATGTCCAGCCAGCGCACATCGGCGAACGACCGGGCGTCACTGTCTGATGCGAACGACCCGAGCCGGATGCGCAGGCCCGGCAATCCGGAACCGGTCAGAACCATGTCACCCGATGCTGTGATCGTGGAGATCAGGGAGACATCGGGCGCCAACGACGCGAACATCACGTCGGCCAGCGGACCCGAACGCGCAAGCACCTCCGGCAAGCTACCCGCGGGAGGCATGATCATGAGAACCATGCCCTCCAGACTCGATGGCGCGAGAGAGAAGCCGAGCAGGGCGGTCGCGCTCGCCTCCTTGGCCAGCAGGGTGCGAGCGGCCGGTGTCACCGCCAGAGAGGTCACACCGCTGATTCGGGTCATCGTGACGGTGGCGCCGGCCGCTGTGACCAGCGCGGAGACGCGTGTCGCGACATCCATTCCGACGTCCGGTTCGGCCGGGTCGGGCGGAGGAGCGGGATCGAAGACGAACGCCACACCCGTGAGATCGGCGGCAGGGACGGCGCTCGCGTCAGCGGCGACCGTCAGACGGATCGTATCGCCCGTCGCGACGGCCGATCCCGGAGTGGGCGCGCTGGCGATCACGGTGCCCGAGCTCACGTCCGATACCGCCGTCGAGAAGACGACGATCAACCCTCGGGTCCTCAGGGACTCGCGCGCGGCGTCGAGGTCCTGACCCAAGACGTCCGGAAGCGAGAACGAATCGGAGCCCGCTGAGATGTCCACGGTCACGTCCGCACCCGGCGCGAGAAGGACTCCGGACGTGGGATCCTGCGAGGCGACAGCGTCCTTCGGGACCGTCGAGGAGAAGCGGGTGTCCCGCACACGAAGTCTGAGTCCGAGTGCCTCGACCCTCGACTCGGCCTGTGCGCGCGACACACCGACGAGCTCGGGAACCCGGATGGTGCGACGCGGGAGCAAAACGACCGCTGTGACGACGACCGCCACGAGCAGCCCGAGCGCACCCGCGCTCAGTAGGACGATCCGCGCACGCGGCCCGTCCACCATGGAGGCACGCTCGATGACGCTCGCAACAAGTCCTCGAGCGCGCGATACGACCCCTGGGGGCGCGGATCGGGTCTCGGTATTCGGGCGCCTTCGGCCGACAGCGGGTGTCGCATGCTTGCGCGCTCCGCTACCGTGGCGCCCCTTGGAAGGGGTCATCATTGGGGCAGTATACCAAGCCCGTGTTGCCTCCGGCGGCGCGAGCGGCGTATCATGCCGCGGGTCCGGCCGCTCCGTTCACCGGTACTCACGCTTCGCGAAGGGGACACGTCATGCCGTCGTACGACTTCCGCTGCACCATGTGTTCCGCCGTTCATGAAGTCACGCGTCCCTCGAGCGATGACTCTCCTGTCGTTTGCCCTGAGTGCGGCGGCGATACGAAGCGCGTCTTCACTCCGGTGGGAGTCCACTTCAAGGGATCCGGATTCCACAACACGGACAATCGTCCGGCGCAGAAGGCAGCCGAAACGCCTGCCTGCCCCGCCGCCACCGGCGGCGGTTGCGCCGGGTGCCCCGCAGCTGAGTAGACGCTTCTTGGCGGGCACAGCAGAAGGGCGACCCCATTAGGGTCGCCCTTCTTGTGAGAGAGGACCTTCTCGGTCCTAGTCCATGCGCACCCAGAACTTCTCGGTGCCGGTGCGGTAGATCGTGTCGATGAAGCGGACCGTCTTGCTCTTGGCGTCCATTGCGACCGAGTTCGTGCGGGCGCCACCGGCGAAGTACCTCACGCCGCGCAGCAGCTCGCCGTCGGTCACACCGCTCGCGATGAACGCGGCTTCGTCGGTGGCGACAAGCGTGTCCATCATGAGGACGTCATCGATGCAGGGGGTGCCCATCTCCACCGCGCGCGCCTTCTCCTCGTCACTGCGCCAGGCGAACCGGCCCATGAAGGTGCCACCGATGCACTTCATCGCGGTACAGGCGAGCACGCCTTCCGGAGCCGCGCCGATGCCGAGGTAGAGGTGGATGCCGGTGCCCTCGATCGCGGTGGCGACCGCGCCGAACACGTCCCCATCCGTGATCAGGCGGATACGAGCGCCAGCTGCGCGCACCTCACGGATCAGGTCGATGTGGCGCTCGCGCTGCAGGATGCAGACGACGATGTCCTCGACAGGACGCTTCATCGCAGCAGCAACAGCACGGATGTTCTCGGTCGCCGAGGCATCGACGTGTACCGCGCCAGCAGCTTCCGGTCCGACCGCGACCTTCTTCATATAGGTGTCGGGCGCGTGGAGGAGCGTCCCCTTGGGGCCGAATGCGAGCACGGCCAACGAGTTCGACTGGCCGTCCGCGGTGAGGTTGGTGCCCTCGAGCGGATCGACAGCGATGTCGATCTCCTCGCCGCCCAGTCCGACCTTCTCACCGATGTAGAGCATGGGGGCCTCGTCGCGCTCCCCCTCTCCGATCACGACCGTGCCGGAGATCTCCACCGAGTTGAAGGCGGTGCGCATCCCTTCCACGGCGGCGTCGTCGGCTGCGTGCTTGTCGCCCTTGCCCATCCAGCGGCCCGCAGCGAGCGCAGCGGCCTCGGTGACTTCGAGCATCTCGACGATTCGTGTGCTGCGCATCTTAGGGCGCGTCCCCTCACTCGGCGCGGCGCCGGCGGCGCCATCGCATCTAACGGACTCGGTCAAGAACCGCCACGAAATGGCCATCGGGGCCGTCAATGGCGGGGATCGACTGGAACCAACCGTTCTCGGTGACGGCGCCTGCCCACTCCGCAGGGAGCACGGAGCAAATATCCCCGGTAGCGAAACGACCCCCGGACGCTTCCAAGAAGGCCCTCACGACGTCTTCGTTCTCGGCGCGGCTGATGGTGCACGTAGAGTAGACCACCCGTCCGCCGGGCCTGACAAGCGAGGCGGACTGCTCGAGCATGCGTGACTGCAGAATAGCCAGCCGCGCGATGTCGTCCGGGGTCACGCGCCAACGCTTCTCGGGGCGCCTGCGCAGCGAACCGAGGCCGCTGCACGGCGCGTCGAGCAGGACCGCATCCGCGGTTCCGAACGCAGGAAGGCCGTCGACGACGGTCAGGTCGGTCGCATCCCCGACAACAGGAAGTACAGCTGGCACGCAGAGATCGGCCATGCGCCTGCTGAGCACGTCTGCCTTGAAGGGGTGGAGGTCGAGAGCGAAGAGTCGCGCGGGGGCGCCTGCGGCCACCTGAACGGCCTGGATCTGAGCGGTCTTCGTACCCCGGCCGGCGGCGACGTCCACGATCACGCCACCCGGGAATGTCCCGCACGCCAGCGGGGCGACCTGAGCGGAAGCGTCGGTGACGACCGCGATCCCGCGTGCGACAGCAGCGCCTCGAACGGCCGAATGCGGCTCACGGGCCACCACGCACCCGGGAAGCGAGCACGATGCGGGGTCGGCCCCATCCGCGATCAGCGCGTCCATGGCCTCGACGGCGGACCCCTTGAAGGGGTTGAGCCAGAGATACAGCGGTGCGGGCTCCAGATCGGCACGCAGAAGCGCCTGTGCGCGCTCCCTGCCGAGTTCCTGCGTCCAACGCTCGACGAGCCAGAGCGGATGCCCCGTGGCGCGCGCGAGTGCGGCATCGTCGGTATCCGGGTCGCCCCATGGGAAGGAGTCGGTGGCGGCTGCGATCTTCCGCAGAACGGCGTTCGCGAGACCCGAAGCCTGTGCGCGCACGGACCGGACCATGTCGACGCCCTCATGTACCGCCGCACGGGCGGGCGTACGCATGAACAGCAGCTCGTACGCACTCAGCCGGAGGGCGTCACGGACGGCCGGTTCGATCGCCGTGGGGCGATCCGTGAAGCGGTCGATCGCCTCGTCGAGGGTTCCGAGGGTCTGAAGTGCGCCGTACGCGAGGCGGGTCGCCATCGCCGTGTCCCGGACGTCCAGACCGGTCGCGCGCAGGACGGCGTCAAGAGTCTCGGGGCCAAATGCGGTGCGCTCCCGGACTCGCTTCAGGACTGCCAGAGCCGCGCGACGTGCAGGCGCTACGCTCATGCCGGTCCCCATTCGCATGCTCCGTGAAGACGCGCTCCACGGATGTACGCCTCCCCGCTCATGGCGGAGCGGCCTTCGGGGACGATCGCGTCGAGCACTGCGGCGCCGTCGGACACACCGACCACCAGGTCTCGTTCACATGACGCCATCCCCGGTACGAGCCAACCGTCATGCCGGTGAGCGGCCAGAACGGTCATCGAGCGGCCCATGACGGACAGCCTGCTCGGCGCGCTGGGCCCGGAGGCCCGGACACGAGCGAGAGTTTGCTCGATCGTCAGGCTCGGATCGAGTGCGACATCGGCCTTGGTGACCTTGGCCGCGTAGGTTGCCTTCGCTTCATCCTGTGCGTGCCACTCCAAGAGACCGAGCGACAGCCGCTCGAGCACCCGAGCCATTGCGTCAGCGCCCACGCCGGCGAGTTCGGCCGTCAGGTCCGCCGCGCTCTTGTCCCCGACATCCACGCTCTCCTGCAGACACCACGGACCGGTGTCGAGCCCTTCCGCCATGCGCATGACAGACACGCCGGTCGTGCGGTCGCTCGCAAGTATCGCCCGCTGTATCGGGGCCGCACCGCGCCACCGCGGCAGAAGCGACGCGTGTACGTTGAGACAACCCAGTCGCGGGATCTCGAGGATCTCCGGGGGTAGGATCGCGCCGTACGCCGCGACTACGATCACGTCCGGATGATCGGCCTTGAGCCGCTCCGATTCATCAACGGTCCTCAGAGTGCCGGGCTGCCTGAGCTCGATACCCGCCGCATCGGCGACACGCGCTACGGGCGATTGGGCAACTTTCCGCCCACGGCCGGTGGGCCTGTCGGGACGTGCGTATACCGCGATGACCTCGTGGTCCGCCAGAAGCATCCGCAGTGTCGGAACAGCGAACGCCGGCGTGCCCATGAATATGACGCGCATCGCGGAGTTCACCTCTTCATCCTTGTCGTTCAGCGCTCTTCAGCCGCTTCGTTGTACCGCCGGATCGCCGCACGGCGTTCCTCGGGAGTCGCCCGGTCGATGATCAGCACGCCGTCCAGATGATCCGTCTCGTGCTGCAGTACGCGGGCGAAGAACCCCTCGGCCTCGAGCCTGACCGGCGCGCCCTCCAGGTCGAGAGCCTCACACACGCATGTGAGGGATCGCGCCACCGGAACCGTGATCCCGGGAAGCGACAGGCAGCCCTCGTCGTCGATGTCGGTCTCTTCGGACGCCTCCACGATGATGGGGTTGCACAGCGCCATCAGTCCGTCCTCGATGTCCAGGACGATGACACGCTTCTGCACGCCGACCTGGGTGGCTGCGAGTCCGACGCCGGGCGCGTCGTACATCGCCTGCGCCATGGCGCGGACGAGGCGGGCGAGCTCCTTGTCGGCCGCGGGGTCGACAAGGGCGGCCGGCTGCTTCAGGGCGGGATTCGGGTGAACGAGGATGTCCATGCGTGAGTCCTGTGTGTCTGAGAGGGACGATCGGGATACGCACGTGCTGCGATGTCCGCGAGGGGATTCTACCGCAGCGCCACTACATGAGGTCGATGGGATCCACATCAGGAGCGACGGACACACCCTCGTCGATGACGGCACCGGCAAGCGCGGCCCGAAGGACCGCGGAAAGGTCCGAGCCCACGGGCCCCTTAAGGAGGATGTGCCAACGGAAGGCACTCTTGAGGCGCGCGAGCGGAGCCGGTGCCGGCCCGAGGACTGTGATGCCCGTGGCAGCGGACCGCCGGGCGGACTCCGCAAGCGCCGTTGCCGTGCGCTGGACCGCCCGCGAGTCGGTCCCCGAGACGAGCAGGCGTGCGATCCGGCCGGCCGGCGGGTATCCCAGCTCGGCACGTTCGCGTAGCTCGGCCTCGTAGAACGCCTTCGGGTCGTGGGCAGCAGCCGCCATGATCGCGGGATGATCCGGCCAGTAGGTCTGGATGATCACGTGCCCGCCGGCCTCGCCCCTGCCCGCGCGACCGGACACCTGCTCGAGGAGCTGGTAGGTGCGCTCGCCGGCTCGGAAGTCCGGCATGTGCAGTGTCGTATCGGCGTTGATGACGCCCACGAGTTCGACCTCGGGATAGTCGAGGCCCTTCGCGACCATCTGCGTCCCGAGCAGCACTCCGCACTTCAGCGCCTCGAACTCGGAGAGTCGTCTCTCGTGGCCACCGACGCCGGAAGTCGTGTCGGCGTCCATCCGCACGACCGGAAGATCGGGGACGAGCGTGGCGAGCTCTGCCTCCACGCGCTGCGTGCCCGCCCCGAACTGCCGCAGGTACGGACTGTCACACTTGGGACACCGGGCAGGCAGGTCCGTCTTGGCGCCGCAGTGGTGGCAGATCAGTCTGTTACCCACCTCGTGGTACGTGAGCGACACCGAACACGAGTCGCAGCGCGGCACGAACCCACACTCGCGGCACAACACGAACGAAGCGGAGCCGCGCCGGTTGAGAAGCAGGACCGCCTTCGCGCCGCGAGCCGCCACCTCGTGGAGACCTTGCTGGAGAGCGCGCGAGAACATGGAACGATGCCCGTCCCGGAACTCGTCGGCCATGTCCACAACCTCGACCGGCGGCAGGCAGCCACCAGCGACCCTCTCGTCCAGCACCACGCGTGCGTAATGGCCGGACTGCGCCTCATGCAGGCTCTCCAGGGAGGGCGTGGCGGTCCCAAGGACCAGAACGGCCCCACGGTCCCCACACAGGCGTTCGGCGACCGCGCGCGCGTGGTAGCGAGGGGCTGACCCCTGCTTGTAGGACGAATCGTGTTCCTCATCGATCACGATGAGTCCGAGGTTCGCCGAGGGAGCGAACAGAGCGGAGCGTGGCCCTACGACCACACTGGCCTCGCCGGCGCGCACCCGGTCCCACTGGTCGTAGCGCTCCCCCGCCGACAGCCGACTGTGCAGCACTGCGACGAGTTCGCCGAAGCGTGAGCGGAAGCGTCCCACCGTCTGCGGCGTGAGTGAGATCTCCGGAACGAGCACGATGGCCGTGCCCCCGGCGAGAAGGACCTTCTCGATCGCGCGCAGGTAGACCTCGGTCTTGCCGGACCCTGTGATCCCGTGCAGCAGCACCACTCCGCCGCAGGGTGCATCCTCGATCGCAGCGAGAGAGGCGAGCTGACCGGTCGTGAGCACCTCATGGCGCGGCGCTGGGCGGAGTGGCGGAAGGACGCCTCGCATTCGCCTACGCAGCTCGACGCGTATCGCTCCCGCTTCGACGAGCACCCGCACCGCCGCGTCGACGGATCCGAGTTCTGCAGCGAGCTCGGCTACCCGGACGGGCCCGGCGGCCACCGCCTCGAGGACCGAACGCTGCTTCGTCGACCGCGCCTTGGGAACGAAGCCGGAATCGGCGACCGGGACAGCCCATCGGTCGTCCACAGCACCGGTCGAGGGGGGTACGAGCTCCCACGTTCGCAGGAGTACACCCGCACGTGCCAACTCCGACGCCGCACCGGGGAAGCGAGCATCCACCGCGCGCAAGGCCACGGCGGTGTCCACACCTCGGGAGACCTCATCCCAGACGGCCGAACGGACCGTCCCCGCCGGGCGCGCCGTCCCCACCGAGTAGCGACACCGAGCCGAGGGCGACCCCCCGGGCGGTAGGAACAGGCGCATGGCGTCAGCAAGCGGACACACGTATTCAGCGGCGATCCAGGATGCCAGCGCGAATGCACCCGGCAGGAACTGCGGACCCCCGAGTACCGCCTCGATCGGGCGAAGAGTGCCATCGAACGACGAGGAACCCACTCGCTCCACCACGTATCCGATGACCCGTTGACCACCGAAGGGCACAAGCACCGGGGCACCGACGACCGCCGAGTCGTCGAACTCCGCCGAAACGGCGTAGTCGAACGGGTCGGACAGCGCGCGCGTCGCCACGTCGACGACCACGCGCGCGATCGGCGCCTTCGTCACGGAGCGCATGTCAGCCTCGGATTCCATGTCCTGCAGCATAGCGGAGGCCACCGACATCGATGCCGGTGGCCTCCGTCGCATTCATCGGTCGCAGGTGCTACTCGCCGAGCGCGGCCTTCAGCGCCTCGACGCGGTCGAGACGCTCCCACGTGAAGTCGGCATCGTCACGGCCGAAGTGGCCGTAGGCGGCTGTCTTGGTGTAGATGGGGCGCCTCAGTTTCAGGTCGCGGATGATCGCTCCGGGCCGCAGGTCGAACGTGGCGGCGACAGCACGCTCGATGCGCGCAATGTCTACGGTCTCGGTCCCAAAGGTATCCACAAGTACCGACAGCGGATGAGCAACGCCGATCGCGTAGGCGAGCTGGATCTCGCAGCGCGATGCGAGGCCGGCGGCCACGACGTTCTTGGCCACCCAGCGCGCGGCATAGGCAGCCGAGCGATCCACCTTGGTGCAGTCCTTGCCCGAGAACGCGCCGCCGCCGTGCCGACCGGTGCCGCCATAGGTGTCCACGATGATCTTGCGCCCGGTAAGCCCGGAGTCACCCATGGGTCCGCCGATCACGAAGCGACCCGTCGGGTTGATGAAGATGTCCGAATCCGCGACGTCGTAGGCGATGGACTCGGTCTCGAAAACCGGCTTGATGACGTGCTCGATGAGATCCGGTCGGATCAGGGTCGCGACGTCCGCCTCTTCCGCATGCTGCGTCGAGATCAGGATCTTCTCCACCGAAACGGGCTTGCCATCGACGTAGCGAACGGTGACCTGCGTCTTCCCGTCCGGCCTCAGGTACGGCAGAACGCCGGACTTACGGACGGCGGTCAGTCGCTCCGCGAGGCGGTGCGCCAAGTGGATCGGCATCGGCATGAACGCCGAGGTCTCATCGCATGCATAGCCGAACATCATGCCCTGGTCACCGGCGCCGATCAGATCGAGCGGATCGGTGTCACCAGCCTTCGCCTCGAACGCTTCGTCCACGCCCATTGCGATGTCGGCGCTCTGCTCGTGGATCGCGGTCAGCACGCCGCAGGTCTCGTAGTCGAAACCGAAGCGCGCGTCGGTGTACCCGATCTTCTTCACCGTGTCTCGCACGACCTGCTGGATGTCCACGTAGGCGTGCGTGCGGACCTCTCCGCCCACCACGATCAGACCAGTCGTGGTGAAGGTCTCGACGCCACAACGCACGTACTCCGGGTCGGCGGCGCTCCCGGTGTCGGTCACATAGCCCTCAGCGGCCAGCTCGGCTTCACGGGCGATGATCGCATCGACAACGGCGTCCGAGATCTGGTCGCACATCTTGTCGGGGTGGCCCTCGGTGACCGACTCCGAAGTGAACAGGTACTCGCGCTTCGACATCTCGACTTCCTCTCTTCCAGCACAACGAAAGAACCCTCGTCTCCTGACAACAGGACGAGGGCCGGGTCGATGACGCGCGAGACACGGCGCGACACGCTCTTCCCTCATCTGTCAGGCGTAGTTCCTATTGCCTGCCGCAACTTGGCACCTTGCTCCACTTTCGAAGCAGGTTGCCGGGGCGTCACCGGGTGCGGTCCCTCGGCCCTCTGCACTCCCCTTTCGGGCAGCGCCTCTTGATGAGTCGCCTGCGACGATACCACGCTGCGGGGTCTCAGCAAAAGCGGTCGCCGCCCGAAGGCGGTACGATATGCACCCACAGACCCGATCCTCACCATGGCCCGGAGGTCCTCCCTTGTCCGCTCCCGTCCGCGTACGTTTCGCTCCGAGCCCCACCGGTAACCTCCACATCGGAGGCGCCCGCACCGCCATCTACAACTGGGCGTTCGCCCGAAGGATGGGCGGCACGTTCATCCTTCGCATCGATGACACCGATCCGGAACGTTCGACCGATGAGAACGTGCAGGCGATCTTCCGTGGGCTGCGCTTCCTCGGGCTCGATTGGGACGAGGGGCCCGAGGCAGACGGAGATCACGGCCCGTACTTCCAGACACAGCGGATGAACACCTATGCCGATGCGCTCGTTTCGCTTCGCGAAAGCGGCGGGGCGTACCCCTGCTTCTGCACTGCGGAGCAGCTGGAAGAGCGCCGCGGCGACGCGCGGACCGCCGGTGGCTTCGCCGGCTACGACAGACGGTGCCGTTCGCTGGACCCGGGAGATGTCTGTCGGCGTCTGGATGCCGGAGAGCCGCACGTCTGGCGCCTGGCTGTCCCGCTCGATCGTGAAGAGGTCACCTTCGAGGACGCTATCCGCGGCACCATGACGTTCCCG
>JANYLP010000003.1 GCA_025361445.1 Coriobacteriia bacterium
GACATCGGCAGCAGCGGTGCCGTCGAGAGTCTTGAAATCGGGGATGTCGATCACGTCGCCGAGCGAGATCCCGCCCAGTAGATTGGCCGATGGGTCGAAGAATCCGCCCGCGTCGAACTTCCCCTGAGCGAACTGCGCGACGTCCCCGGCGACGGTGCCGTACGTGCGGGACAGCGCGCTGACCGTGAACGAGGGGGTCGCAAGTCCACCCGCCCGGTCGCCGGAGAACGGGACCGGTACCTGAGCGGCGGGCAGGAGTTCGATGAACACGTCACCCGTGTTCGCGTCGCTCGAGTCCGCGAGGCCGTGTGTGAGGTAGAGCGCCGGGTACCGAACGAAGGCGGCCGGTTTGCCGCCGGTGATCTCGCCGACCGCCGGGATCCTGACGGTGGCGAAATCGAGTTTGGGCCAGAAGCGGGGAGAGGATGACGTCTCCGCCTCCGTGGACGGGAACACCTCGGCGGTGAACGCCATGCCGGTCGTCTCGAGGGTGGTGTCGCGCGGTTGCACGCCCGATTCGGTGGCGTACGCGACCGGCTGGCCTCCGAAAAGTCGTCCGCGCCGCAGCGGGTGTGCGGCGTCCCGGTAGTCGTTGAGGACCTTTATGAGCTGCGTTCGAATGCTGGCGTTCGTAAGCGGATTGCCCGGTGTGTACAGCGACCACTGGCGCGACACGAAGATCAGCGGAGCCGTGAACTCGACAGGCCTGCCTGCACGGTCAACGGCGGTCATGCGGAACGCGAACTCGGTCCCACCGACTTTGGGCCAGAAGCACTGCTGGCCCTTGCTTCCGATGCCGGACCCGATGTTGTCGATATCCGGGGTGCGAGCGGTCTCGATCCGCACGGTCCTGAACGGGATCTGCCGGCTGCGCGCAGACGAGGGCTCGCCGTAGTCACGGACGGGCTCACGCACGACGACGTACATACGTTGGATCAGGTACGCAGTCCCGGGGCTCGCCGGAGTGCTCGGATCGAACCGGTACTGTCGCTCGGTGACCTTGATGAGAGAGGCGCGGTGACCGAAGGGGAAGAGGTACCCGGAGTACACGACCTTGACGTAATGGTCGCGCCCCTGCGTGGCTCGATGTTCCCAAGCTTCGACCTCAACGTCAGACATACCGCTCTGGCCGGTATAGGTCGCGGGATCCCACGTCGCCTTGAGGTCGACCCATCCACCGAGGGCCGAGAGGGCGAACAGTCGCGCCACGGCCGGGTCGAAACGATACCGGCCCATGATCTTGACCAGTTCGTGCCGGTCGCGGCGGTCGAGCGGCGCCCGGAACGGGGAGTTCACGTGCGTGGGAGCGCTGCCCGCGCCGGCGTAGTCGGGGGAGTACACCGCCCGGAGCAGAGTGGGGTCGTCCGCTCGCCAGGGCGCGTCCGAGGGGACCGCCACGGTATGCCACAGCTCGGTCCACCGGGTCGCTCCGCCCAGCGGGTCAGATGCCGTCACCGGAGCTGTCGCGTTCTTCCACGTCGCGAGCTCGTTCGGGGACAGGTACAGGCGTGTCGGGAACTCTATCGAGGTCTGGTTGGCTGTCGCACCATCGACCGGGGCGGGGTTGGATATCGGGGTTCCGCTTCCGGGCTCGAACACGCGAGCGGCGTCGACGAGGCTCGGCTCCAGCCGATCGAAACGCAGCAGTTCCTCGACCCGGAACGGGATCGATGTCACGTTCGGCGGGAACTTGAACGCGAGGCGCGAGTTGCCCGAAAGCAGCGCCTTGACGGGACGCGCCGCGGGCGACTCCGAACCGGTCGGGTTGGGAGGCAGCGTCTGTCCCTGAGCGCCCTTGTTCGTGATCTTCGCGCCGCTGTCCGGCCGGGTCTGGAAGAACGCCTGCTCGAGCACGTGCTGCGGAGGCAGCTCGGCGATGATGTAACCGCTGGCCGCCGGGCTCGATCTGAGTTCGGGCCCCTCTTCGCCTGCCGCGATAAGCAGGTTGACGAACCGAAGCTTCACGACGAGCAGGTCGTCGGGCCTCACGATCAGAACCTCGAAGTCGTCGGCGGCCAACGGGGCGGCGGATGTCAGAACGGCGGTGGATGCCTTGCGCACGCCCGCCGGGACGCGCACGTCACCGAGTGAGGCGAGACGCGTCGCTCTTCCTTCGCGCAGAACCGCTTCGACGATGGTCCCGTCCGAAGTCGCCGGTATCGCGCCGGTGATGGCGGGGCTGCAGGTCACAGTGGTCAGGCGCTGACCGGTGCCGCTCGCCTCGAATGCCGGAGCACCCGCGGCCGGTCCCACCCGCACGCTCATCCCGTCGAGGTGGATCCAGATGTGCGCTGCGAAGTCGGCGAAGAGTCGTGAGGACTTGATCCCGCCGTCATACGAGACAGCCAGCCGCGGGGATGCGAGCGGCAGCTGGAGTGAGCCGGCTCCGGACGGTGCCGGCGTCGCATAGGACACAACGGCGGCATCAGAGTCGCTGTGCGCGACCGCGACGAGTCTGGAGCCCCGCGCACTCTCCGCAGCCTCGACGTCGACGGTGTCGAAGGCATCCCTGGCCCAAGCGAGCGAGCCCGGATGTGACGTGGCCACGCGCGGAGCGCCCGACCAGTGCTGGGCACCGCGACGTAGCGTGACGAGCGAACGGCGCGCGGGGGGTCGCGACATCGAACTCGGCGCCACGGCGTCGAGGAGTCGCACAGAGAGGGCGTCCGCGCTTAGCGCCGAACCCGTGAGCCCGGCGAGGGAAGCGATGTCGGACCCAGCGACCGTGAGGGTTCCCGCGACATCGTAGGTCGCTTCACCCACTCCGTTCAGAGCAAGCGCCCAGCGGCCCGCGCTGAGACCGGGATCGGTCAACGCCACGCGGGCGCTCGCGACCGCGTGGCCGCGGAGCCACGTGCGCGCGGGGACCTCCGCATCGAAGGCGCCCATCGCGAGGGATATGTGCAGTCGGGGGCCTGTCACTCCATCGTAGGAGACGATCTTGAGATCGGCGGGCAGGAGCGTACCCGGATATAGCGCGCCTGCCAGCGATACCTCTGTCTCGCGTTCCGAGCGCACGACCGTGACCCGTGGACGGCCCCCATACCGCGAGACGTCGACGGACCACGCCTCGCGCCCGTCGATCGTGATCGCGGCGCGCCCGGCCGAGGAAGTGACCGCCACCACGCCCGGACCGCCAGCGAACTTCGTCAGCACCGCAGGAATGGCGACAACCGCGGCCACGCCGGCGATCGCCTCGCGTCGGGTCAAACCGGGTTCGGGCAGTGCCTTGGCTCGCACCGCTCCGCTGCGAAGGAATGTTAGATCGAACGGTAGCCGTGCCATCTCGAGCCCTCTCCGCGGCGTGCCGCCGCGAGCCTCGGATTGGTGGAGGCCGCGGGAGGAGGAGACGGGGCTGCTGGTGGCGAACGGCTACGGCGCTGTGTCTCTGGTCGCATCGCGACGCCCGATCCTGACATCTCATCCTATCCCCATGCGCGACCGCCGAACAACGGAAGTCGGGTCGCATCGTGCATAATCTCGTCGGAGGGTCGAGAAGGGCCGGCATCGTTCGCGATGAGGTCCGTGACACAGGGGGACGCGTCACGTGGCAGCCACAGTCACCGTTCGCTGGACCGTCGCCGGTCAGTCGCACGTCGGCACGATCGATGACATCGCTTCCGCGCGCGCCGAAGCCACAGCCGTCTGGGTCGACGTGTTCGAGCCCGAGGCGGAAACGCTCGGGCGCTTGCAGGAGATCTTCAACCTCCATCCCCTGGCCGTGGAGGATTGCCTGCACTCGCGGCAGCGCCCGAAGATCGACGCATACCCGGAGAACCTGTTCCTCGTCTGGATAGCGCCGCGCCTCACAGCGGAGCACACGATGGACGGCGACGAGATCGACGTGTTCGTCGGCACAGGGTTCCTGATCACATCGCACAGCCGCCCGGTCGCGGCCCTCGATGACGTTGCGAACGATCCATGCGGGCCACTGGCGCACGGTCCGGAATGGGCTCTGCACGCCATCCTCGACCGCTCCGTCGACTCGATGTTCCCCGTTGTCGATATGGTCGGGGACGAACTCGACCGCATCGAGAACGAACTGCTCGCGAAGGTACAGGACGGCCAGCTCCAAGAGCTCTACGCCGCGAAGCGCGTGCTGCTCGCGCTCCAGAAGATCATCGGTCCCGAGCGCGACGTGCTTCGGGCCATGGCCCGGCATGACGAGTTCATCAGCGCCGAGGCATATCTGTACTTCCAGGACGTCGGAGACCACGTCGCGCGCGTGGCGGACGCAGTGGACACGTACCGCGACGTCGCGTCCAGCGTCATGGACATCTACCTGTCCGCGATCTCGAATCGCCTCAACGTCGTGATGAAGCAACTCACCGTGGTCGCGACGATCTTCATGCCTCTGACGCTCATCAGCGGCGTGTACGGGATGAACGTCTCCGTGGGGATGTGGCCGCCGACCGACGCCGCCTGGTCGTTCTGGGCGGTCATCGGATCCTTCGTGGTGATCACAGTGGCCATGCTCTACGTCTTCAAGAGGAGGGGATGGTGGTGAACGCGCGCACGCGCCGAGGCGACTCGACGCCCGTGGTCAATCTCCCGGTCGACCACTCGCGCGACATCTTCTCGATCCCGAACGTGATCACGGTGCTCCGGTTCGCGCTCATCCCCGTCGTCTATTGGTTCCTTGTCTACGACCAGCCCGCACAGGGCGTCGCCAACAACGTCGCTTTCGGGCTCTTCGTTCTGTGCGCGGGGACGGACTGGCTTGACGGGCTCATCGCGCGGGCGACCGGACACGTGACTGCGATCGGGAAGATCATCGACCCGCTCGTGGACCGCGCACTCATCGCCGCGGCACTCATCGGCCTGTTCGTCGTGAACCGGGTGAGCTTGCTTCTCATGCTGACGCTCATCGGTCGGGACGTGTACCTGCTCTACGGCGCGTGGGTTCTCGAGCGTCACGGACGTCGACTGTCCGTGACGATGCTCGGGAAGGTCACGACAGGGGTGCTGATGGCAGGCTTCGCCTCGCTCGTCTGGAACTTCCCGATGCTGAACGCCCCGGTGCTGTTCACGTGGGAGTTCCTTGGCAGCCCGCATGTCGTCGGGGGCCTGCGCCCACTCGGGTCCTACATCGTCTACGCCGGCGTCGTGCTCTCGCTGACATCGGCTGTGCAGTACACCATCGCCGCGCGTGCCGAGTATCGTGATGCGATCACGAAGTCGGACGCGGCCACACCTGTCGGAGCACCGACGGCGTAGGCTCGCCGCGCGCGAGGTGCGGGCGGGGTCCGGCTATGGGTCGTATCGCGCAGGCAACGAACGCGATGGGGCGCCGTCGGCCTCGTGTATGCTTCTGGACTCCGAGCCCTGCATGGGCCCCGCACCTCCGCCGAATCCGATGAGGCCGCACCGACTGTGACCGACACCGAAGTCAAGCCCAGCGAACCGATCTCAGAGGTGCCGACCGCGGCTCTCAGAGGGTCATCTCGTCGCGAGGCACGACGAGATGAAGCGCGGTTTCCGGGTCACCTGAAGCGGAACCCGGCGTGGGTGATCGCCGCCATCGTGCTAGCCGTGCTTGTCTGCGCGATAGGTGCCGACATCGCTCTGTCCTGGGATCGCATCCACCCGGGTGTCCGGGTGGGCGGAGTCGCCGTAGGCTCGATGACCCCGCAGCAGGCCCGGTCGGCGCTTGAGAAGTCCTTCGCGCTCACGTCCGCTCTTCCGGTGAACGTCACCTGGCAGGGGAAGGGATTCGCCATCAGCGCCGCGCAGATCGGTGCGCGGCTCGATACGACTCCGAGCGTTATCGCCGCGATGGCCGTGGGCCGATCCGGAAGCGTGTTCGAGGTCGTCACGAAGCGCATCGTCGCCGTCTTCGCCGGCGTCGACATCGGATCGAACGTGCGCTCCGATGAGACCGCCACGGCGGCCGCTCTCGATCCCATTGCGGCGGCGGTCGCTCAGCCGGCCACAGATGCGTCGGTCTCGATCTCGGGAACTACGATCAAGGTGCTGCCGTCGCGCACGGGGCGGGCCCTCGACCGCGTCTCCACGATGGCCCGCGTGTTCACCGCCTTCCTCGCGAAGGGCGGTGCTGTCGAGGCCGTTGTAACGGAAGCACTGCCGGCAGTATCGGACGACGCTGCACAGACGGCCGCCGAGGAGGCGAATTCCCTCATCTCCTCGGGGGTGCGCGTCACCTACGAGACGCGCTCCCTCGACATCCCACGCGAGGCCGTTGCGCGCATGCTGGTGTTCGTGCGTTCGGGCGGTACCACCGATTCCGTTCCTGCGGGAAGCCCGGTGACCTTGGCCGGATCCTTCGATGCCACCAGACTCGCCTCGGCGGTGTCGTCGCTGACTTCGGGGATGGGGCGCCCGGCGAAGGACGCGTCCTTCGCCGCCGAG
>JANYLP010000004.1 GCA_025361445.1 Coriobacteriia bacterium
CGCCGTGAGCGTGATGGTCGCCGGTCCGGTGTAGCTCGAAACGCCATTGTGCGATGTGGTCGGTGCGGTCACATCCGCAGCCGGGGCGACGGTGAAGCTGACGGTCTTCTCACCCTCGGTGTTGCCCGCGTTGTCGACCGACCAGAATCCGATGGTGTGTGCGATCGCCGCGCCGGAGAGCGGCGGCGCCACGACCACGCTCAGGCCCTGCTGCGCCGCACCGCCGTCGACGCGGTAGAACGTCGTGCGGATGCCCGTTCCGCCTGCGTCGGTCGGGGTCAGGACGATGGTCGCGGTGCCTACGTAGGACGGAAGCGCGTTGGTGGTCGTGACCGGCGGAGTTATGTCGGTCGCCACGATGGTGAAGCTCGCGGTCTTCGTGGTCTCCTTGTTGCCGGCCCAGTCCACCGACCAGAACTCGATGGTGTGTGCGCCTGCAGCGGTCACGCCGATGAGCGTGCTTTCCGTCTGCGAACCGCCATCGACGCGGTAGAAGGTGTTCCTGACGCCGGAGCCGCCGACGCCGTCCGTGGCCGTCAGGCTGATCATCGCGGTGCCGTTGTACGTGGCGGCAGCGTTGCTCGTGGTGACGGGAGCGAGCGTGTCGTTGGTGGACACCGTGTAGGTGATGGTGTGATGCACTTCGGTGTTGTTCGCGAGGTCTACGGACCAGAACTCCAGCGAGTGCGCGCCCGCGCCTCCGGTGCCGACGAAAGTCGCGTTCACCGGAGCTCCGCCATCGAGACGGTACCAGGTGGCCGCCACGCCCCAGCCGCCCACGTCGCTCGCGGTCAGACGGATGACACCCGGGACCGAGTACGTTGTGAGGGCGTCCGAGGTCGTGATCGGCTTCGTGGTGTCGGTCAGTGCCCAGACGTTGGTCTCGACGCTCTTGGTCGCCTCGACGTTGCCGGCGTTGTCAACGGACCAGAAGTAGAGGGTGTGGGACTGCCACGGATCCTGGCCCGAATTGAGGATGACCGGCGCCGGAATGCTCACGACGTTGCCGATCTGGGCCGCTCCGCTGTCCACGATGAAGTAGGTGCGGGCAATGCCGGAACCGACACCGTCATTCGCCGTCAGGTTGATCACGGCGGTCCCCGCGTACTCGCCGACAGCATTGGAGCTCGTCGTCGGCGCGGTCACGTCGATGTTGAAGGACACGGTCTTGTGCGCGTACTCGGTGTTGCTCACCGGCACCGCGCGGTCGACCGACCAGAACTCGATCGTGTGAGGACCGCTCGAGGATACGGTGATGGGGTTCAGGTACGTGTACGTGACGCCGTTGTCGACCTTGTAGTAGGTGGACGCGACACCGGTCCCGCCGGCGTCATCGGCCGCGAACAGCTTGACCACAGCGGCGCCCTTGTAGATGGGCAACGCATCCGACGTGGTTGTCGGGGCCGTCACATCGTCCGGAGCCGCGACCGTGAAGGTCCACGTCTTCGTGGTGGAGGCGCCGAAGATGTCGGTGAACTGCGCGACGGCCGTGTGGCTGCCGTTCGCAAGCGCGCTCGCCGAGTACGACATCGAGCCGCGCAGGGCGCTCAGCGTGGACGTCGTCGGCGTTGCGGGCACGCCATCCAGATCGAAGCTCACGCTCGCGATGGTCTGAGTATGCGTCGCCGCCACCGAGATGACCGGGTTGCGGATGTAGACCGTGGTTCCCGCCGCGGGTGTCTCACTGCCGAGCGTCATCGAAGCCGGCTGCACCGCGACGGTGAAGTTGGCCTGCTTTGCCGGAGTCTCGACCACACCGTTGAGGTCGATCGACCAGAACGTGATCGTGTGAGCCGCCGTGCCGGAGCGCGGACCCGGAACCCGGATCACGGTACCGGTGGTGGTCGCTCCGCCATCCACTGTGTAGTAGGTGACCAGCATGGCGTTGGCCGTCTGCGTGTCGACGGCGCTCAGCGTGATCGTGGCCGAACCGACGTAGCTGGCGACGGCGTTCGAGATCGTGAGCGGCGGCGTCGTATCGGCCGCGACCACGTTGTAGCTCGCGGTCTTGTGCGGGGTCTCGACGTTGTTCGCCTTGTCGACCGACCAGTACTCGATGGTGTGGTTGCCCACGCCGCCCGTGCGCAGCGTGAGACCCGCCGCGGTCGGTACCAACTCGGTCTGCACACCGTTGTCGAACTTGTAGTAGGTCTTGTCCACGCCCCAGCCAGCATCGGTGGCCATGAAGGTGATGAGACCCGGGACCGGGTACGACGCCTTGACGTCCGAGGTCGTGTTGGGTCCGGTCGCGTCGGCAGGTGCGGCCACGTTGAAGGTCGCCGTCTTGGTCGCCTCGACGTTGCCGGCATTGTCCACCGACCAGAAGCGGATCGTGTGCTGCGCTGAGCTGGAGGGCGGCGCAGGAACCGGAATGACCGTACCGCTCTGCTGCGCGAGGGTGTCCACGATGTAGTACGTGGCCTTCACGCCCGAGCCGCCAGGGTTGTCCGCGACGGACAGGTGGATCTCCGCGGCGCCGGTGTAGTTGGCGACGGCGTCACTGATCGTGGTCGGCGCGGTGACATCGACGCGATACGTCGCGAACTTGTGCGGCGTCTCGATGTTGCCTGCGACGTCGACGGACCAGAACTCGAGCACGTGCGTGCCCTGTCCGCCGGTCCCGATCATGGTGCCTTCGGTCTGCGCGCCACCGTCAAGGATGAAGTAGGTGTGCGCCACGCCGGTGCCGTACTGGTTGTCGGCCGCCGACAGCAGGATCGTGTCCGGTGTCTTGTAGCTCGCCTGCGCGTTCGAGGTCGTCGTCGGGGCGATAACGTCCTTGGGCGCGATCGAGAACGTCGCGCTCTTGGTCGCTTCGACGTTCCCCGCGTTGTCGACCGAGAAGAAGTAGAGCGTGTGGCTCACCGCTGCGCCCGATACCGGACCGGCGATGTTGACCAGCGTACCGGTGGTGAGCGTGCCGCTGTCCACCTTGTACTTGGTGTACGCCACGCCGGATCCACCGGCGTTGTCCGTCGCCACGAGGGCGACGGTCGCGGTGCCGAAGTACGAGGCAACCGCGTTCGACAGGGTGGTGGGGGCCTCGAAGTCGGTCTGGACGGTGACGGTGAAGCTCCACAGGATCGGGGCCTGCCTGCCGTCGGCGCCGGTCAGCGTCATGTCGATGTTGTGCACACCGTTGGACAGCCCGGTCGCATTCAGCGCGATCGTCGCGTTCACACCCGAGAACGTCTTGGTCGGCGCCTGGAGAACGCCGTCGACCAGCATGGTCGCGGCAGTGATGTTCTGCGTCGACGCCTTGGCGACAAGCCTGATCAGCGGGTTGGCGATCGTGACGGTCGACCCGTCGAGCGGCGTCATGGTGTACGAGGACATGCTGAGCGGAGTCGCCTTGACCGTGAACGTGGCGGTCTTGGTGGTCTCTTTGTTGCCGGCCCAGTCGACCGAGTAGAAGTAGATCGTGTGCGAGACCGAGCCCGTGAGGGTCTCAGGCACGGTGAAGCTCGTACCGGAGGTCTCGACGCCGTTGTCGATGATGTAGTGCGTGTACTGCACGCCCCATCCGACGTCGGTGGCCGTGAGCACGATCGGCGCCGGACCCGTGTAGAAGGACTGGGCGTTCGACGTGGTCACAGGCGGCGTCGTGTCCGGTGTCACCGTGTAGGTTATCGACTTGTGCGGCGTCTCTGTGTTGGTCGGCGAGGCCTGGTCGGTCGACCAGAACTCGAGCGTATGGGCTCCTCCGAGGCCGGTACCCACCTGGCAGCTGGCGCTCATGATGCCGCCGGTACCGGTGGTGTAGCCGACGACAGCAGCATGACCGTCGAGGATGTAGTTGATGGTCTTGACGCCCCAGCCGATGTCGACGGCGCTCAGCGTGATGGTGCCGGGCTTGGAGAACGTCGCCTGGTAGGTGGGCGTGGTGATGGGCGCCCACGTGTCCGCCAGCGCGTTGCTCGTGAACGTCGCGCTCTTTACCGGGGTCTCCGTGTTGTTCATGTTGTCGACCGACCAGAAGGTGATGGTGTGTACGGCCGAACCGAACAGAGGAGGCGCGACGGTGATGACGGTCCCCGACTGCTCGGTGCCGCCGTCGACCTTGTAGTGGGTGTACTTGACGCCCGAACCGATCGGGTCGTCCACGGCGGTCAGCGTGATCGTCGCGGTGCCGAGATAGCTGGCGACGGCGTTGCTCGTGGTGGTCGGGGGAACGGTGTCTACGGTGTAGGTCGTGGTCTTGTGGATCTCGATGTTGCCGTACAGGTCGGTCGACCAGAACTCGAGCGTGTGAGCGCCGGTGCCACCGGTGGGTACCGCGGTGCCGGACGTCGCTACGCCACTGTCGACCTTATAGAACGTGCCCGCGATGCCCCATCCGCCGACGTTGTCGACCGGTGTCAGAGTGATCGTCGACGGACCGGCGTAGAACGGCACGCGGTTCGAAGTGGTCGTCGGCGAAGTGACGTCCGCCGGGCCCGTGATGGTGAACGTCGCGGTCTTGATCGGGGTCTCCGTGTTGACCGCGAAGTCCTGAGAGTAGAAGGAGATCGTGTGGACGACCGGGGCCCCGGAGACCGGGCCGGGCACTGAGATGGACGTGCCAAGGACGTAGGCGGACGCGTCGACCTTGTACCAGGTGTACTGCACACCCGAGCGACCGACGTGGTTGTCGGTGGCCACGAGTGAGATGTTGGCCACGGCGTTGTAGGTCCCGATGGCGTTCGAGGTCGTGACCGG
>JANYLP010000039.1 GCA_025361445.1 Coriobacteriia bacterium
TCGAACTTGTCCTTGTGGTACGCGATATCCGCCGCGAAGTAGGTGAACTCCCCGTCGGCCTTGAGAAGGACGCGGTCCTTGTCGTCGCCGAAATCCGTGGAACGGAACCAGGTGGCGCCATCCTTCTCGAAGATGAAGCCGGCAGCGCGAAGCTGTTCGATGCCGCGGTCGACTTCCGACAGGCCGTCGGCGCCCTTGACGTGAAGCGTGCGTTCCGAGAACCACACGTCGAAGTCGACGCCCATGCCGTGGAGCACCTGCTTCAGGTGCTCCAGGACCTGCGCGTAGGCCTTCTCGCGGAAGTGGTTCTCGCGCTTGTCGGCGTCGGCGGTCGCCCATGCGTCGCCCTCCGCCTCGAGGATCTCGCGCGCGATCTCGGTGATGTAGGCGCCCTGGTACCACTCGGGGGCGAACTCGACCGTGCGGCCGGTCAGCTCGAGGTACCGCGCCGCGACGGACTTCGCGAAGATGTCCATCTGAACGCCGGCGTCGTTGACGTAGAACTCCCGCTCCACATTCCAGCCAGCGTGCGCGAGCACGGCGGCCATGCTGTCGCCGAGCGCTGCCCAGCGGCCATGACCCACGTGCATCGGGCCGACCGGGTTGGCCGAGACGAACTCGACCTGCACGCGGCGGCCGTGACCCTCGTCGACGCTGCCCCACTGCTCACCGGCGGTGCGCACCTGGGCGACGATCCGCTGGAGCGCGCTCACCGAGAGGCGAAGGTTGATGAAGCCGGGGCCGGCGACCTCGACCGAGGAGATGTCGGGATGCCCTGCTATGGCGGCCGCGATGTCGTCGGCCAGCACACGCGGGTTCGCCCTGGCGGCCTTCGCGGACTTGAGCGCGACGTTCGTGGACCAGTCGCCGTGCGAGGGATCGCGCGGACGCTCGAGTTCGACCTCGGGAACGACGTCGAGCGGCACGCGGCCGGCCTCGATCGCGGTCCGGATGGCGTCCTCTACGAGCGCGCGGAGCGTGTCTCTCATGCGGGGCCCTTCGAAGCGCGATGGGGAGGGCGGTGTGGCAGGTAGGATACCACCTGAGGGACCATGTTCCGCGCTTGCGAGAGGGGCCCACGCACCGATGTCAGAGCCGAGCCGTAGCGTGAAGTCGTCGGCGAAGGAGTTGGGGCGGATCATGCGAAAGGCCCGCGGTAACGCGGCTTTGATCGTGACCGTCCTCGCGATCGCGGTCGTGGCGCTGCGGGGGTGCGGCGTCATCACCGATCCTTCGACCGGCGTCCCGGGCGGGGTGGCGGGGGGCTCTGCGGTCGCCACCTCGTCCGGTTCACCAGCTCTTGAGACGTCCGTCGCGCCGGGCTTCATCGAGGTCCGCGTGTCCAGGAACACGGACGGGGACACCCTCCGCGTGACGATGCCCGACGGGACCGAGGAGAAGGTCCGCTTCATCGGAGTGAACACGCCGGAGTCGACGATCCAGCACGAGCCCTTCGGCAAGGAGGCGTCCGCCTACACCAAGAGCCGCCTTCCCGTGGGAACGCGGGTCTGGCTCGAGACCGATGTGCAGCTGCGGGACCGGTACGGCCGGATACTCGCGTACATCTGGCTGTCGCCACCCGGCGGGACCGGAGACGCCGAGGTACGCGCCGCGATGTTCAACGCGGAACTGCTGCTCAAGGGCTATGCCGACCTGATGACCATCCCGCCCGACGTGAAATACGTGGACATCTTCAGGCCGATGGCCGCCGAAGCGCGGAATGCGAACTTGGGACTCTGGGCGCTGACACCGTAGGCCGCCGGTACCGCTAGCGCCCTGCCGCGCGCACCCGCTCCCGATAGAGCAGGTACAGCGCGTGGATGCCACGGTCTTCGTGCCCGGTGCGCGCGAGCTCCTCGAACAGGTCGAGCGCCAGCAGCAGGCCCGGCAGCGCGATACCCATCGCTTCGGCCTCGTCGCGGGCGATGCGCATGTCCTTGATGAAGTGCTTCACGAAGAAGCCGGGGGCAAAGTCGCCGCGAAGCATCCGGGGCGCGTAGTTCGTGAGCTGCCAGGATCCCGCGGAACCCGCCCCGATCGACTCCAGCACGCGAGCGGGATCGAGGCCCGCGGCCTCCGCGTACGCGAGCGACTCGCACACACCCACGATCGTGTCCGCGATCGCGATCTGGTTCGCCATCTTGGTGTGCTGCCCGGCCCCGGGGCCGCCCTGAAGCACGACGTTCGGTCCCATCACCTGCAGGAGCGGCTCGGCCTCGGCGAACGCTCCGGCGTCGCCTCCGACCATGATCGTGAGCTTCGCGTCACGCGCTCCCACATCTCCGCCGGAGACCGGCGCGTCAAGCGCGTGCACCCCTCGCGCCGCAGCGGCGTCGGCGATCCGCACGGCCAGGGAAGGCGTCGACGTGGTCATGTCGACGAGCAGCGCGCCCACACGGGCGCGGGCGATGAGGCCATCGTCGCCGAGGTAGATGCGTTCGACGTCCGCCGGGTACCCGACGATCGTCACGACGGCGTCGGCGCCGTCTGCGACCTCGCCCGCCTTCGCACACCAGACGGCGCCGCGATCGACCAGATGCGACGCCTTCTCGCGAGTCCGGTTGTGGACTCGCAGCACGTAGCCCGCATCCATGAGGTGGCCTGCCATCGCGCCGCCCATGACGCCCGTTCCGACGAACCCGATGACCGCACCCGGTTCCAGCGCCACTTTCCGCTCCCGTCACGAAGTCCCCTGAATGGAGATGAAGTCTAGCACCGCGCGCGAGTTATCATCGTGGCGCACGGTAGCGTTTCTCGCGGCATCCCGCTTCGAGAGGAGCGACCCATGTACTGCCCGAACTGCGGTACGGCCCTGCCGGAGAACGCGCGAGCATGCTCCACCTGCGGCGTCCAGTTCGCCCCGCCGCTGGTGGGACCTCCTCCCGCGCAACCGGCTGCCGTGCGGCCCCCTGAGCAAGCGCCCGTGCAGCCGCTCGTGGCGCCGGCCGAGCAACCGCCCGCGACCCAGCCGCTCCAAGTCGCACCGCAACAGCCGTACGTCGCGCCCACACAGCCACTGTACCCGCCGCAGTCCCCGGCTCAGCCCTACTCCACGCAGCCGCTCCCGGCCCAGCCCGCGTATGCGCAGCAGTCGGCCGCCCCCTACCAGCCCCAGCCTGGCGCCCTGATCCCGAAGAAGAAGCGCACGGGCCTGATCATAGCCGTCGCTGTCGGCGCTGTTGTGGTGGTCGGCGCTGCGGTCGCAGCGTTCTTCCTGCTGCGCCCGCCGACGGCACCCGCACCGACCGCGGGGATCGGTGCGACCACTTCCGCTCCCACGCCTACGCTCGGCGTACTTCCGGCGTACGCCCCGGTTCCGGTCAACACGTCGTTCGAGGACACGGGGACCGCGGGTTCGGGCGGGATCGACACCACCGACAACACAGCCGCCGAAAGCGCGGTCGTGAAGTTCTACGAGACTGTCAACAGCGGCGACTTCGCGGCGGTCAAAGCGCTCGTGACCGCCGACACGAAGTCCGCCATCGACCCCGGCGCCTTTGAAGGCTGGAGCACCACGACCTTCGAGATCACTTGGAGCTCCGTCGACGTCGACACCGCATACGTCTACGGCCGCGAGAGCGTCCGCCAGTTCGGATCGACGGACCTCGGTGTGAAGTTCACGCTGCTCCGACAGGGCGGCGCGTGGCTGATCAAGACGTGGACCGCGGCCGACGAGGCGACCGTCAACGGCGCGAAGCCGTCTTCGGGGCAGGGTTCCGGCGCCACGTCGCTGAGCGACGCAAGCGCGCGAGATGTGGTCAGCTCGCTGCTCAAGGCGCGCCAGGCCGGCGACTCCCAGACGGTCCGCATGCTGACCACCCAGAAGTTCCAGACCGACAACGGCGACATCTGGCTCGACGGGATCGACAACACCGAGTTCTTCACGAAGTTCACGATCAAGAACGCGAAGAAAGTGGGCGCGACCTACGTCGTGACCGTGACCGAGGTGTGGAACTCCGGCACCGAGACCGGCACCTACACGGTCATCAACGAGAACGGCGCGATACTCGTCAACGCCTGGGGTTCGAAGTAGCGCCTTCGACGCCGGGGCTTTGCTTACAGAGAGGGCTCGCCGATGTCGGGCCCTCTCTGCTGCCCCGGATCACAGGTGATATGGCTCGTTCCGCATTATCCGGAACGCCCGGTAGATCTGCTCGAGAAGCACGACGCGAGCGAGCTGATGCGGTAGCGTCATCCTTCCGAACGAGAGTGTGGCGTCGGCCCGGGCCATCACGTCCGGCGCGATGCCCGCGCTGCCTCCGATGACAAACGTGATGTCGCTGCGACCGCGAACCATGAGCTCCGCAAGGTCACCTGAGAACTGTTCGCTCGTGCGCTGGGTGCCCGCAAGGTCGAGCGCGACCACGTACGATCCCTCCGGAAAGGCCCGGAGAAGGTCGGCCCCCTCGGCCCGGACCGCACGCACGGGGTCGGACCCGATGTCGCGATCGGTGACCTCGACCACCTCGATGGTGGCATAGGGTTTCAGCCGCTTCAGGT
>JANYLP010000040.1 GCA_025361445.1 Coriobacteriia bacterium
GGTTCCGACAGGTCGAACTCCACGACACCCAGGTCGACTCGGACTATCATCGTCTCGGACTCCTCTCTTCTTGTGGATTCAGCGATCTCACTGAAGAAGGAGTCCACCTGTTTGGTCAATGTCCGAGTTTGGGATGCTTCCAACGGGGCGAACCGTCCTTGCGCCCCGCTGGAGCGTTCGCTATCCTACCCCTTGCGCTTCGGCGTATGCGGACGTGGCTCAGTTGGTAGAGCACAACCTTGCCAAGGTTGGGGTCGCCGGTTCGAATCCGGTCGTCCGCTCCATAGATATCCCGACGACAAGCCGGGGCCGGAATCGCGCTCTCGCACCCGGACCGGCTTTCGTTCTTTGATACAGCCCCGCAGCGGGGCACCCATCCGGCGACGTCGCCAAGTGGTAAGGCAGAGGCCTGCAAAGCCTCCATCCCCGGTTCGAATCCGGGCGTCGCCTCCAGGGAACATGAACGGACCCACCGGCTACGAAGCTGGCGGGTCCGTCTTCGCGTTCGGGACGCGAACGCACGCGAGCCTCGACGCACGGCACGCCGGCTCGCGTCTAAAGCCTGGGTGGTGGATCAGCTCGAGATCAGGCGCTGCAGGCGGATGGCCTGCTGCAACTGGACGAGGCCCCGGTCGAGATCGATGGGATCATCGATGTTCTCGATCGCCCAGCGAACGATCTCCTCGGGTACGAGCGGATAGCGCTTGCGCGCCTGCTTGAGCGTCATGGCGACTTCTTTCGGCTGTGGCTGCGGCTACGACGGACTGCTACGACTGCTGCTGCGTGCAGGGGGACGCTCGAAGACCCCCATCACCTCAAGAGTGTGCGCCTCGTGAAGGCTAACCGTCAAGCCTCACTCGAGACTACTCGCCCAACGCGTGAATAGACGGTGTTCGATGCCGAGCTGGTCGAGCACCTTTCCCACGATGAAATCGACCAGATCGTCGAGGGACGCGGGGCGCTGATAGAAGGCGGGGCTCGCCGGAAGGATCACGGCGCCCGCCTCAGCCAGGGTCGTCAGGTTGCGCAGGTGCACGAGCGAGAACGGGGTCTCTCGCGGCACGAGCACGAGCGGACGACGTTCCTTGAGCATGACGTCGGCAGCGCGCTCAGGGAGATCCGAGGCAAGTCCCGCGGCGACGGAACCGCAGAATCCCATCGAAGCCGGGCAGACGATCATCGCGTCGATGAGGGCGGAGCCGGATGCCGCCGCGTCGAACAACTCTCCCTCCCCCGCCACGCGCAGGTTCGGCGTGGGAGTCAACTCCAGGAAGCGCAGGACCGATTCAGCGGCCGCTACGGCGGATTCAGGCATCGCGAAACCGGTCTCGAACTCCATGACCTCGCGGCCGGCCTTGGTAACGATCAGCGTCACGGCATTGCCGGAGGCCACGAGCTGTTCCACGAGCTTCAGCCCGTACACCGAGCCCGAGGCCCCGGAGATCACGACCACGTAGGTCTTCACAGCGCTACTCCGATCAAACGATCGAGGACGACTCCTGCGAACATGAACACCGCGACCATCCCGTTGACCGTGAAGAACGCGGCGTCCAAGCGCGAGAGGTCATTCGGCTTGACGATGGCGTTCTCATACGCCAGGAGCGCAGCAGCGATGGCCAATCCCGCGTAGTACCAGATACCCGCTCCCACGAGCCACCCGCCCCATGCGAACAGGATGACCGTCAGGACGTGGGAGACCCGGGCGATCAGCAGCGCGCGTGGGATACCGTAGTCCGCCGGGATCGAGTGCACCCCATCAGCCACGTCGCTGTCGTGGTCCTGCGTCGCGTAGATGATGTCGAAGCCGGCCGTCCATATCGCGACCGCGGCGCCCAGCACCCACGGAGCGAGCCCGGAGACGCTGTCGGCGACGCCCGCCCATCCCCCGACCACGCCGAGTCCGAGACACGCACCGAGCCAGAAATGCGCGAGCGACGTGAAGCGCTTCAGATACGGATAGATGAGGAACATCACGAGCGGGATCGGCCACAGCCAGTGCGTCACCGGCGCAAGGTTGTACACGGCGAGCAGGTACACCCCCAGCATGATCGCGGTAAAGGTCCACAACTCCCATGCCTTGATCAGCCCCGAGGGGACAGCGCGTCCGGCGGTCCGGGGATTGCGAGCATCGATCTCCTTGTCGATCGCCCGGTTCAGCGTGAAGGCGACCGCCCGCGCGCCCACCATCGCGAGCGTGATCCACAGGATCGCCGACCACGTCGGCCAGCTCGCGAGCGTCACCCACGGGGTCGGCTGCGGCGCGGGCGACGGGAAGATCGCGGGGATCGCGAACGCCACGGTGACGGCGCCGTAGATCGCGCCGATGTACGCGTACGGGAGAGCGAAGATCGAGTGCTCGAAGCGCACGAGCTCGATCAGGATCTTGAGCTTGCTGGTCTCCGGTGTCGGGAAGTCCTTCACAGTCCGAGTTCTCCCCACATCGCATCGATGCGCGCCTTGACCTCGGGAGACATCTCGAGCGCATCGGGCCACCCGCGGTCATGTCCCTCGTTGGCCACCGGTCGCGTGGCGTCGATCCCCATCTTGTAGCCGAAGCTCTGCAGGTTGCTCGAGTGGTCGAGCCGGTCGAGCGGGCCCTTCGATATCAGGATGTCGCGGCTCGGATCGACGTTGTTGAAGCAGCGCCACGCGACCTCGGAGTAGTCGTGACAATCCACGTCAGCATCGACGACGATCACGAACTTCGTGAACATCATCTGACCCATCGACCAGGCGAAGTTCATGACGCGGAACGCCTGCCCGGCGAACTCCTTCTTGATCTGGAAGATGACGCAGTTGTGGAAGACACCTTCGAGTGGCATGTCGTAGTCGAGGACCTCGGGCATCATCGCGCGGATCACCGGCAGGAACAGGCGCTCGGTGGCCTTGGCGATGTAGCAGTCCTCCATCGGAGGACGACCGACGATCGTGGCCGGATAGATGGCGTCGTGGCGCATGGTCATCGCCTCGACGTGGAACACGGGGAAGTCGTCGGCGAGCGAGTAGTAGCCGGTGTGGTCCCCGAACGGGCCCTCCCAGCGCGTCTCCCCTTCCTCGACGTAGCCCTCGAGGATGATCTCCGCGTGCGCGGGTACCAAAAGATCGTTGGTCAGGCACTTCACGACCTCGACCGGCTCGCCGCGGATTATGCCTGCAAAGAGATACTCGTCGATGATCGGCGGCACCGGAGCGGTGGCGGCGAAAATGGTGACCGGGTCGGCGCCGAGGGCGACTGCGACCGGCACGCGTTTCACACCCGCCGCGAACTGCTCGCGGATGTTCCTGGCTCCGTCGTGATGCTCGTGGATGTGCATCCCGGTGGTGTTCTTGTCGAAGACCTGCAGACGGTACATGCCGACGTTCGGCTTGCCTTTCAGGTTCGCCGTGACCACCAGCGGGAGTGTGACGAAACGCCCCCCGTCCTCAGGCCATGTCTTGAGCACCGGAAGCATGCCGAGGTCGACGTCCTCGCCGCGGTAGACGACCTCCTGACACGGCGCCTTCTTGATCTCCTTCGCGCCGGCGCCGGCGAGATCCTTCAGCCCCATGAGGACGTCGATCTTGCCCTTCATGGATGCGGGCATGTCGAGAGGAAGCAGGTCCATGACGCGCTTGCCGACGGCGTCGAGGTCTCTCCACGTGCCTGTGTCGGCGTCGACACCCATCGCCCACGCCATACGGTCGTAGGAGCCCATCAGGTTGATGGCAACCGGCATCTCGTACTTCCGGCCACTCACCCGGTCCACGGGATTCTCGAACACCAGGGCGGGCCCGACGGACTTGCTCACGCGATCGGTCACCTCGCCGATCTCGAGAACCGGGTCGAGCTCGGCCGCGACGCGTCGCAGCTGGCCCTTCTTCTCGAGCAGCGCCATGAACTCGCGCAGGTCCTTCACTGGCATGGAATGTCTCCCGTGGTCGATTCGTCTCGGCGCCAGCACGTGCGCGCCGCGTTCGCGGGTATCACGCTTCGGCGGGCTCAACAGCCTGCTTCGTGCGCCGCAGAGGATGATACCGCCCCACCAGAAACGTCACCACGGGAGCAAGGATCGCTGCAGCGCCCAATCCTGTCAGCTGGATGAGGTCCAGATCGTACTTGAAGCCCATCGCGAGGTCAGGGATGTACCAGTTCACGCTCGCACCCCAGTACCACAGGTACCACGCGACCTGGAGACCGATCGTCGCCTGGATCGTCAACACCGTCGCCACCCCGAGCGCCAACCAACCCGGCAGGTACTCACCCTTCGGACGCATAGGCACCGCCCGCAGTGCGAGGTAGATGTCGGCTGCGACGATCGCCGCGATGACTCCGGCGATGATCGCGTCGGTCATGCGACCGTTGAGATACGCCTTCAGCATCGCTTCGGAGTTGAACGACGACAGCGACCACCGATACCCGTGGACGATGAAGTACAGCCCTGAGTACACGAGGTAGTAGGCGGCAGTGCCCGACAGCGCCGCCACGAGCGCCCGCCACGAGAGCATCCCGACGGCTGCGATCGCGAGAAGGCACAACACGGCGAGGCCGAGCGCTACCGGAAGCCGTCCGGCGCGATCTGTATCCAGCCGCTGTGCGGTCGCCTCGTCGAAGGCGGTGCGCCCGCCCAGTCCCGCCGTCGCCGCGCGGGGAGTGTTTCCCGGGGAACCCGTGACGGCCGCGGTATACGCGCCGTACGCGGCGTCCAGCTGTCGAGCGAAACGAGTCACATCGGCGCCACGTGCGCTGAGATCGAACGGCGCTCCGGTAGCATTGCGCGGCGCGGGCAGTTCCGCGAGCAGCGCCACCGTCGGCGCCACCTGGTCCTGCGTGCCTTCCGCGGTACCCGGCCTCACGCCCGGCCCGGCGAACACGGCCGGTACCAGCGTCACGATGTCCTCAGGCCCGCCGTGGCCGCCGGTGTCGATGTGGCCGTGGTCCGCGGTGACCACGAACGTCGTACCTGCCCCCTGCATCGCCGTGACGAGCCGACCGAGGTCGGCGTCGACTTTGGCCACCGTGTCTGCGTACTGCTTCGAGCTGCCACCGAACTCATGACCCGCTTCATCGACGTCCGGCAGGTGCACGATCAGCAGCGTCGCGCTCGATTCCTTCGCGAGCCTGATCGCGTTGTCCACGATCCCCGAGCTCATGTACGTGCCGGCGTCCCAGTCGCGCAGGAACACGTGGCCCGTGCGCTTCACTCCGTAGAGCATCTCGAAATCGGTCGGCGCCGACACTGCAACCACGCGCCCAGCATTCAGCGCGGTGTCCACCAACGTCTCGACCGGCACGCGCTCCTCGAACCAGTTCGTCGTGACTCCGCTGATGCGCTGCGGCGCACCAGAGAGCAGGGTCGTCCAGTTCGGGAACGACAGCGACGGCTGCGACGTGCGGACCACCGCGTCGAATCCGTGCGCCCGCAGGGCATTGAGCGTCGGCATGTTGCGCGAGGCGTCCTCACGAAGTCCGTCGACGATCACGTAGACAGTCAGTCCGGGGTCGGGACCGAGGCGTATGACGGAGGGATCCAGCGGATCCTCCCCCGCCGGGAGCACCTGCTTCGCATACGGGCCCCTGTAGTCGACCACCTGGTTCCACGAGTAGGTCGCGAGCGTATACGCGCCGTACGCCGCGCCGAGGCAGACCAACAACCCGGCTATCACAGCAGTCCAGTTACGCGCCTTCACGAGAGCTCCTCCTCCAGTCGGTCGAGCGTTGTGACGCTCTTCACGCCGTGACGGGCCGAACGGACCGCGTCCACGTGGCGGTCGATCAGGATCGGTGTCATCCCCGCGGCACGCGCGCCGATGACATCAGCGTACATGTGATCGCCGATGTGAGCGCTTCGCTCCGGGCGCACGCCCGCCTGCGCGCACGCGAGCTCGAAGATGCGCGGGTCGGGCTTGCGCAGGCCGACGACGGCGGAGCACACGACGGTGTCGACAAGTTCTCCGATACCGAGGCCGTTGAGGACCCCCTCGAGGCGCGTATCCCAGTTGGAGATGATCCCGAGCTTCATCCCCCCGGCACGGAGTCGGCGCATCGCAGGGATCACGTCCTCGTAGGCGCGCCACCTGCTCGCGCTGCCGAACGAATCGTAGACGGCACGCGCAAGACCGGGCGCCTCGGACTCGGGAAGGTGCAGGCGGCGGCAGAGAAGCGAGTACATTCCCACCCAGACGTCAGCAGCGCCCTCGTCGCTGGTCCAGAAGGTGTCGTCCTGACGGTAGCGGTCCTCGTAGTAGTCGTCGACGAGGGGAAGCAACGCATCGATCTGATCGACCGGGAAGTCGTGGCCCGCCGCACGGAGGATCTCCGCGCATACCTGGCCGACGGATGGCTCGGGGTGGATGAGCGTGTTCCCGACGTCGAAGAACACGGCGTCGAAGGGCACCGGGAGCCCCGCTACTCGACGAAGGTGGCGATATCGTCGCGTCGGCCGGGATCGACGGGTGTCTCGGCGGGATGGCCCACCAGCACCAGCGAGATGATCTCCCGGTCGTCCGCTATACCCAGCAGCGCGGCCAGCTTGTCGCGCACCCAGAACGCGAAAGTCAGGTTGCAGCAGCCGAGTCCCTCGTCGCACGCCGCGAGCATGAGGTTCTCGATCGCTCCCCCGGTCGACATGTACGTGTTGATGCTCGACAACGTGTCGTCGCTCACCGGAACGCTCACCACGATGATCACAGGCGCCGAGCCCAGGCTGGCGAAGAACTGCTCCGCGCGCTTGAGCGCGCTCGGCGGGAGCACGTCGAGGTACTCCTGAAGATGGACTGTGGAGAGCGCGGTGACCTCGCATATGGCATCGCGCGTCGCACCGGTGGCCACGTGGAAGTGCCAGGGCTGCGAGTTGTACGGAGAGGGAGCGGCGCCGGCGGCCTCGATAAGCCGATCGAGCACGGCGCGGGACACTTCAGTGCCGTCGAACGCGCGCACCGAACGGCGCTTCAGGATGGCCTCGATGGTGTCCATGCGTCCCCTCCAGCCGGTGTCAGACCCGATGGTACCGCATGCCGAGGGGTGTTGATACCGTCGGGCAACCGAGCGGGGTGTCAGGCCCGCACAAGACCGCGAGGTCCAGATCAGGCCGGAGCGAACCGACGCTTCGCGAGCACGACGCTCGTTCCTCCCACGATGCCCGGGCAGAACTCGACAGCGTCCATCAGGGCCCGCATGAACAGAACGCCGCGTCCGCTCGGAGCGAACGCGTCGCGGGAGGGCCGGATGGCTCCGTCATATCCGCACCCATCGTCGGAAACGACGATGTCCACGCGATCAGCGTACGCACGCACCTCGACGCACACGGTGTCGCTCTGGCCTCGGGGAGAACCGTGCCGCACCGCGTTCGCCAGCGCTTCACCGACAGCGACCTTGATGTCGAACACGGCCGAATCGCTGAGGCCGAGAGGGGCGATGATCTCCCCGAGCCTCGTCCGCGCCGACGCCAGCCGACTCGCGTCAGCAGCGAACTCGAAGGACTCGACCCAGAGGGCTCCGCTGCGGTCGTACGTGAGCACCCCGCCAGACAGCGCCTCGGCGAGGGAAGCCGAAACAACGATGGACGGAGCGACGCCGATAAGTCCGGTGAGCTCGAGGATCCGGGCCACATCAGCATTGGCTCCAGCGAGAGCGAGCCTGCCCGCCACCGGCTGCAGACGCTGGTCGGCCCACACCACGAATCCGAGAGCCGAGGAATCCATGTAGGTGACTCCGGAGAGATCGAGAACGATGCTTCGAAAGCCTTCGCCGAGCGCCGCATCCAGAGAGTCCCGGACACCTTGCACGGAGGTACTGTCGAAATCGCCCGAGACCTTGAGGACGCACGCCTCGGAGTCGGCCCTGCCCGTCGCTGTCACCACTATGTGAAGCCCCTGTTCGCGAGAATCGAACACGCCTACGAGGGAGTGTACCCACGGTCAGGGGCCTAGACACCCGGACGCGAACCCGTTTCCGTGCTCGCCGAACTGCGCTCTCAGGACCCGACAGCTGGCGTGACCCGCAGGAGCAGACCCGTGACCAAGGGCAGCAGACCAAAGGCCATCACCAGACCGAAGACGATGAGGAACACGCCCGCGATGCGCTGCACAGTGCGCGCATGGCGCTGCATGCGCCGGAGCACCGGGCCGGCCGCGCCGAGGAAGAGCGCGACCGCTATGAAGGGCACACCGAGACCGAGCGAGTACGAGGCAAGGAGCGCCGCCCCGGTCGCGACGTTGGACGACGCTCCGGCGAGACCGAGGATCGACCCGAGCACCGGACCGACACAGGGAGTCCAGCCGAACGCGAAAGCCGCGCCCACGACGGGTGCGGCCCACGCGCCCAGGCCCCGGGTCTTTGCGGGATCGAACCGCGCCTCCCGGTAGAGCCACGGTATGGGGATGATCCCGAGCATGATCACCCCGAACCCCGCGAGAAGCACTCCGGCTGCGCGACCGAGCACGTCTCGATAGGGCGCGAGAAACGCTCCCGCCAGAGAAGCCGTCGAGCCGAGGGCCACGAATACGACGGTGAAACCGAGTACGAACAGGACCGCGGCTGTCACCGTGGCGCGGCGCACGGCCTTCGGTGAACCTCCGGGGGCGGACAGTCCGACGAGGAACGACAGATAGCCCGGGACCATGGGGAGCACGCACGGCGAGACGAACGACACGAGTCCGGCCCCGAAAGCGACCGCGAAGCCCATGCCGCCATCCATCAGAGCCACACTCCCCCGCGCCGGGTGTCAGAGCCCGTGCCGAACTGCGCCGCGATGCGGAACGTCCGTTCGGAACTAGGCGACTTGTGCACCATAGCCGGCTCGCACAACGGCTGCGACCAGGTCATCGACCGTGACCTGCTCGGGGTCGTACGTGACCTCGGTCATGCCGGAAACGAAGTCGGCGACTGCGGACTCCACGCCTCCAAGATCCTCGAGCTCCATCTTGACGAGCATGGAGCAGGACTGGCAGTGAAGGCCCGTGGTGAGCAGGCGGGCGACAGCGGTCTGGGACATGGCGTTGCTCCTTTGTGGAAGTTGTGGAAGGCGGACGCGCATCGCACATCCCGACTCGATGGATAGTAGCGCACGGCGTCGGATGATCGGATCGCAAGGACTATCCCCGATGAAGCGACTCGCCCGTCATCGGGGTCCACGCCCGCGCCTCGGCACCGCAATAGGGACACAGGCGCCACTCGCTCATGATGGAGTGGCCGCACGCCCAGCACGATACGCGTTGTGCCGGATCCGCATCCGAATGGGTGTCCTCGAGGATCAGCAGCCACGTGATCGCCGCGATGATGAACAGGCCCACCAGCGGCACGGCCCAGCCCATCATCGAGCCGGGTCCTCCGACGAGATCCCGCCCGAAGGACGACAACGTCACGAACAGGAGCCCGACCGCGAGCACGCCGGCCAGCACGCCGACCGTGGTGATCAATCGCTTGCGGTAGTGCCCGTCGTCCATCGCCGCTCCTGCCTCGTGCTCTCGCGCCCCATCGGGCAAGATTGCAAGGCACATGCCAACAGCAAACGCGGCAGGACGCGGTACGTATCGCTTCGGCTACGCCCGCTTGGCCCTCAGAGAAGACCGAGACGCTGCGACCGGGCCTCGAACGTCTTGGCGGCCATACCTACAAGCTTCGCGGCCTTGGCCGCGTTCCCGCCACTGCGCTCCAGAGCCTGCTCGATGAAGTGCATCTCGACCTCTTCGAGATCGATCCCGTCCTCGGGCAACTCGAAGCCGTGGGTCTTGGAGGCGGACGGCGCCGAGCCGGTCCTCACTTCTTCGGGAAGATCCTCGAGCCCCACCTCTTCGTTCGACGACAGGATCACGATGCGCTCGATCGTGTTCTCCAGTTCCCGGATGTTCCCGGGCCACGGGTAGTGGACGAGCGCCTCCATGGCGTCGTTGCCGATCGTCTTCGTGCCCGCGTTGTACTTGTCGAGGAAGTGCGCGACGAGCCGGGGCACGTCGCTGCTGCGCTGACGCAGAGGCGGAAGCGTGATCGGAACGACATTGAGGCGGTAGAAGAGGTCCTCGCGGAAGGAACCGTCGGCGATGAGTTGCTGCAGGTCCCTGTTGGTGGCCGCCACGACCCGGACGTCGACGTCGATGGACCGCGTGCCGCCAAGGCGCTCGAAACGCCGCTCCTGCAGGACGCGCAGCAACTTGACCTGGACGCCGAGTGAGATGTCGCCGACCTCATCGAGGAAGAGCGTGCCGCCGTTCGCCATCTCGAACCGCCCCGGCTTCGCAGCGACCGCACCGGTGAACGCGCCCTTCTCATAGCCGAAGAGCTCGCTCTCAAGGAGCGTCTCCGGCAGCGCGCCGGCGTGCACCTCCACGAACGGCTTCGCCGCCCGCGGCGAAAGGCGGTGGATCGCGCGCGCGATGAGTTCCTTGCCGGTCCCGGACTCGCCATAGATCATCACGGTCGCGTTGGTCGTAGCGACCTTCTCGACGGTGCCGAGTATCTCGACCATCCGCAGGTCCGCTGCGATGAAGCCGTCGATGTCCCAGTCGCGCTCCAGCTCGTCCCGCAGCCGCTCGACTTCTGCGGACAGTTCCGAGATCCTGATCGCCTTCTCGACGGAGAGCTTGAGTTCCTCCAGGTCGAACGGTTTGGTCAGGTACTCGGTCGCCCCGGCCTTCATCGCCGCGACCGCCGTCTCGACGTTACCGTGCGCGGTGAGCATGATCACGGGAAACGTCTCGCCCTTGGCCCGGATGCGACGGAGAACTTCCATTCCATCGGGCGAAGGCATCTTGTGGTCGAGCACCATCAGGTCGGGATGATGCTCGTCGACCATCGCCAAGGCCTCCTTGCCGTCGGCGGCCTGGAACACCTCATAGCCTTCGGCGGCGAGCGACTCGCCCAGCACCCAGCGCATGTTCTTCTCGTCGTCGGCGATCAGGACCCGCTTCGGCATTGCCGTCCTCGTTCCCTCGTCACTGCAGTGCTGGGAGCCAGACCGTGAACGTCGTCCCGCTCCCCGGCTCGCTCGAGACTTCCATGTGCCCATCGTGTTCGTCCACGATCCGGTGGACGATCGTGAGACCGAGTCCGGTGCCATCATCGCGTGTGGAGACGAACGGGTCGAACACCCTGCCGAGCACTTCCGGTGGGATGCCGGCACCTGTGTCCGTGAATCTGACGAACACTAAGCCGTTCTCGTTGCCGGTCTCGATGGTGAGCGTGCCGCCGAGGGGCATGGCCTGGACGGCGTTGCTGATCAGGTTCACGAAGACCTGTTTGAGCTGTTCCGGGTCGGCCAACACGTCGTGAGCATCGGGCGCATACTGCTCGATGACCTCGACGTGCGCGCGGCTCGCGAACGTTCGCGAGAAGAGCGCCACATCCTCGAGAACCCGGGAGACCGTCACGGGTCGCATCGTCGGCGCCGAGGGACGTCCGAAGTCCAGAAGCGCCTTGATGACCCTGTCGAGGCGGTCGATCTCCTGTTTGATCACTTGTGCGGCATCCGTGACTCGGGCCCTGTTGCAGTCCGCGTCCTCCATGAGCTGAACGGACGCGCGGATGATGCCGAGCGGGTTGCGCACCTCGTGCGCGACCCCGGCCGTCAGCTCCCCCATCGCCGCAAGACGATCGGCGCGGATGAGCTGCTCGGTGAGCGCCTTGACCTCCGAGACGTCCTCGACGGTGACGACGGCGCCCAACTTGCGGCCACCCACGTCACGCATGCGCGACACCGACGCCTGCGCATGGACCGTCTTGCCGGCCGTCGTGACCACGGTCACGTCCCGCAACGTTCGGGGGCTTCTCCCCTCGAGGACCTTCCGCACGTCGGCGATCAGTCCGCCGTCGTCGGAGAACAG
>JANYLP010000041.1 GCA_025361445.1 Coriobacteriia bacterium
TGTAGCGGAGTTCAGGCCCTCGCCCTTCTTCATGCCCTTGACCTTCTCGGCCACGACGGAGCCCTCGAAGCCGGCGTTGCCGGCGATCGTCTTGAGCGGCTCGTCGAGGGCCTTGCGGATGATCGAGACACCGATCATCTCCTCGTCGGAGAGCTTGAGCTTGTCGAGCGCGTGGGCTGCGTTGACAAGAGCGACGCCGCCGCCGGCGACGATGCCCTCTTCGACAGCCGCGCGGGTCGCCTGGAGCGCATCCTCGATGCGGTGCTTCTTCTCCTTGAGCTCGACTTCCGTCGCCGCGCCGACCTTGATGACCGCGACGCCGCCGGAGAGCTTGGCGAGACGCTCCTGCAGCTTCTCCTTGTCGAAGTCGCTGTCAGACTTCTCGATCTCGGTCTTGAGCTGCTTGATGCGGCCGTCGATGGCGTCCTTGGAACCGGCGCCGTCGATGATCGTGGTGTTGTCCTTGGTGATCTTCACGGTCTTCGCCCGGCCGAGCATCTCGAGCGTGACGCCGTCCAGCTTCATGCCGAGCTCCTCGGACACGACCTGGCCGCCGGTGACGATGGCGATGTCCTCGAGCATCCGCTTGCGACGGTCGCCGAAGCCCGGCGCCTTGACCGCGACGCAGGTGAACGTGCCGCGCAGCTTGTTCAGCACGAGGGTCGGGAGCGCTTCGCCCTCGACGTCCTCAGCGATGATGAGGAGCTGCTTGCCGGCCTGCATGACCTTCTCGAGGACCGGGAGGATGTCCTGGACCGAGGAGATCTTCTGGTTGGCGAAGAGGATGAGCGGATCGCTCAGCACGGCCTCCATGCGGTCCGGGTCCGTGACCATGTACATGGAGACGTAGCCCTTGTCGAACTGCATGCCCTCGACGGTCTCGATGTCGATGCCGAAGGTCTGCGACTCCTCGACGGTGATGACGCCGTCCTTGCCCACGACCTTCATCGCCTCGGCGATCTTGTCGCCGATCATCTGGTCGCCGGCCGAGATAGCACCGACGTTCGCGATCTCGGTCTGGTCCTCGACCTCGCGGGCGTCGGCCTTGATCTGGGTGACGATCGCGTCGACGGCCTTCTCGATGCCGCGCTTGAGCGCCAGCGGGTTCGCGCCGGCCGCGACGTTGCGCAGGCCCTCGCGGACGATGACCTGTGCGAGCAGCGTGGCGGTTGTGGTGCCGTCACCGGCGACGTCGTTCGTCTTGGTGGCGACTTCCTTGACGAGCTGGGCGCCCATGTTCTCGATGGGATCCTCGAGCTCCACCTCACGGGCGATGGTGACGCCGTCGTTGGTGATCGTCGGAGCGCCGAACTTCTTCTCGAGCACCACGTAACGGCCCTTGGGGCCGAGCGTGACTTTCACCGCATTGGCGAGCTTGTTGACGCCGGCCTCAAGGCCGCGGCGAGCGGCCTCGTCGAACTGGATGTCCTTGGCCATGGAAGTGATGTCCCTCCTTTATCAGTGTCGGGTGCGAGCCCCGCTGCGAAGCAGGACCTGTCGATCGCGTGGACTAGAGAACGATGGCGTAGATGTCGCCGGCTCGCAGGATCTTGTACTCGACCTCGTCGATCTTGACGTCGGTTCCGCCGTACTTGCCGTAGATGACGGTGTCGCCCACCTTGACGTCAATCGGCACGCGAACGCCGTCCTCGAACTTGCCCTCGCCGACCGCGATGACGGTGCCCTTCTGGGGCTTCTCCTGCGCGGAGTCGGGGATGATGAAGCCGGACTTGGTCTTCTGCTCGGCATCGGCCTGCTTGACCACCACGTTGTCGCCTAGCGGCTTGAGTTTCATGCTCTACCCTCCAACTTTCGTATCGCGTGCACTGACATCCTGCGCCGCTGAGCGATGGCGGAGATGCTCCATCCCCTCCTGGCGGACATACCGTTGTTACCCGAGACGCTCGTCTGCTAGCACTCGCGGGGTGCGACTGCTAACCGGCGTTGTGATGATACCGAGGCGGGTCCGGGCGTGCAATACCTCACGCGGCGTATCTGAGCGGTGCGCGCTCACATCGTGCACGCGAGCGCATCTCAGCCGAGGCGCAGGTCCGGGATCGCTTCCGCACTCGGGCCCAGTGTCTCGCCGCGCCCGAGGCGGAAATGCGCGGCGGCGGCGATCATCGCGGCGTTGTCCGTGCACAGGTCGAAGGGCGGGACACTGACACGGACGCCGCGCGCATTCATGGCGGTCGTGAGCGCAGCGCGCAGCGCCGGATTCGCCGAGACGCCGCCACCGATGAGGAAGGTGCTGACCCCAGTCTCAGCGACCGCCCGAAGCGCCTTGGAGACCTGGACGTCGATCACGGCCGCCTGGAACGACGCGGAGATGTCGGGCAGGTTCAGCTCGCGCCCGGCCTGCTCCTCCTTGCGGATGTACGTGATGACCGCCGTCTTGAGCCCCGACAGGGAGAAGTCGAGGTCCGCCGTATTGATCATCGCTCTCGGGAAAGGGATCGCCGCCGCGTCGCCGTCGACGGCGAGCCGAG
The DNA here is from genome assembly GCA_025361445.1 of Coriobacteriia bacterium. Classification (GTDB taxonomy): domain Bacteria; phylum Actinomycetota; class Coriobacteriia; order Anaerosomatales; family PALSA-660; genus PALSA-660. Next base: position 2,490 of record JANYLP010000041.1, read on the forward strand.
AGATGGCAGGGCCGCCCGGATACCCGAGCCCCAGCGCCTTGGCGACCTTATCGAAGGCCTCGCCGGCGGCATCGTCGAGGGTGGATCCCAGCGTGTGGTACTCGCCCCAGGCCGGCACGTGGATGAGCGAGGTGTGTCCACCAGACACAAGCAGGGCGACAAGCGGCGGCTCGATATCGGGCTCCTTGAGCACGTTGGCGAACAGATGCCCCTCGAGGTGGTTCACGCCGACGAGCGGCAGCCCCGATGCCAGCGCCAGGCCCTTCGCATATGCGACGCCGACGACGAGCGCGCCCACAAGACCGGGTCCGTACGTGACGGCGATCGCGGTCACGTCCCGAAGACCGATCCCGGCAAGCGTCAGCGCCTCGTCGACGACCCCTGAGATGGCTTCCACGTGCTTGCGCGAAGCGATCTCCGGTACGACGCCGCCGAACCGCGCATGGAAGTCGACCTGACTCGCCACGACGCTGGAGAGCACTTCTCGGCCGCCGCGCAGGACGGCGGCGGCGGTCTCGTCGCAGGAGGTCTCGATCGCGAGGATGACGTCGTTGGACGACGTGGCCTCCAGCCCCGAGCCGTCCCTCTCGATCGTCACCGCGCCGATGTCGGCAGCGCGCTTCGAGACCGCCGACATCGCGATCTGCATGCCTTCACTCGAGAGCGGTCCGGTCCACATGACGATGGCGTCCTCACCGCTGTCCGCGTAGTAGCCGGGGCGACGTCCCTCCTCCGAGAAGCCGGCAGCGGCGTACATCGCCCGAGCGGCCACGTTGCTCGGCCGGACTTCGAGAGTCAGGCGCGCCAACTCTCTGCGAAGCGCTTCGTCGAAGACGGCCTCGAGCAGAGCCGCCCCGATGCCCCGGCCGCGAGCATCGCCGCGCACCGCAAGGTTCAGGATGTGCCCTTCGCCGTCGACTTCCATCAGTCCGGCATAGCCGAGAAGCCCCCACGGCGAGTCGGCCACGAACCAGGCGCGGCTGCGCCCCTGCAGGAGCTCGTCGACGAACATCCCCCGGGTCCAGGGTGTCGGAAACGTCGCACGCTCGATCGCGACGACGCGTTCGAGATCCGTCTCCAGCAGCGGACGGACACGGGCGCTCATCGCGCACCGCCCGAGCGAGGGGGTCCGGCTACGCCGCTCGCCGGGGACGGAACGGCATGCGTGCGTTCGGCCTCCTCGGCGTCGGAGAGCCTTGTGTAAACGGGCAGGACGGTCTGTGGATCCCCGTCGCCGAGCGTGAGCCTCGCCCGCGCGCGCCATGCGGCCATCAGCAACGACTCGCCCGTCGGGGCCCACAGCACCTCGGGTGACAGCATGGCCGCCTCCCCGAGCCTGTCGGTGAACACGTCCGCGTACTTGTGCAGCCCGTTGCCGGCCAGGAGCACCGGCTCCCTGAGCTTCGCCCACTCGGCCGCGACAACGGCGGGCGCCGTGACGGCGTCTCCCGTCAACCGCTCGATCCTCTCACCGGAGAGCCGATACAGCGCGGGATACACCTCCCGGCGCATCGCGTCGCCGACGACACCGACGAGCCCCTGTCGTCCGGAGAAGCGCTCCGCCACGGCGTCCAGGGTATTCACGCCGTAGAGCGGGACGCCGCAGCCTTGGGCGATCCCCTTGGCCGCTGAGACACCGATGCGAACACCGGTGAAGGAACCGGGGCCTCTTCCGACGACCACCGAGTCGACCTCAGCGATGGTGCGGTCCGCGGACTCCAGAAGCCGGGCTATCGCAGGAAAGAGATGTGTGAGCGACGCTCGCGGCACGTCCAGGTTCATCTCACCGAACAGGTGGACGCCTCCGATGCTGATGCTTCCCAGCCCGGTCGCGACCTCCTCGGTCGACGTGTCGAAGGCGAGTGTGAGCCTCACGACCGTTCGCCCCCGATCCGGTGCCGCCACTCGAAGTCCAGACGACGCGCCAGCTTCCGGGCGATCGGGCCCCTACCGGCCGTAAGCAGCTCCCTCTCGCCGTCGTCGTTTGCGACGATCGTGATGTCGAGCCGATCGGGCGGGAGTTCATCGGGGAAACGATCCGCCCATTCGATGACGCACACCCCGTCGGACTCGAGCGTCTCGTAGAAGTCGATGTCGGCGAGCTGACGCACGTGCTCGAGCCGGTAGAGGTCGAAATGGTAGAGCGTGATCGGAGCGCGATGCACCAGCAGGATGTTGAAGGTCGGGCTCGGAACATGACCCACCACGCCGAGCCCCGCCGCGATGCCCTGGACCAACACGGTCTTGCCGGCACCGAGGTCGCCGGTGAGCGCCACGACGTCGTTTCGCGCCAGGACCCGGCCGAGGGTCTCTCCCAGCGCGCGCGTCTCGTCGGCGCTCCCGGTGATGATCGCGGTCGGTTCCACCATCTACTCGCCCCGCCCGACGCGGTCCATGACGGCGCGCAGCCGCCGGAAGTCCTCCATGAGGACCTCGCGCTTGGATGAGTCGTAGAGCGCCGCGGCCGGATGGAACACCGGCACGATATTGCGTCCGTCACGGTGGTAGAGCTTGCCCCGCAGGGCGGTGATCGGAGAATCGAGGCCGAGTACGTAGTGCGCGGCGAATCGCCCGAGCGTCGCGACGACGGCGGGGTCGATGAGTTCGATCTGCCTGGAGAGGTACGGCGCACACGTCTCGATCTCGACCGGTTCCGGATCGCGGTTGCCCGGCGGGCGGCACTTCACCATGTTGGCGATGTACACCTGCTTCTCTCGACGCCGATGGATGCGAGCAGCTCGTCCAGGAGCTTGCCGGCGGCGCCGACGAACGGCTCGCCCTTGAGGTCCTCGTTCTTGCCGGGGGCCTCGCCCACGAGCATGAGGCGGGCATGCGGGTCGCCGACGCCGAACACGAGCGTCGTGCGTGTGTCCGCCAGTGCGCAACGCCTGCAATCGCCGATCTCGACGTGCAGATCGGCCAGCGAACAACAGGCGCCTGGTCCGGCTAGAGCCACGTGGTGACCTCCGCGAGCGGCCTGCGCGACGGCTTGCCGGCGGCCTCCGCCGAGCGTCCGACCGGAAGCACCGCGATCGGCGTGACGGGTCGCGTGGCGCCTATCGCATCGCGCACCGCATCCTCGTCGAACGCGCCGATCCAGCACGATGCCAGACCGCGGTCCACTGCGGCGAGCAGCACCGAGTGGACGGCCGCGGCGCTGTCCTGGATCGCATAGAGCTGCTCGCCACGCTCGCCGTAGCGCGCCGCGCACGGCCTCGGATCGACGCACACGACGATCACAACCGGCGCTGCGGTGGCCCACGGCTGTCCCATCGCCTGAGCCAACCGCTCTCGCGCCTCCTCGCTGCGCACCACGTAGAAGCGCCAAGGCTGGATGTTGCCGGCGCTCGGAGCGGACGTGGCCGCCTCGAGCAGGACGCGGATGTCGTCATCGGTCACGTCGATGCGCGTGTTGAAGTGCCGCACGCTCCGGCGCTTCGCTATGACGTCGAGGAACTCCATCGGACTCCTTCGTGCGCGTGCGTGCGCGTGAGCGGACGCGTGAGAACAGCCGACTCATTCTAGATGATGCGAGCCCCTACCCCACAAAAGCAGGAACAGCGGCGTTTGCGTCGAAATCATGTGTCGAGGAAGGGAGACTCAACAGTGAGCATGAACAGCCAGCAGCCCGAAGTCAGCGATGAAGAGATCGGGATGCGCACGTTCCAGATCCGCAAGGCACAGGCGGTCGAGCGCGCCACCGAGCGCCTCCGCCAGGGCCTGAAGTCCGAGTGGTCGAAGTTCACGAATCCCGAGATCGAGGCGATCGGCTACGCACTCGGCGAGCTGTGGGCCTACATCGCGCACTCTGAGTGGGAGGAGCTGCACTTCTCCACACTCAGCGTCACCGAGGTTCGCCGTATCCTCAACTCGTCGCGCGAGCTCGTCAACCACTCGCGCAACAGCGTCGACGTGCTGCAGGACCTGCACGCCATGATCGTCGAGAAGGGCTGACGCCGAAGCGTCAGCATCATCGCTTTGAAGAGGGCGCCCAGAGGGCGCCCTCTTCACGTTCCGGCGCCGGAAATGCAGAAGCGGTCCATTCCCCCCCGGGTAACGGACCGCTTCTAACACCTTCTCGAACGCTTCGGGCGGGCTTCCGTCTTACGCGGCGGACTGCGCGGCCTTCTTGCGCTCGATCTTCTTCTTGACCTTCTTCAGGCGGAACAGGTCCTCGCGCGCACGCTCGTCGAGCGTCTGGCGGATGTAGGCGACCTGCTCTTTGAGACCCGGGACCGTGATCTGCTCGAGCGCGTTCACTCGACGGTTCGTCTTCTGGATCTCCTCGCCGAGACGCTTGAGGCGCGTCTCGATGTCGGCGTACTCGATTATGACGTCGAGGATCTTCTCGAAGCGGTCCGCTGACTCATCGATGCGGCTCGAGACGCCGGTGATCGAGTAGCCACGCGTGAATGAACTGCGCACAGGGCTGCGGCCCTTGGTGACGACCGGGACCGAAACGCCCATGATCTTTGTACCGGTCATGTCGATCGTGACCTCGCCCTTGGTCGCCATGGCGACCGAGCGGACCGACACGTTACCGTCGACCGACTTGGCCACCGCGAGCGAGTACTGCGCGTCGGCGACCGCCTTCTGCAGCGACCCGGAGAGGCGGAGCGTCTCATCCATGACGGACATGAACTCGATCAGGAGCGCGTCGCGCTTCTGCTTGAGCAGGTCCATGCCCTGGACGGCGAGCCCGATCTGGGCTCGCCTTTCCAGGAGTTCTGACCGAGTTGGCCGGACCTCTTCCATGTGCTAGATGTCCCCACCCTTCGGGGCTACTTCCTTGGCGTTGGGATGGTACTTCGGGATGAACTCGCGGACGCGCTTGAGCTCGCCGATCGGAAGCCCGGCGAGCAGCTCCCACGAGACCGACAACGTGTCCTCGATCGAACGCCCCTCGTTGCCCTGCCCGATGATCGTCTTCTCGAAGTCGTCCGCGAACCGCAGGTAGCGGCGGTCAGTGTCGGAAAGCGCTTCCTCGCCGACGATGGCGACCAGGCGGCGGAGGTCGCGGCCCTGTGCGTACGCGGCGTAGAGCTGGTTGGCGACCGCGCGGTGGTCTTCACGCGTCTTGCCCTCGCCGATACCGAGGTTCATCAGGCGGGAGAGGCACGGCAGCACGTCGATCGGCGGGTAGACGCCGCGGCGGTGCAGCTGACGCGAAAGAACGATCTGACCCTCGGTGATGTAGCCGGTAAGATCGGGGATCGGGTGCGTGATGTCGTCGTCCGGCATCGAGAGGATCGGGAGCTGCGTGACCGAGCCCTTGTTGCCTTTGATACGGCCCGCGCGCTCGTAGATCATGGAG
>JANYLP010000043.1 GCA_025361445.1 Coriobacteriia bacterium
GAAGTGCCTTCGGGACGACGCTGGTGGCGAACGGTGAACATGCAGCCGAACAGGGCGGTTCTCAAGCGGGTCGCCGGGTGGATCGCGTTCGTGGGCGCTTGCGTTGTCCTGGGCGCGCTGACGGCAGACGTGAACAACGCCGCCTCGATCGCGATGTCATCGCTCGCGATGATCGCGGGCCTCGTCATGGTCAGACGCCAAGGAGTGTTCGGACTCCTGCTGCTCTGGACGTGGACCCTGTGGTATCCGATCTACCTGCAGCCCTTGGCCTCGATCGGAGGGCAACTCACTCGCGGGATCACAGTCACAGATGCCGCGGTCCTGGCGATCGGCTCGTTCGCGCTGGTGCGCGATCTGATGGCCCGCGAGAATCGAATCACTCGGATGCGGGTTATCGCACTCTGCGGACTTGGCGCCGCGGGCGGCTGGATCCTGACGGGGTTCTCGGCGCCCCTGTCGGTCACTCTGCCGAGCGCACGGAGCGTCCTTTTCGCGGTGTTCGTTGCGGCGTTGGCTTCGGTGTACACCGAGAGTGGCTCGCAGGCGATGGCCTTGGTGCGGGGTGTGCTGGCGAGCGCACTCATACAGAGTGGGCTCATCTTCTGGGGGCAGTATCTCGGCCACATGCCGTTCTATGACGCCGGTCTCACCGTGCTGCTTCAGGAGACGTCACGATTGCGGGGCATCTACACCCTCCCCGGGGCATTGCCGGTCGAGGTATGGGGTTCGCGCGTATCCGGCGTTCTTGCTGCCACAACAGGGACTGCGGCCGTGCTGGGCGCGTATGCCAGCACGAATCGGAGCCGCGTGGCCGCAGGGCTCATCGGCCTCACCAGCGGAGTGCTGCTCTACTTGAGCGGCGGCAGGACCGGGTGGCTGGGTCTCGCCCTCGGCCTGTTGGCGGCCCTCGGCGCGGCGATGGGCTCACGTGCCCTTCGGGTCAGGCCGCTGGCCGCAGTCGTGTCTGTGCCGGCGGTCGTGCTCCCTGTCGCGCTGGGTGCGAGCGGGTTGCTGTCAGGCGAGATCGGGCAGCGCGCGGCGACTGTAGGCTCGTGGCTTGGCGATTCATCGGTCACGGTGCGCGTGCAGATATGGGAACTTGCGCTCTCGCTGCTGCGTGCACATCCACTGGGGATCGGGTTCGGCACTCTCATCGCGAAGTACGGCTACTTCGAGCACAACGCGTATCTTGTACTTGCGAACGGCGTGGGACCCGTGGGGTTGATGTCCTTCGCGGCGCTGTGGTATTGGCTCTCGTGGCGATCGGTCAGGCTCGTCCGGACCGCGTCGGCGCCGGAGGCGCTCATCGGTCTGGTCGGCGTCGTGACCATGGTCGCGGTGCTCGCGGGCGGAATGGCCGAGAACACGCCCTTCGTGTTCCAGGGCATCTGGGTGGTGTGGGGTGCGGCCGTGGGGCTGAGCTTCCAGGTGGACGGCGCGGCCGAGCCCGGAGTTGAGGAGAAGTGACGACGATCAGGGTACTGTATTGCGCCTTGGGCGACGACTACGGGGACCCTACCCGCGGTCCGAGCTTCGAGCGCGAGAACTTCGAGAAGACTCTGCGCCACATGGATGTGGAGCTCATCCACCACGACTTCGCCCGCGAGTTGATCGAGCACGGGTACTGGCGTGCGAACGAGCGGTTGTTGGAGTTGGCGCGCACCGCGAAGCCGGACTACATGTTCGCCATCATGTTCGAGGAGCAGATGGACCGGGATGTGGTCACACGCATCACGCGTGAGATGCCGGTGAAGACCCTCGGTTGGTTCTGCGATGACCACTGGCGATTCGACCGCTTCTCGCGCCATTGGGCCAACGCTTTCGATTGGGTCGTGACGACGGACGACACAGCCCTCGAGAAGTACCGGGCCGTGGGTCAGCCGAACGTGCTCCTGTCTCAATGGGCCGTGAACCACTTCGACTATCGCCCCGTGGAGGCCGACAAGCGCTTCGATGTGACCTTCGTTGGTCAGCCCCACAGCGACCGTCGGGCCGCCGTGGATTTCCTTCGCAGGAACGGCATCGATGTGCGGACTTGGGGACATGGCTGGCCGGAGGGGCGTGTCACACAAAGCCAGCTGATCGAGATCATCTGCTCCAGCAAGGTGAATCTGAACTTCAGCGCTTCGTCCACGCGGACGTCACTTCTTGCCCCGCGCCTGAGGCAGATCAAGGGTCGCGCCTTCGAGATCCCGGGGTGTGGTGGGCTTCTGCTCACCGAGGAGGCGCCGGGGCTCGAGAGGTTCTACGAGATCGGCGCTGAGGTGATGGCCTTCCGGGGTCACCGGGACCTGCTCCGTGCCGTGCGCTGGCTGCTGGAGGACGACGAGCGGCGAGAGGCCATAGCCCGCGCGGGCATGGCGCGTACGCTGCGCGACCACACCTATGAGCGACGGTTGAATGATATCGTCGCCGTCGTCGGGGCCTGGGAGAAGACCGGCTCCACGTCGGCGAGCGGGCGGGTGTGATCGTGCGCTCCCAGTTGGTACTGTGTACGCGCAATCGCCCCGACGATGTGCGCAGGCTGTTCGCGTCGCTGCTCGATGGGAACGCGGACGTCCCGGTACTCGTCGTCGATGCGTCGACGGACGAGCGCACGAGGCGGATCGCAGAGAGCGCGTCAGGGCTGCAAGTGCGCTATCTCCGGTCCGAGCCGGGGCTGACTCGTCAGCGCATGCTCGGCGTGAATGCACTCGAGCCAGATGTCGAGGTGGTCCACTTCCTCGACGACGATGTCGTTCTCGAGCCGGGGTACTTCGAAGCGTTGGAGCGGGTGTTCGCGGGAGGCCCCGAGACGCTGGGGGCCGGCGGTCTCATGACGAACCTGCCGGATCGTCGTCTGTTGGCGTCGCGCCGCTTCTTCCTGCTCGACTCGGCCCGTGGCGGGAGGGTCTTGAGGTCGGGGACCAACATCCTGCCGTTCGGCGTGGACGCCGACGACCCGGTCACCTGGCTGTCCGGCTGCAGCATGAGCTTCCGCCGCGCCGTGTTCGAGTCGCTCTCGTTCGACACGCGCATGGAAGGCTACTCGCTTGGTGAGGACGTCGACTTCACGTACCGTGTCAGCCTGTTGGGCTCGCTGAAGTTCGTCCCCGACGCGCGTTACGCGCACCTGTGCTCGCCTACGAACCGGTACGAACGACACGATCTCGGGCGGATGGAGATCGTGCACAGGTACACGTGGGTATCCGAGATGCGCGGGCATGGCGTCACGCTGTACGCGTTCTGGTGGTCCGTCGCCGGAGACATCGTCTTCAGCGCCGCCCGGGGGGTTCTGCGGGCGCGTCGCGATCCGCTGAGGCGGGTGCTTGCGCTTGTCAGGGGAGTGTCGGACATCTGGCGGCTCGGCCCGATCGCGCCGAATGCACGTCTCGCGAATGGCGGCCCGTATGCCTAGTCGCGTGAGCGTCATCGTGGCCACGAGGAATCGCACGGACGACCTTGAGTCCCTTCTGGAGAGCCTCAAGCGCCAGACGGTCCGTCCGGTCGAGGTGATCATCAGCGACGGCGGCGACGACCGAAGCACCGAGCGGCTGTGCGAAGAGACTCGCGCGGAGCGTCCCGATCTGGGCGTGGTGTATCTGAAGGCGCCAGCCATCGGGGCCACTGCTCAACGGAACTTCGCCATCGACCACCTAGGCGACGAGGCGGACGCCGTACTCTTCGCGGACGACGATGTCGTCTTGGAGCGGGAGTACATCGAGGTATTGAGCGCGGTCCTGGAGCGGGACACCCGCAGGCAGGTGGCCGGGGTTGCCGGGGTATCCATGCCGTTGCAGAAGGCGACAGAGTCCGCATACGCCGCGTACTGTCGGTTCTTCTTGCTCGGTGGCCGACCGACCGGACGGATGCTTTCGTCGGGCGTGAACCTGGCGCCGGGGGAGGGGTGCGCCGCAGCGGACTGGCTCTTCGGATGCGCAATGTATCGGCGGGAGCTGTTCCCCGAGCTCAAGTGGGCTTCGGAGATGACCGGCTACGCGCTCTATGATGACGTGGACCTGTCGCTGCGCGCGCGGGCGGCCGGTTCGTTGGTCGTGTGCTCGAGTGCACAGTTGGAGCACAGGCACAGCGCGGGCGGTCGCGAGTCCCGTCGGCAGATAGCCGGCAAGTCCGTGGTGAACCGGTATTGGCTGGTCCTGCGCCATCGCCGCCTAGGGCTGACACGGTCAGCCTACTGGTGGAGCGTGCTGGGGCTTCTGCTGTTGGAAGGAGCGCGCGTCGTGTGCAAGCGCCGCGACACGGACCTCGAGATCTGGCGGGGCACCATCGATGGCTTGAGAACGATCATCCGGTCGAGGGGCAGGGTCCTTGATGATGCCAGAGGGTAATGTGCCGCGTCTCGCGGAGCTGACCGTGATCGTGCCGAGCGCATATCGCCCGGAGGCGCTCGCGCGGTGTCTGGCCGGGCTGGAGCGTCAGACGCCCGCTCCGGGATCTGTGATCGCCGTCCTTCGTTCGGACGACGTCGAAGGCACTGCGGAGTGCGCCGCGCACCCGGGCGTGCATGTGGTCTCGGTGCAGGTCCGTGGGCTGGTCGCAGCTAGACAGGCTGGTCTCATGTCAGCCCAAACCGAGTGGGTCTCCTTCATGGACGACGATGCGGAGCCGGCGCCCGGCTGGAGCGCAGCGCTCGCTCCATACGTGGCGGATCCGGAGGTGGGCTGCGTCGGTGGTCCGATACTGAACATCGTGGGCGCCAGGACGACCGCGAAGTGGTTCGAGGGTCATGCGATCGCGCGCCTCGACGTCTTCGGTCGCACGGTGAGTCATCTGCACGACTTGCATGACGGACACATCAGCGCGGACGTGGACTTCCTTCCTGGGTCCAACCTGACGATCAGGCGAGAGCTCGCACGGAGCGCGGACCATGGTCGCGCACCCGGGATGGCTCCGAACGAGGAGCTGGAGTGGTGCCTGACGGTCAAGGACGCAGGACTGCGGGTCGTCTACGATTCCGGCATCCGGGTGGCCCACTATCCCGCGGCGCGGATCGGGACAGAGGCGCGCGGCGACAAGTCCGCGTACGCGTATGCGTATGCCTACATGCTCACGTATACGCTGCTGCGCCACCTCCGGCTGACCCGCCGGGTGCTGTTCGTGCTGTACTTCTGGCTGCTCGGGCAGCGGGCCGCCCCCGGCATCCTCGCGGCGCCGATCTATGCCCTCCGCCCAGGGGGATGGGCCAAGGCGGTTTCGGGGATGCGCGGACGCGCAGCCGGCGCCCGTGATGCCATGTGGCGTTCCAGAACCCGCGCGGTGACCGGGGACGGTGAGTAGGGTGGAGACAGGTATCCCGCCCGTCGCCGGCGCGCTCGCCACTCATCTGCGGCCCGAGCCGGGTCGGAGCGCACTTGTCGATCTCGTGCGCGGCATCGCGATCCTATTGGTCGTTCTCGGCCACGCAATCCAACGGCATACCGTGGCATTTGATGCGTCCCCCTTGTTTCGAGCGATCTACTCCTTCCACATGCCGCTCTTCATCGCCGTCAGTGGCTATCTCGCCTACGGGCGGCTGCAACGCGGCTTCGGCAAGACGGTGCGGCGAAAGACGCTGCAGCTCGTGGTCCCCTTCTTGTCGTGGTACGTCGTCGCCTACCTGGTGACGTCGATAGGGAATCGCACACTGGTCTCTCCCGTCTCATGGGTGGCGGCGCTCTGGGCCTCGCCGGACAACGGGTTGTGGTTCCTTTGGGTACTCTTCTTGTGCTTCGTCATAGCCGCCGCCGTCGCCGGCTTGAGACCGAGAGGGGGTGCGGCGCCGGCGATCGTGGGAGGCCTCTCGCTTGCGGGGTGGCTCGCGCTGTTGCCGTATTGGCGGCGGACGGGCGAACTGCCGGTCGAGACCGTTCTGCGAGCAGCACACGTGCCCGGTGCCCGTTTCGCTGCACTCGGATTCCGGTATGTGGTCGCAGCGCTTGGGATCACCGCGTGCGTCGCCCTGACTGCCGCGGTTCTGGGCCTGGTGAAGCGTCCGCCGAAGCACATCGTGCTTCTCGGAGCCATGACCATGGATGTGCACGTATCTCACCAGTACTTCACCGGGCTGCCGTCCGCGTTCGGTCCGGTGTGGATCTTCGTAGGGTTCGCCCTCGGGCTTGCGGGGTCTCTAGGCCTGTCGACGTTTGTCCTTCGGCGCAGCGCGCCCACGAGAGTGCTTCTGCTCGGTCTGCCCGAGCATGGCGCGACTGGAGTTCGCTAGTGAAACCGCTACCAACTTGCGAACCAGCGGGCGTGCTAGGAATCCGAGGATTGTCTTCCTGAAGGGGAGGCCTCCAGCGCGCACCGCATCTCTTGGAGATGTCGCTGCCTGAGACGTGCGGGCGACCGGATGTGCCAGGACCGAAGATGCGGCTGTGAAGTAGACTGCAGTGAAGCAGGTCGTCTGGCAGTGATTGTCGCGTGCGTAGAGGGGACGGGGAGGACATGGCGGTCGGCGGAATACGCGTGTGGTGTGCCGAATCGTTGCCCGTGGACTTCTGCCGTGCATTCAGCGGCCATCACGGGCGGACTGGGCTGACTGTCCTCGAGCAGGCGGGCATCTCATTCTCGACTTCACCGAGAGGTTGCAGTGTGGGCGTCTGGGTGAACCGGCTGCCTCGATCACACGAACTCCTTATGCCCCGGATGCCCCGAAGACGGGTGCTGCTGATCGTCGAGCCGCCGGTCGTTCTTCCGCACCTGTACGAGAGGCGGGCACGCCGCCTCTTTCACTCCATCCTGACCATCGCCCCAATCGCTGACGAAGACATCCACTTCTGCTATCCGACTCATCACACGACCCATAGGGATGCGAGCAGGCGCACGCTAACCTTGGCATTCTTCAATGGGAACAAGTCGGCGCGCAATTGGACCTCTATGCCGAACGAGTGCGGGCGGTGCGCGAACTGCTTGCAGCCACCGATGGCGCATACCCCCACATCTACGGATCGGGGTGGGATGGCGTCTTGCCGTCAAGAGGCTTCGTCGACGACAAGATTGCCGCCATGTCACGCTACTCATTCTGTCTGTGCTTTGAGAACTGTAGAACCCGTGGCTACGTCACCGAGAAGCTGCCTGACTGCCTCTACGCGGGTACCATACCGCTGTATCTGGGCGCGCCGGACGTCGCGGACTTCGTTCCCGAGGACTGCTACGTGGACGCGTCAGCCTACCCGTCCTACCGCAGTCTATGGCAGGCGGTGTGCGAGATCGATTCAGATGTGATCGCGCGGCAACGATACGTCGATGCCATGGATCGGTTCCTTGTGTCGGAGCGTTTCGCGAGGACCTTCTCGTCGGTCGCGTTCGCCGAGCGGCTCGTTGAGGCGGTCAACAGGGCTGCGTCGTCCTGAAAGTTGAGACGGGTGGCCCGGCCGTTCGGCCGTCGAGTCGATATGAGGCGGCGGCTTGGATCCGTCGGGGGAGTGAGCACCTCTTCCACGATCACGTCAGGAGATACGCGGTTGAACGATGAACAGGCGAAAGCCCGGCTCGGCTCCTTCGATGTCCTGAGCGGTCTGGCGATCTTGGCCGTCGTCGGCATCCACACCCTGGCGCCCCAACAGGCCGGGATGCCCGAGCTCACGCGGCGCCTTGTCGCCAGCGGAGCCCGGGCAGTTCAGCTGTTCCTTGTCGTGAGCGCTGTTCTGGTATTCCGCTCCTTGTCGCGGGCGGAGCTTTACGGGCACATGAAGAGGATCGTCTCCGTTGCTGGGGCAGACTCGCGATGAGCGGGCCGCTCCGCGTACTCATCGTCCAGAAGGACATGCCGCACTATCGTGTGCGCTTCTTCGAGTTGCTGAAGTCGCGACTGACCTTGAACAACGTTGAGTTGTCCGTCGTGTACGGGCAGCCGGTCGGGGTCTCCGCGGAACTGGCGGACAGACGCGAGCTGGACTTCGGAGAGATGGTCCCCAGTCGTACGTTCAGGATCGGGGGCAAGACCGCGTACTGGCAACCCCTGCTCGGTCGAGCGCTGCGGTCTGACTTGGTCATCGTCGAGCAGGCGAACCGGCTGCTCGTGAACTATCCGTTGCTTGTCGCAGGCGCTCTCGGGCTGACACGCGTCGCTCTGTGGGGGCACGGCAGGGACTTCCAGGCGCGCAACCGACGGTCGTGGGGAGAGCGCGCGAAGGCGGTGACCTCCCGCTGGGCCTGGTGGTGGTTTGCGTACACCGCAACCAGCGCTGACATTGTTGCCGGGTTGGGCTTCCCGCGTGAGCGCACTACCGTGGTGCAGAACGCGAGCGACACCAGTGCCTTGAGGCGGGCTGTGGATGTCGCACGCCGTGAGGCTGCTGACGACATTCGGACTGAGTTGGCGCTGGTGGGACGCAACGTGGGGATCTTCGTAGGAGGGATGTACCGCGACAAGCGCCTCGAGTTCCTTGTGGCCGCAGCCCGCGAGATCCGAGGCCGCGTCGCGGACTTCGAGCTGCTGCTCGTGGGCGCAGGCCCCGACAAGCACCTGGCAGAGGCTGCTGCCGAGGAGCTCTCGTGGGTCCACTTCATCGGGCCTGCGTTCGGGGCAGATCTCGCCCGATGCATGGCGGTTTCTCGGGTAGCGCTCATGCCCGGCCTCGTCGGTCTCGGGGTCTTGGACTCCTTCGCGTCTGGCGTGCCCATGGTCACTACGCGCGTGGCATATCACAGCCCTGAGATCGAGTACCTGGTTGACGGTGTGAACGGCGTGGTGGTCGGCGACTCGAGTTCCGTGGAGGCGTTCGCTGCCGCCGTCGTTCGAGTGCTCTCCGATGAGGCTTATCGCGAGGGACTGGTGGCAGGGTGCTTTGAGGCGACATCGCGATACACCGTTGAAGCTATGGCCGATCGCTTTGCGGACGGTGTCGTTGCGGCCTTGGCGGACAGGCGGTGAGGCGTACTTTGGCGCTCAGAGCGGCGCATCGATGAGGGTGTTAATTGCACATGTCGCCTATCGTGAGCGCGGCGGCGAGGACGTCGTCGTCGAGCATGAGGCGGATCTGCTTCGAGCGGCAGGGCACGAGGTTCGGATGCTGGTTGTGCCCAGCAGCGTGTTCGATGGCATCGGTCTTCCGACGCAGGTCCGGATCGCCCTGCGCATGGGTGATCATCGGTGGGGACGCGATGCCATCGCGCAGGCGATCGACGAGTTCGAGCCCGAGATCGTGCACTTCCACAACCTCTACCCGATGCTCAGCCCCGGTGCCATCACCGCAGCCGCGCACGCGGGTTGTGCGTCGGTGCAGACGCTCCACAATTACCGGCTGTCATGTCTTGCCGGCACCCACTTTCTGAACGGTGAGGTGTGCGAGCGCTGCTCGCCGGGCCGCTTCCGGCAGGGGATAGTGCGGGGATGCTACCGCGGGTCGAGGCTGCAAAGCGCCTCGATCGCCCGCGGGCTTACCGCCCAGTGGCGTAACCTGATGGCGGGAACCCCGCGGGTCGCGCTCGCCCTGACGAGCTTCATGCGGGACAAGTACGCAGCGTACGGCCTGGATGTCGAGCGCATAGTCGTGAAGCCGAACAGCGTCGCGACCGCATCTTCGATGCGGACTTGGGCGGAGCGCGCGGGCGTCATCTTCGTCGGCCGACTCTCGGCGGAGAAGGGTGTGCTGGAGTTTGTGGGTGCGTGGCCATCGGAAGCGCCGGCGCTCACCGTCGTCGGGGGCGGCCCGCAGGAGCGCGAAGTCCGCGCTGTCGCGGGCAAGAACGTGGCGCTGACCGGGGCCCTCGACGCCGCGTCCGTCCGTGAACGCCTCTCCCGAGCGCGTGTATGCGTCGTCCCGTCGCTTTGGTATGAGGGTCTGCCGCTCGTGGTTCTTGAGGCACTGGCTGAGGGCACGCTCGTGGTGACCTTCGATCACGGCGCTTTCGCGGCATCGGATGCGTGGCCGTGGTCCGTTCCGACGCTCGATTGGGGAGCGATGAGCGATCGTGCGACTGCCCTTGCAGAGGCCGAAGAGGACGAATGGGCCGCGTTGAGTCACCTTGCGAGGCGCCAGGCGGCGGATCTCTATAGTGACGGTGCTTCACTCGCGGGCCTAGAGCATGTGTATTCATCAGCGACCATGAATGGAGGGTGACCGTGGCCGACCTGCAGGGACATTACGACCGGAAGTACGCTGGCTGTGATGCCGCGTCGGTGGAGG
>JANYLP010000053.1 GCA_025361445.1 Coriobacteriia bacterium
ATCTGCATCAAGGACATGGCGGGCATGCTCACGCCGTTTAGGACCGAGAAGATGGTCAAGGCGCTCAAAGCCGAGGTCGGCCTGCCGCTGCACGTGCACTGCCACTACATCGGCGGCATGGCTCCCATGAACTACCTCAAAGCGATCGAGGCGGGCGCGGACATCGTCGACACCGCCGCCGTTGCTCTGGCGTTCGGCAACTCGCAGCCGCCGGTCGAGATGATCGTCGCGGCGCTCAAGGAGTCGCCCTACGACACGGGCCTGGACCTCGACGAGCTGTTCCGCATCGCCGAGTACTGGGAGGGCGTGCGCGAGCGCAAGAAGCTCAAGCGCGGCATCACCACGATGCTCCAGATGGAGGTCTTCTCGCACCAGGTCCCGGGCGGCATGATGAGCAACCTCATCAGCCAGCTCGAGCTGCAGAAGGCGAGCGGTCGGCTTCCGGACGTGCTCGCCGAGATCCCGAAAGTGCGCGCCGAGGTCGGCTACCCGCCGCTCGTGACCCCGATGTCGCAGATCGTGGGCACGCAGGCCGTGCTGAACGTCCTCACGGGCCAGCGATGGGGCATCGTCCCGAACGAGATGAAGGACTACATCCGCGGACTGTACGGCAAGGCTCCCGGCCCGATGTCCCCCGAGGTCGTGGCGCGCGCGCTCGGCGATGAGAAGCCTCTTGCGGACGACGTACGGCCCGGTTCGATGGCGCACGGCAGCTACGAGCAGGCCGAAGCTGAGATCGGCGACCTCGCTCACAGCGAGGAAGACGTGCTCATGTACGCGCTCTTCCCGAACGAGGCCATGACGTACTTGACCAAGCACAAGGAAGGCGCCGAGAAGGCGGTCTTCATGTTGTCCGAAGAGATCGACACCGTCAGGGAGGACAAATCCGTGGACGTGAACCAGATCCGCGAACTGATCCGCATCGTCGAGGCTTCGGAGATCGGTGAGGTCATCGTTGAGGAGAACGGCGCGACGATCACGGTGCGCAAGAGCGGAGCCGTCATGGCTGCGGCGCACCCCGCAGTCGCCACTTCTTCCGGCACGGCACCGACGGCCGCCGTGGCGCCGGAAGCCGCCCCCACGCACCCCGCGACGTGGAAGGAGGTCACCGCCATGATGGTCGGGACCTTCTACCGTGCACCGTCGCCCGGATCCGACCCGTTCGCCGAGGTGGGCACGGTCGTCGAGCAGGGCAACCCTGTCTGCATCCTCGAGGCCATGAAGCTCATGAACGAGATCGAGATGCCTGAGACGGGCGTGATCCGCGAGGTGGTCGCGGCCGACGCCTCTCCCGTGGACTACGGCGCCGTCCTGTTCTATTACGAACCCGTCGAATAGGCGAAAGCATGCACGAGTTCGGAAAGATACTGATCGCGAACCGCGGAGAAGTGGCACTCCGTGTGATCCGCGCGTGCCGCGAGATGGGCATCTCGACCGTCGCCATCTACTCGGAGGCGGACCGGGAAAGTCTGCACACGCGAATGGCCGACGAGGCCTTGTGCGTCGGTCCGGCGCCCTCGGCTCTCAGCTACCTCAACGTCCCGAACATCATCTCCGCGGCGCTCATCACCGGCGCGAACGCGGTCCATCCCGGCTACGGGTTCCTGGCTGAGAACGCGGGCTTCGCCCGTGCCTGCGAGGACAGCGGGATCACCTTCATCGGTCCCTCACCCGACGCGATCGAGCGCATGGGCGACAAGGCCGTGGCGAAGCAGACGATGCGCGATGCCGGCGTCCCCACCGTTCCCGGCAGTGACGGGGCCGTGGCGTCCGAGGCCGAGGCGCTGAAGTTCGCCGCGGAGGTCGGCTACCCGGTGCTGATCAAGGCGTCGGCCGGCGGAGGCGGACGCGGCATGCGCGTGGCCGCCAGTGCGGCGGAGCTTCCGTCGATGCTGCACGCAGCGCGCGCAGAGGCCGCCGTCGCGTTCGGCGACGACACCGTCTACCTCGAGAAGTACCTCACGCGCCCGCGGCACATCGAGTTCCAGGTGCTCGCGGACAGCCACGGCAACGCCATCCACCTGTTCGAGCGGGACTGCTCGGTGCAGCGGCGCCACCAGAAGCTCATCGAGGAGTCGCCGTCACCGGCGCTCTCCGACGAACTGCGTCGGGCGATGGGGGAGGCGGCGCTGCTTGCCGTACGTGCCGTCGACTACGTCAACGCCGGTACCGTCGAGTTCCTGCTCGATGAGGATGGCACGTTCTACTTCATGGAGATGAACACGCGCGTACAGGTGGAGCACCCGGTGACCGAGGCCGTGACGGGCGTCGACATCATCAAGGAGCAGATCCGTGTGGCGGCGGGCAGGCCACTTCGCCACCCCGACCAGCGCGATATCGTCCAGCGCGGTCACGCGATCGAGTTCCGCATCAACGCGGAGGATCCGGCGCACAACTTCCGCCCGCACCCGGGCAAGATCGACATCTTCAACGCGCCCGGGGGACTCGGTGTGCGCGTGGACAGCCACATGTACTCCGGCTACTCTGTGCCGCCCACGTACGACTCGCTCATCGCGAAGCTGATCGTGTGGGGCGAGACTCGCTACGAGGCGATCAACCGCGCCCGCCGGGCACTCGACGAGTTCATCGTCGTGGGCATCCCGACGACGATCCCGTTCCATCAGGCGGCGATCGAGAACGAGTCCTTCCAAAGAGGCGAGGTCTATACTGACTTCGTCGATACGCAGATGAACGGCGGGGCCCTCTAGCCCCCGTTCGAGCGTGCTCCGTCCGGCCCTCCGCACGATCACGATGAAACGAGAAGCGACATGGCCACCGAACTGAGCCTCGAAGGGCTCGACATAGCGCCGGGCGTCGTCGAGACGATGGTGGAGCTCGCCGCGGGCGAGGTCGAGGGCGTCGCGACTGTCATCGCTTCTCCCCTCGGCAAGCTCTCGAAGTCGGCGAAGTTGACCGAGGTCTCGATCGACGAGGACGGCTGCTTCGTGGTCTCGCTGCACGTCACGGCCGTCTACGGGCGTCCGCTGCGGCAGCTCGGGGCCGCGGTCCAGGACGCCGTATCCGACGCGCTCGCGTCGCAGACGGGGCATTCCGCATCACGCGTCGACGTCTTCATCGACGCCGTCTCCTTCCCCGAGAACTAGGGCGGGGACCGCACACCGATGCTCGAACGCCGCCGCGCCCGTCATCAGGCGCTCCACATGCTGTATCAGCGCGAGATCACCGAGCAGACACTGAGTCGCATTCTTGCTGAGGGCACCTACAGCGTCGAGGACGGTGATCCGTGCGAGTACGCGCGCGAGGTCGTGCTCGGCGTCGAGGCGCATCAGTCCCGCATCGACCGTCTGATCGAGGAGACATCCGAGAACTGGGTGCTCTCCCGAATGCCGCTGGTAGACCGCAACATCCTGCGTCTGGCCGTCTTCGAGATGCTCTACCGCGACGAAGACGTGCCCGATTCGGTCGCGATCAACGAGGCCGTCGAGATGGCGAAGGTCTACGGCGGCGAGGATTCGAGCAAGTTCGTGAACGGCGTGCTGGGACGGCTCGCGGACGTCGCGATCGCCGGCGGCCTTGAGGAGAGTTCCGATGAGTGACGACCGCTCGACGTTCGAGACGACCCGGGCCCGGCTCGAGGAGATCGTTGTACAGGCTCGCCGCAAGGACGTCTCGCTCGAGCAGAGTCTCGATCTGCTGGAGGAAGCGGTCCGTCTCGTCAACCAGTGCAACGACCTGATCGACCAGACGTCGTTCCGTGCCGTCGCCGTGGAGGGTACGGAAGAGCCCACTGCAGACACTGCGGGGGGCGCAGAGCACGCTGAGTCCGAGGCCGGAGCACCCGATGAGACGCTTGAGGTCGATGAGGATACGGCCGGCGACGAGCCCGTGGCCCCGGTGATGGAGCTTGAGGACGACGAGCGCTCGTAGCGTACGCACCTCGCGGCGTGGTGACGCCGCGGTGACGGTGTGTGCACTCCGGTTGCACGAACTCCGCGGGGAGAATACCGTCGGAGCGCATACGTGGGGCGCGGGACTTCTCAGGAGGATCCGCGTCTGTGCCGAGAAGTGAGGACGACACACCGGCCTTGGGCGACACGATTCTCGACCACATCTCCGATCCGGACGACCTGAAGCCGCTGAGCTCCCCGCAGCTCGCGCAGCTCGCCTCCGAGATCCGGGACCGGCTCATCCAGACGGTGGCGTCCACAGGCGGGCATCTTGCCCCCAATCTCGGGGTCGTCGAGCTCACCATCGGGCTGCTCCGCGCACTCGATATGCCCAAGGACCGAGTCATCTGGGATGTCGGGCATCAGAGCTACGTCCACAAGCTGCTGACGGGCCGCAGAGAGCGCTTCTCGACGCTTCGCCAGTACGGTGGCGTGTGCGGCTTCCCGAAGCGCAACGAGTCTCCCTACGACGCCTTCGACACCGGTCACGCCTCGAACTCGATCTCGGTGGCTCTCGGGCTCGCAACGGCGCGTGATGCGCGCGGCGGCGATGAGCACGTCGTGGCGGTCATCGGCGACGGGTCGCTGACGGGTGGGATGGCGTTCGAGGCGCTGAACCACGCGGGACACCTCGGGACGCGCCTCATCGTGGTGCTCAACGACAACGAGATGTCGATCTCCGAGAACGTCGGCGCACTCGCCAGCTACCTGGCGCGCGTGCGACTCGACCCCCGCTACACGAGACTGCGCGACGGCGTCGAGGGTGCGATCGCCAAGGTCCCCGGTATCGGGCGAGGACTCGTCGAGGCGGGCGAGGCGGCCAAGGAGTCCTTCAAGCAGCTCGTCGTTCCCGGGATGTTCTTCGAGGAACTCGGCTGGACCTACGTCGGTCCGATCAACGGGCACGACGTGGAGAGGGTCGAGGACGCGGTCCGCCGCGCGAAGCAGCTCGACGGCCCGGTCATCATCCACGCGGTCACGCACAAGGGCCAGGGCTACGCCCCGGCTGAGGACTCCCCGGACACCTTCCACGGGATCTCGCCGTTCGAGGTGTCTACCGGCAAGGTTCCCGAGAGCAAGGGCGCGCCGTCGTTCACCGAAGTCTTCTCCGAGGCGATGATGTGGGAGGCCGCCCGCGACGAGCGTGTCTGCGCGATAACGGCGGCGATGCCGACCGGCACCGGGCTCGACCGCTTCTGCGAGGCCTACCCCGATCGCTTCTACGACGTGGGGATCGCCGAGCAGCACGCGGTGGGACTCGCGGCCGGGCTCGCGCTCGGCGGACGCCGTCCGGTCGTGGCCGTCTACTCGACATTCCTGCAGCGCGCCTACGACCAGGTGATCATGGATGTGTGCCTGCAGAACCTGCCCGTCGTCTTCGCGCTCGACCGCGCGGGACTCGTGGGCGAGGACGGGCCGACGCACCACGGTGTATTCGACATGACGTACCTCCGTGCGGTGCCGAACTTGACGCTGTGCGCTCCCGCCGATGAAGCGGAACTCGTCGACATGCTGCACACGGGGCTTCTCGGCGAGTCGCCGTTCGCGATCCGCTACCCGCGCGGCAAGGGGGCCGGCGTCGCGCTTCCGCGCGAGCCGTCCGTGCTCGAGGCGGGACGGGCGCAGGTACGCCGTACGGGTACCGATGTTGCGCTGCTCGCGTTCGGGCGCATGGTCGGTGTGGCCGAGCGCGCTTCGCAGCTGCTCATGGAAGCGGGAGTGTCCGCGTCCGTCGTGAACATGCGCTGGATCAAGCCACTCGACATGGAGACTGTCGCATGGGCTGCGCAGCGCCACGATCTCGTCGTCACGATCGAGGAGAACACCACCGTCGGCGGAGCGGGCTCGGCGGTCCTCGAGGCACTCGCCGACATGGACATGACGACCTCGGTCATGCACCTGGGCGTGCCCGACTGCTTCGTCACCCACGGAGCGATGGACCGCCTCCTCTCCGATGTGAGACTCACTCCCGATGGGGTGCGCGACGCCGTGCTCGGCCGCCTCGAACGAGTCGCAGACAGTGAGGGCGAGCGCCGTGGCCAGACGCAGAGCCGACACCGCGCTCGTTGATGCGGGTCTGTTCGCCTCGCGCGAGCAGGCGAAGGCGGCCATCCTCGCGGGACGCGTGACGCTCGTCGGATCCGGACCGGTTCTCAAGGCCGGCGGCGACGTCCCCGACGACGCCGTGTTCGAGGTCGAAGCCGCCCCTGAGTTCGTATCGCGTGGCGGCGTGAAGCTGTCGGGTGCCCTGGAGAAGTTCGGGCTCGACGTGGCGGGCATGCGCGCGATCGACGTCGGCGCATCGACCGGTGGCTTCACCGACTGCCTGCTGCAGCGCGGCGCCGTGTCCGTCACCGCGCTCGATGTCGGCTACGGCCAACTCGCCTGGAAGCTGCGCTGCGATGAGCGCGTGACGGTGCTTGAGCGCACGAACATCCGATCGGTGGACGCCACAGTCGCCGGCGCACCGTTCGATATCGCCGTCATCGACGTCTCGTTCATAGGACTCGGCAAGGTGCTGCCGCACGTGCGTCCGCTCCTGCGCGATGATGGACGGGTCGTATCACTGGTCAAGCCGCAGTTCGAAGCGGGTAAGGCCCGCGTGGGAAAACGGGGTGTGGTCCGCGACGCCGCGGTTCACACCGACGTGCTCGAGACGGTAGCGCGCGAGGCGAAGGACGCGGGCTTCGTGCTCCTGGACGCCTCGTGGTCGCCCATCACCGGGCCGGAGGGTAATATCGAGTTCTGGGTGCGGCTGGCGCTTCACGGCGAGCCGGTGCGCACGGATTTCGCGGCGCTCGTCTCGGACGCCCACGCCGCTGTGGGAGGCAGGTAGATACGATGCGGATACAGCTCGTCCCAAACGGAGACAACCCGCTCGCGTGCGACACCGCGCGCGAGCTCGCGCGCACACTGCCCGCGCACGGTCACGAGGTCACGGTGTCGGCGGAGGACGCGGTCGCTTGTGGGCTCGACGTCGCCACCGGTCCGGCGTCGGAGGCGGGGCTGGTCGTTGCTCTCGGCGGCGACGGCACCGTCCTGCGCGCGGCGCATCTGCTCGGCGGCGCACCGGTGCCACTACTCGGCGTCAACCTCGGGCGACTCGGATTCCTGTGCGGCACAGGCGGTGCGTCGCCGATCGAGGCCGTGCTGGCCGCGATCGGCGGCCGGGGTCGCATCGAGCGACGCTTGACTTTGAGCGCGAGTGTGACTGTCGGCGGCCGGGAGTCCGGTACGCAGGAGGCCTTGAACGAGGTGTTCGTCGGGCGCGGTGGTTCTTCCCGCGCTGTCGAGCTGGAGGTCGCCGTGGATGGCGAGTCACTGGGCCGCTGGGTCTGTGACGGGATCGTCATCGCGACTCCTACCGGTTCGACCGCCTACGCGCTGTCGGCGGGTGGTCCGCTCGTCGCTCCCGACGTGCGCGCGATGATCGTCGTACCCGTGGGAGCGCACTCGCTCCTCACCCGCCCGTTCGTGCTCGGCGAGGGCTCCCGCGTGGTCGTCACGCTGCCGGATCCCGCACGTGCGGATGCGTGCGTGCTCGTGGACGGCGACCTGCTCCCGTGTCGGAGCGCGCTCGAGCGCGTCGAGGTCACGATGGGAGCGAACGAGGTGCACCTTGTCCGTCTCGGCGACCGGGGCTTCGCAGGTTCGGTTCGCGACACGTTCATGCCGGGCACATGATCCTTTCCGAGCTCCACGTCCGCGACCTCGCGCTCATCGAGGAGACCTGGCTCGAGCTTGGGCCGGGCATGACCGCGCTCACCGGGGAGACTGGCGCGGGCAAGACCGTGCTGGTCGGTGCGCTCAAGCTGCTGCTCGGCGACCGTGCCGATGCGACGCTCGTGCGCTCGGGCGCATCTGAAGCGGTCGTGGAAGGCCGCTTCGCGGACGCGGATGGCGAGCGGATGGTTCGCAGGCGCGTGGGCGCCGACGGTCGGAGCCGCTGCTACCTCGACGGTGAGATGGCCACGGTTGGCGCGCTGGCCGATAGTCTCGGCCCGTTGGTGGACCTTCACGGCCAGCACGACCATCAGGAACTTCTGCGCGTCGGCTCGCACGCGGGCCTTCTCGATCGTTTCGCGGGGGCCGCGGCGCTGCTCGACGCGTATCGTGCCGCCTTTCGCGCACACGCCGAAGCAGCCGCTGCTCTCGTGCATCTGGAGTCCGCGCTCGGGGACAAGGAGCGCCGGGTCGCAGCTCTCACCGCACTGCTCGACGAGATCGATCGCGTCTCCCCGGAACCCGGCGAGGACGAAGCCATCGCGGAGCGGCTGCCCCGGCTGCGTCACGGCGAGAAGCTCGCCGCGGCATCGTCGGCGGCCTACCGCGCGATGACCGACGAGGCGGGCGCCGCCGATCGGCTCGGCGAAGCGTCGAGCGCACTCGCCCACGTGACCGGCGTCGACCCTGTGCTCGATACCCTGGCGGATGCGCTCGCCGGCATCGACGAGCGACTCAACGCGACCGCAGCGCGACTGCGCGACTACGGCGAGGGTGTCGAGCACGATCCGGTCGCGCTCGAGGTTGCCGAGTCCCGCGCCGCAGCGCTCGCCGTCCTCAAGCGCACCCACGGGCCCCTGCTCGATGACGTCCTCGCGGCGCGCGCCGCAGCGGCCGATGAGGTGGATACGCTCAGCGCCGGCGACGTCGGACTCGAGCGCGCGCGCTTTGCCGTGGCCGATGCCGCTGTAGCTCTCGAAGCAGCTGCCGAGGCGCTGACAGAAGCCCGCGCCGTGGCGTCCACAGGGTTCGAGAAGGGCCTCGCTGAGGCTGCGCACGATCTCGCCATGCCGCACGCCCGGTTCGAGGCGTCCCGGGCCGCGCTACCCCGCGAGTCGTGGACCGCGGAGGGGCCGGAGCGAGTGGAGTTCCTCTACGCACCTGCATCCGGCGAGCCCGCGCGCGCGCTCGCGCGCATCGCGTCGGGAGGTGAGGTCTCGCGCGTGATGCTCGCCCTGAAGAGCGTCCTTGGCGACGCCGACACGGTCCCCGTTCTCGTCTTTGACGAGATCGACGCCGGTATCGGCGGCGCTACCGCCCTCGCCGTCGGCGCACGCCTGAAGGCCCTGTCCGCGGGTCGTCAAGTGCTCGTGGTGACCCATCTCGCACAGGTCGCCGCGTTCGCCGATGCGCAGCTGGTCGTGGAGAAGACCGACGACGACGGGCGCGCGCGCACCCGCGTACGCGCGGTCGCGGGCGAGGAGCGCATCTCGGAGATCGCGCGGATGCTGTCCGGGTCGGACACGGATACTTCGCGCGCACATGCGGAGGAGTTGCTGACCTCGGTCGCGCTCGCCTAGGTCAGGAGGACGTCCGCCCAGACAGGCGACCAAGAACGCGCCCCACGAGACCGTCGATGTACGCGATTTCCTTCATGCCAACCAGCCGCAGCACGCCATAAGCGGCTCCGAGCCCGGTGACCGTTCCGAGAACGAGGCGCAGGACGTTACCGCCCACGCCGGTCCCCAGCCCCGTCGTGGCCGCGAGGACGCCCCATGCGACGAGGCCCGCGGCTGTGGCACCGGCGAGCGAGCGCGCCCAACCATCCAGCACGCCCGCGAACCCGAAGCCCCCGATGCGGCGGTTGAGGATCACGAGCAGTGTTGCCAGGTGCAGCCCGAAGAAGATCGTATCGGCGAGCGGGATGCCCACGAGCGCGTACTGGCCGGCCATCAGCTGCGGCAAGGCCCAGTACAGGCCGACCTGCACGATGGTCAGCACGATGTTCGTGAGCGCCGGGGTCCGCGTGTCCTGCAGGGCGTAGAAGGCCCGCAGCACCAGCATGTAAGCCGCGAAGAAGAACAGACCGACCGTCCATCCGGTGAGCGCCGCCGTCACGAGTGGTATGGCATCGCCGGGGAAGTTGCCGAAGCGGTAGAGCGACACGAGCGGAGTGCCAAGCGCGAGCAGCAGAGCCGCGCTCGGAAGCATGAGCAGCGACAGCGAGCGCAGACCGGATGAGAGGTACTCCTTGAAGGCGGGCCAGTCCTTATGGTCGGCCGCGTGCGAGAGCTCCGGGAACACCGCTGAGAGATAGCTCACGGCAAGCACGCCGAAGGGCAGCTGATACCACATCCACGCGTACTGCAGCGCCGCGGCCCCGTCCGGCATCGCGCTGGTGGCAAACGCGTTGCGGAAGCTGATCCCGATCAGGTTCACGATCACGTATACGATCAGCCAGCCGCCCTTGCGCACCATCTTGCGTAGCGACGGGTCCGCCAGATCCATCGACCACCGGAACTTGAAGCCGACGCGCAGCAGCGCCGGAACCTGCGCCACGAACAGAGCGACGACTCCGAGTGTGGTTCCGACGCCCAGCGCGATGATGGCAAGCTGTCGGTTCGACTCGTGCAGTGGCATGTAGAAGCCCAGGAGCACGACGATGACCACCACGTTGTTGAACAGGGGAGCGATCGCTGGGGCGAAGAACTTTCGATACGAGTTAAGGACGCCGGTGCTCAGCGCCACGAAGGCATAGAAGATGATCTGCACCGCGAAGAACCGGAACAGGTAGACGGCCACCTCACGTTCGGCTGCGGATTTCGTGAAGGTCTGGGTCCACACGAAGGGCTCCGGGAACAGCGTCCCAAGGATGGCGACGATCCCAAGCACGACGAGCATCAGCGAGAACAGCGTGTTGGTGGTCTTATGCGCAGCGGCCTCGCCGTCCGCGCGCATCCGCTCGATGAAGATCGGGATGAACATCGAGGAAAGCACGCCGCCGGCCACGAGCTCGTAGATCATGTTCGGGATGTTGTTCGCGATCGCGAACGCAGACGCGTCCGGGATGGCACCGGACCCGGCGACGGTCACCCCGAGGGCGACGGCCATCGACCACTGACGCGCGAAACCGGTGAGCCGGGACAGTATCGTGCCCACCGACATGATGGCGGTCGACCGCGCGACCGACGGTGTCGACTCGGTGATGGCTGACCTCCCCGTGGCGGTGTGACGCGGGCGAACGGACCGGAGCAGCGCTCCGCGAACGATTCTAGACCAGCCGTGCGTCCATACGCGCGTGCGCGTGCGGGCGTTTCCGAGCCGTGTCCGCGAACACGAGCGAAACGGACTACGCGACACCATTTCCGGCGACCGAGTTCGTATATACTTCGTGCCGGGCACCTCGTTCATCGCGCCGTGTGCGACGATGAGCGCGCAGCCATTTACGCCCCTGCAAGCAGTCAGCTCACGATGCGGGGAAGCGGGACCGGAGTGCGCGTGTCGAGAACAATCCCACACATCGTCGCCGCCCCCGTCGTGGCGGCGCTTCTCGTTTCCGGGGTCGTCGCGGGTCTGGGAGCCATTCACGCCCCACTATCCGGTGTTCATACGAAGGATGATGGCCGATGCTGACCTGGATCGTTCTCTCTCTGTGCTCCGTGCTTCTGGCGGTACTCGTCGGGTGGGCGCTCCCCGCGTGGGCCGCGAAACGGATCGCGCGCGAGATAGAGGCCGATGACGCATCGCTGGACGGCGCCGGTGGAGGGGCCTCGTCCCCGGCGTTGGGTCTTGTCTGGCTCGTGTGGGCGGTTGGAGTGGCGGTTGCGTCGAGCCTCGTTGCACTGTTACTGCTGAAACTCGACGCCGGCAGTCTTCTTCTCGGCATCGAGCAGCAGATGTGGCGCGCATCGCTGGACTACACGCCGTTCGTGAGCGTGATCACGGTCGTGCCGCTCCTGCTCGTCCTCGGGGCCTTCGCCTTCGGTCTCGCCCAGGACGCGTACGGGCGCGGCGGTACCGTGCTGCTCACCACGCTCGGCGTGGGCGCTCTGGCGTTCGTCACCAGCGGGCAGATCGCGAACGCGATAGGCCGCATCGATCCGCTGGTCCGGGATGCCGCCGGCTGGTCGCAGGGCGCGTACCTCCTGTTCGCCTGGGTCGCTGCCGCTGTCGTGATAGCGCTCTCGGCTGTGCTTTTGCGGCGTGTCGACACCCGTCCCGGGAGAGCGCTTGCGACCTACCTGCCGATGGCGCTCATCGGCGCCGGACTCTCGGCCTGGGGCTACTGGCAGGTCATGGAGCGCAACATGATCCAGTCGGTCGTGAACGTGTCGGTCGGTGGCGCTGAGAACGCGATACCCGGGCTGCCCGAAGGCGACCAGGTGTGGGTGTGGTTCGCTGGCGTCATCGTGTGCATCCTGGTTCTCGTCCTCGGTCCGGTGCTGGCCGCGTGGCGCCACGATCGCGGCGGTCGGGCGCGGCTGGGTAGTGCCGGCAGCCTGGCGATGGGCGCCGTTGGCGGCTACCTGCTCGCGCGCAGTGCGCCTTTGTGGCTTCTCGGGGGCTTCGCGCTGGTACTGATCGGACTGAATCTAGCGATCCGGAGTGCGCGCGTGACACCGGCGCCGGAGAGCACGGTGGATGGGGCATGGACCGAGGCAGATGACGGCGCGTGGGCAGGCGGGCCCACGGCCGAAGGCGACGACGCAAGAAGGGACGATGTGAGCTGACGGCGATGGCCAAGTACATCTTCGTGACCGGAGGCGTGGTCTCCTCGCTCGGAAAGGGCATCACTGCCGCATCACTGGGTAGGCTGCTCAAGAGCCGCGGGCTCAAGGTCACCATCCAGAAGCTCGATCCGTACCTCAACGTGGACCCGGGCACGATGAGCCCGTTCCAGCACGGAGAGGTCTTCGTGACCGACGACGGCGGCGAGACCGATCTGGACCTCGGTCACTACGAGCGCTTCATCGACGAGGCTCTCTCCCGCGAGAGCAACGTGACCGCCGGCTCCGTCTACCAGACGCTCATCTCGAAGGAGCGCCGCGGCGACTTCCTCGGAGGGACCGTGCAGGTCATCCCGCACGTCACCAATGAGATCAAGGAACGCATCATCCGCTTGGCCGAGAAGACCAAGCCGGACGTCATCATCACCGAGGTCGGCGGCACCGTGGGCGACATCGAGTCCCTGCCGTTCCTCGAGGCGATCCGTCAGCTCAAGAAGGACGTCGGGCGTGACAACGTCTGCTACATCCACGTGACGCTCGTTCCTTGGATCGCCGCTTCCTCCGAGCTCAAGACCAAGCCGACGCAGCACTCCGTGAAGGAACTGCGCAGCATCGGTATCCAGCCGGACTTCATCGTGTGCCGCTCGGACCGGCCCATCGATGCCGGCATCCGGCGCAAGATCGGCCTGTTCTGCGACGTGGATCCCGCCGCGGTCGTCTCCGCCATGGACGCCCGCTCGATCTATGAGGTCCCCACGAACCTTCGTCAGCAGGGCCTCGACACGATGGTCATCGAGCACTTGCAGCTGAAGTGCGGCGAGCCGGACATGAGTGGATGGGACGCGTTCGTCCGGCACAGCCAGCAGCTCAACGACACCGTCGACATCGCGCTCGTCGGCAAGTACGTGCAGTTGCCGGACGCGTACCTCTCTGTGCATGAGTCGCTCAAGCACGCGGGGATCTTCCACGACCGCGACGTCAACATCCACTGGGTCGATGCCGAAGGGATCACGCCCGAAGAGGTCGACAACCTGCTGTCCGAGATGGACGGCATCCTGGTGCCGGGTGGCTTCGGGATCCGCGGCATCGAAGGCAAGATCCGCGCTGCATGCTACGCCCGCCAGAACCTCGTCCCGTACTTCGGGATCTGCCTCGGTATGCAGGTGGCCGTCGCGGAGTTCGCGCGCAACGTCGCCGGTCTGGAAGGCGCCAACTCCTCGGAGTTCGATCCGGCGACGCCGCACCCGGTCATCGACCTGATGCGCGAGCAGAACGACGTGCACGACATGGGCGGGACGATGCGCCTCGGAGCGTATCCGTGCAAGGTCGTCCCGGGTACGAAGGGCTGGGACGCCTACGGCGAGGAGACCATCTACGAGCGCCATCGTCACCGCTACGAAGTCTCGAACGACTATCGCCAACAGCTCACCGATGCCGGTCTGGTCATCTCGGGACTCTCGCCCGATGGCAAGCTCGTGGAGATGGTGGAACTGCCGGATCACCCATGGTTCGTGGGTAATCAGGGCCACCCCGAGTTCAAGAGCCGCCCCACCCGCCCGGCGCCGCTGTTCCGCGACTTCATCGGTGCGGCAGTGGCGTTCAAGAACGGCCGGAAGGCGTAGCGAACCGTGAGCGAAGTACCCATGCCCCGCGTGCTCGACACGTTCCTCGATGCCGTCAGGATCGACAGTCCCTCCGGCGAAGAGGCCGTGTTCGCGCAATGGTGCGCGCAGCGTCTCCGCGAGGTGGGCTGCTCGGTGCGGTTCGACGCCACAGCCGGCGTAAGCGGATCGGACACGGGCAACCTCATTGCGGAGCTCCCGGGCAGTGCGCCCGGCAAGACGGTCGTTCTCTGCGCGCACCTCGATACGGTGATGCCCGGTCGCGGAATCCGCCCCGTCGTTGAGGATGGCGTCGTCCGGTCATCGGGAGATACCATCCTGGGCTCCGACGACAAGGCGGGCGTAGCCGCCATCATCGAAGCGCTTCGCCACTTCGCCGACACGGGTGCCGTCACCGCGCCGGTGCGCGTGCTCTTCACGACCGGTGAGGAGATGGGGCTCCAGGGTGCGAAGGCTATCTCACCGGATGATTGCACGGGCGACGTGTGCCTCGTGCTCGACGCGCACGGGAGTGTTGGCGGCATCGTCGGCGCCGCGCCGACCCAGCACACGTTCCGCGCGGAGTTCATCGGGGTCCCGGCGCATGCGGGTGTCGAGCCCGAGAAGGGCCGTTCGGCGCTGGTGATGGCAGCCAAGGCGGTCTGCGGCATGCGACTCGGGCGGCTCGACGCATCCACCACGGCCAACGTGGGCGAGATCCGTGGAGGATCGGCGACCAACGTCGTGACCGCTTCGTGCGTCATGCGGGGCGAATGCCGCTCGATCGACGCGGCGACAGCCGAGTCCGTCCGGCTCGAGATGGATTCTGCGATGCGAGCGGCCGCGATCGAAGGCGGCGGCAGCGTCGACATCGATTGGAAGCTCGAGTACGAGGGTTTCCGCTTCGCCCCCGGCGACCCGAACGTGGAACTCGTGGCTGGTGCGCTGCGCTCCATCGGTATGACCCCGGCCGTGTTCGACACCGGCGGCGGCAGCGATGCGAACGTCCTGACCGCGAAGGGGCTGCCGTCGATCGTGCTCGCGTGTGGGATGACCGACGTGCACGGGACAGGGGAGTCGATAGCGATCGCCGATCTGGTCGCGATGGTCGACCTCTTGATAGCGGTGTTGGACCGGGCGGTCGGCCGCTAAAGCGCGTGCGGCATGCGTCGTGCCGGTTGCACTCGCAATACCGAGCGGTACACTGTCGAAGGTCGCTCAGTGACCCAATCTCATGTCTGCATAGGCCGAGTCTTGGCGTGCATATTCGTATCGGGGCCGAAGCCACGGGCGATCGGCCGCCTGTCCATGAAGGGAAGAGCTGCAGATGATCATCGGTGTCCCGAAGGAGATCAAGAACAACGAGTTCCGCGTCGGAATGACCCCGGGTGGCGTTCGCGAGTTCGTAGCGCACGGGCACACGGTCCTCGTTGAGGCCAAGGCCGGAGATGGTTCCTCATTCACCGACGCCGAGTACGCTGCCGCCGGCGCCGAACTCGTGGCCGGCGCTGAAGAGGTCTTCGCGCGCGCCGAGATGATCGTCAAGGTCAAGGAGCCGCAGCCGGGCGAGATCGCGCGTCTGCGCAAGGGTCAGATCCTCTACACGTACCTCCATCTCGCTCCGGACTTCGAGCAGACCGAGGGCCTCGTCGCCTCAGGTGCCGTATGCATCGCGTACGAGACCGTCGAGCTCCCGAACCACACGCTTCCGCTGCTTGCCCCGATGTCCGAAGTCGCCGGTCGTATGGCGGCCCAGGTCGGCGCGACCTATCTGCAGAAGCCCTTCGGCGGCCGTGGCGTGCTCATGGGCGGCACGCCGGGAGTGGCTCCGGCGCAGGTCGTCGTGCTCGGTGGCGGCGTCGTCGGCACGAACGCCGCGTACGTCGCGATGGGCATGGGCGCGCACGTCACGGTCATGGACATCAACATCGACCGGCTCCGCTATCTCGACGAGATCTGGGGCACGAAGATCCGCACCCTGTACTCGAGCAAGCACAACATCGAGGAGGCCGTGTACGCGGCGGATCTCGTCATCGGCTCCGTGCTCTTGCCGGGCGCCAAGACCCCGTGGCTGGTCACGAAGGACATGCTCCCCAAGATGAAGAAGGGCTCGGTCATCGTCGACGTCTCCGTCGATCAGGGTGGTTGCATCGAGACCACTCACGCGACCACGCACGCCGACCCCACCTACTTCGTCGAGGGCGTTTTGCACTACGGCGTTGCGAACATGCCGGGCGCCGTTCCCAACACCTCCACCCTCGCGCTCACGAACGCGACCCTGCGCTACGGCCTGGCCATTGCGGACAAGGGCTGGAAGAAGGCAGTCGCCGAGGACGCCGCGCTGGCAAAGGGCGTCAACGTGGTCGGCGGCAAGGTCACCTACAAGGAGGTCGCGGACGTCCATGGCCTCGACTACACCCCGCTGGAGTCCATGCTCGTCTAGCGCTCCGGTATCCGGTCACACACGGAAGCGGCCGTCCG